>CP011001.1:338203-676407 GCA_001044335.1 Methylophilales bacterium MBRSF5
TTAAAGAGAGTGCAGGGGTGCTTGTATTAGATGTCGCTGATGCTGCTTTAAACGCAGGTATAAGAAAAGGTGATGTGATATTAGGTTTAAATAATAATCCAGTAAGCTCCGTTCAATCTTTTAACCAAGACCTAAAGAAAGTTAAAAAAGGAAAAACAATTGCCTTATTGATATACAGAAATGGAGATACCCTGTATGTCCCAATAAAAATAACCAATTAAACTTGGATCAGGTAGAATCACGTTGGATGGAAGGCGCTTTGGCGCCTTTCTTTATTTAATGTAAGAGCCGTACATGCAAAAAAATATAAGAAATTTTTCAATAATCGCCCATATTGATCATGGCAAATCGACTTTAGCTGACCGATTAATTCAGTCATGTGGGGGTTTAGCTGATAGAGAAATGGATGATCAAGTTTTAGACTCTATGGATCTTGAGCGTGAGCGTGGCATTACGATCAAAGCCCAGACAGTTACATTAAAATATAAAGCAAAAGACAATCAAGAATATATCTTGAATTTAATCGACACCCCTGGACATGTTGACTTTACATATGAAGTTAGCCGCTCATTAGCTGCATGTGAGGGGGGTTTATTGGTTGTTGATGCCTCACAAGGAGTGGAGGCGCAGACAGTAGCCAATTGCTATACAGCCTTAGATCAAAATGTTGAGGTGTTTACCGTATTAAATAAAATTGATTTAGCTTCAGCTGATCAAGAGCGTGTTAAAACAGAAATTGAGGATGTTATTGGTATTGATGCGACTGACGCTATCCCTTGCTCTGCAAAAACAGGTTTAGGCATTCCTGATATATTAGAGGAGATTGTAAGTTTTGTCCCGGCTCCAAAGGGAGACCCAAACAACCCGCTGCAAGCATTAATTATTGACGCATGGTTTGATAATTATGTTGGCGTGGTCATGCTAGTTAGAATTGTGGAAGGCTCTCTGGCAACTAAAGACAAAGTTACCTTAATGTCGTCTGGAAGAAATTATGCTGCTGATCAGATTGGTATTTTTACCCCTAAACCTCTCATTCAAGACAAGTTAGTAGCGGGTGAAGTGGGGTTTGTTATTGCAGGCATAAAAGAATTAGCAACGGCAAAAGTAGGGGATACGATCACAGGGACTCAAAATCCAGCAAAAAAACCACTTCCTGGCTTTCGTGAGATTAAGCCGCAAGTATTTGCAGGTTTATATCCCGTAGAGTCAAATCAGTTTGAGGCTTTAAGAACTTCTCTTGAAAAATTAAGCTTAAACGATTCATCCTTAAATTTCGAGCCAGAAAACTCAAGCGCCCTTGGGTTTGGTTTTCGTTGTGGCTTTCTTGGGTTACTCCACATGGATATCATCCAGGAACGACTTGAGCGAGAATACGAGATGGAGCTCATTACTACTGCGCCAACAGTTGTGTACGAGCTGTTGTTAAAAAATGGCGAAGTTGAACAGATTGAAAATCCATCAAAACTTCCAGATTTATCGACCATTGAGGAAATTCGTGAACCCATTATTACTCTTAATGTTCTTCTGCCTCAGGACTATGTAGGGCCTGTTATGACTTTGGCAAATGAAAAAAGAGGTATTCAGAAAAATATGCAATATTTGGGTAGGCAAGTAATGCTCACATATGAAATACCTTTAAATGAAGTTGTCTTAGATTTTTTTGACAAACTCAAATCAGTTTCAAGAGGTTATGCATCCATGGATTATGATTTTCTTGAGTTCAGAGGTTCAGATTTAGTGAAGCTTGATATCTTGGTTAATGGTGAGCGGGTGGATGCCCTCTCAACGATTGTGCACCGCTTAAATAGTAAATTTCGTGGCCGTGATCTAGCTGCTAAAATGAGAGAATTGATACCACGCCAAATGTTTGATGTTGCTATTCAAGCTGCGATTGGTGCAAACATAATCTCGAGAGAGACGGTTAAAGCAATGCGAAAAAATGTCCTTGCTAAATGCTATGGCGGAGATGTTTCAAGAAAAAGAAAGTTGCTTGAAAAACAAAAAGAGGGGAAAAAGCGAATGAAGCAAGTCGGAAATGTAGAAATTCCTCAAGAAGCTTTTTTAGCAATTTTAAAGGTGGATGATAAATGATTTTTGCTCTAATTTTGATGATCTCAACTTTTTTCACAGGGTTAATTTACTTCTTTGATTTGTTTTTTAAATCCTCAAATCAACATAACAACAAAGCTCTTTCGAAGATCATAAAAGTAGCGAAAGAATTTTTCCCAATCCTTTTGCTTGTTTTTGTCATTCGAACATTTATTGTTGAACCATTTAAAATTCCTTCTGGGTCAATGATGCCAACTTTAATTGCTGGTGATTTTATTGCTGTTAATAAATTTTCTTACGGACTGAGATTGCCTGTGTTCAACAAGTTAATTTTTGAAACAGGATCTCCTCAGCGAGGTGATGTATTCGTGTTCCACTATCCAAAAGACCCCAGCATTGATTATATTAAGAGGGTGATCGGACTTCCTGGGGATAACATTAGGTATGAAAATAAGAAATTATTTGTTAATGATGTTGCAATTTCTCAGACATATACTAGTATCTACAAATACAGTTTAAAACAAGATTTAGAAGTATCTGCCAAGGAATTTGTAGAAGATCATGGAGAGTATAGCCATTCAATATTAATTCATGATATTCCTTCTGAGAGTGTTGAATTTGTTGTCCCAGATGGACATTATTTTGCCATGGGGGATAATAGAGATAATTCATCTGATAGTCGTGTCTGGGGTTTTGTCCCTGATGAACTATTGGTTGGAAAAGCTTTTGTGATCTGGTTAAACTTTTCTGAACCAAATCGAATTGGAAACTGGATAAATTAATGGATGATTTAATTGTTAAACAGCTTGAAGATTTGCTTCAGTATAAATTTAAAGATATTAATCTTCTTCAAAAATCACTGACACATCGAAGTTTCGACGGTGAAAATAATGAGCGCCTAGAATTCTTAGGCGATAGTATTCTGAATTTTACAATTGCAGAGTCATTGTTTAAAAAATTTCCAAACATCCCTGAGGGAGATTTAAGTCGACTCAGAGCGTCTCTAGTAAAATCGGGTACGCTTGCAGAAATTGCATCCAAAATTAAATTAGGCGACTTTATTTTTCTAGGTGAAGGAGAACTCAAAAGTGCAGGCTGGAGACGCCCTTCAATTTTGGCAGACACATTTGAGGCTATTATTGGCGCTCTTTATTTGGATGGCGGTCTAGGGCCAGCTCAAACATTCATCCATCAACATTTTCAAAACTGGTTAAACGAAATTAATCCAGCAAAAATTGATAAAGACCCCAAAACATCATTGCAGGAATTATTACAATCTAAAAAATTAATGCTTCCCAAATATGAAGTGGCAGACATCAAAGGTGAGGCTCATGCACAAGAATTTGTAGTGAAATGCAATATTGCGCAATTGTCTATAGTAACCGAGGCCCTAGGCTCTTCAAGACGTGCTGCTGAGCAAGAGGCGGCCACTATAGCTCTGCCTTTAGTCAAAGAAAAAGTTTTATGACCAAAAAAAAATGCGGGAAGATTGCTATCATAGGCCAGCCCAATGTTGGTAAATCAACTTTGCTTAATTTTATCTTAGGTCAAAAATTATCAATTACATCAAGAAAAGCACAGACCACAAGAAATCAAATTTTAGGCATTCATTCCGAAAAAAATATTCAATTCATTTTTGTTGACACACCAGGATACCAACAAAAATTTTTGAATCAAATGAACAAAAGAATGAATAAGTCTGTGACTTCAGTTTTCCATGATGTGGATGTTGTCATTTTTATGTCTGAACCAAAGACATTAAATGAGATTGAAATTGAGTTAGTAAAGATGATCCCTAATGACACTCCTGTTGTAAATTTAATAAATAAAATTGATCGAGTCAAAAATAAAAATAAAATCCTTGAATTAATTAACATTAACTCAGAATTACAAATTTTTAAAAAAATCATCCCCGCATCAATAAAATTGAAAGACAACCAAAAGATTATTTTGCAAGAAATTGCAGAATTTTTACCAGTACAAGATTTTATCTTTGATGTTGATGACATCACCGATAAGAATGAGAGATTTTTAGCTGCTGAAATTATTCGTGAGAAGATTTTTCGCTTAACTGGCGATGAGCTTCCATATTCTGTTGCAGTGGAGATTGAAAACTTCGAGCATAAAGATAATCTTCGCCGAATTTTCGGAACCATACTTGTTGATAAAGACAGCCAAAAACCTGTGGTTATCGGGAAAGATGGTGAAAAGTTAAAAAGAATCTCAACTGAGTCTAGGAGGGATATGGAAAAATTATTTCAGTCCAAAATTTGGTTAGAGATTTGGGTTAAGGTCCAAAAAAATTGGTATGACGATGCCAGGGCTTTGAAGTCTTTAGGGATTTAATGTGAAACGCGTTGAAGACCATAATATTTATATTCTTCATACCTATCCATTTAAAGAAACCAGTTTAATTGTTGAGGCTTTGTCTGAAAACTTTGGTCGAATATCGCTGCTGGCTAAAGGCGCTAGGCGACCAAGATCTTTACTAAGGGGTTATTTACAACCATTTCAGATGATTCAGGCGACTTGGTCGAATGTGAGTGAGCTAAAAACTTTATATAACGTTGAATGGAACTCTAAATATTTAGGACTTAAAAACCAAGCACTGATATGTGGTTTTTATATGAATGAGTTGATCATGAAACTCCTACCAAAAGATGAGTCTTCAAATAATTTTTTTCATTTCTATCATCAACAACTAGAAGAGCTTTCTTTAAATAATGGTTATGAAAGTTTACTGAGGGTATTTGAGCTAAAACTTCTTGAGGAGCTAGGCTATAAAGTAAAGCTCGATGAAGATGAAAATGGAAACCCAATTAATCCTAAGAAATTTTATTACTATGAAGCCGAGTATGGGGCATCACTGCCAGATGCATCTACCAACGGAGTAAAAATTATTGGTCAGACTCTGATGGATATGCATAATAATGACTATTCTCATTTGAATACTTTAAAGGAAAGTAAATTATTGATGAGGTACCTGATGCGCTTTTATACCGGGCATGATCTAGTAAAAAGCAAAGAACTTTTTTTAACAAATGATAGGTAATTGAATGAAATTAGGTGTGAACATAGACCATATAGCAACGATCCGGCAGGCCAGGGGAACATCGTATCCTGACATCGTCAAAGCAACACAGCTAGCCGAATTGGCTGGGGCAGACAGCATCACCCTTCATCTTCGAGAAGATCGACGTCATATGCAAGATCAAGACTTATTTAACCTGAGACCTGTAATTAAAACCAAAATGAATCTTGAAATGGCAGCAACGGACGAAATGTTAGAAATTGCATTACAGGTAATGCCTGAAGATATTTGCTTGGTTCCTGAGAGGCGTGAAGAGAGAACGACTGAGGGAGGGTTAAATCTCAATTCCAATTTTAATTATTTAAAAACTTTTATTGGTGAGTTAGCTAAAAACGGAATCCGCGTTTCTTTATTTATAGCGCCTGATAAAGATTCCATTGATCAAGCTTTAGAACTCCAAGCACCTGTAATTGAACTGCATACAGGACATTATGCAGACACGATTAATGAAGAGCAGGGTAATGAACTAATTAATATACAAAATATTGCATCCTATGCTTATAAACAGGGCTTAGTGGTCAATGCTGGCCATGGATTGAATTATGATAATGTATCCGCAATTGCAAAAATTAAAGAAATTAACGAGCTAAACATTGGACATGCTATCGTGGCAGAAGCTCTTTTTCTGGGATGGGAACAAGCCATCACTAAGATGAAATCCTTAATAAGGAAGCCATTATGATTTTTGGCATTGGAACCGACATTGTTGAAATACAGCGCATTGAAAAAATATTTAGCAAATTTAATAATCGGTTCGCAAAAAAAATCCTATCAAAAAAAGAGTATGAGGCTTTTCAGATAAGCAATGCCCCGGCTCATTTTTTGGCCAAAAGGTTTGCAGCTAAGGAGGCGGTTGCCAAAGCCTTGGGTTTAGGTTTTCGAGATCCCATTAGTTTTCATGGAATTGAGGTTGAACACAACGACCTAGGTGCTCCTTTTTTTAAATTTAATGCTGAGATATCAAAATTTCTAGATCAAAAAAAAATTAATAAATGCCACTTGAGCATTTCCGATGAAAAAAATATCGCCAGCGCTTTTGTTGTTCTAGAAGCCTGACAATGACCTCTGATACATTTTTAAGCCTTGAAAATCTAATTGGAAAGCACGGGCAAGAAAAACTAGCCAATAGCCATGCATGTTTAATTGGTCTTGGAGGGGTTGGATCTTGGGTTGCAGAAGCTTTGGTTAGAAGCGGAATAGGAAAATTAACCCTTATTGATATGGATCATATCGTCGCTTCTAATATTAACAGACAGATCCAAGCAACAGAAGAAAATATTGGCCAGTCCAAACTTCAAGCGTTGAGTGATCGAATTCAGAGCATTAATTCAAATTGCGAATTAATTCTAATTGACGATTTTTTATCTGTTGATAATTTATCTTCCTTGATACATGAAGAGCATAATGTCGTTGTTGACGCCATCGATCAAGTTAAAGTCAAATGCGCATTAGCAGAATATTGTTCAGAAAAAAAAATAAACCTGGTTATTTCTGGCTCTGCAGGCGGGAGGCTGAATCCAGAAAAAATCAAAGTCAAAGATTTATTAAATACTTATGGCGATCCGTTGCTTGCAAAAGTAAGAAAAGAGTTTAAGAAAAAACACACAGGTAAGAAAAAATCCAAGGTAATAGCGATCTTTTCAGATGAGCAGATTATAAAACCTCAGCAATGCGACAATGTTGAAAGCAATTTAAATTGTGCAGGCTATGGCTCATCAGTAATGGTGACCGCAACGATGGGTTTTTATTTAGCCTCAGAAGCTCAAAAAATTATCTTAAAAGCTTGAAATAATTCAACTTAACCCCATTTAATTTCTTTATAAACAATTATTATCAATAACTTATGGCTAAATCAGAAAAACTTAATTTTCAAACGGAAGTAAAACAATTATTAAATCTTATGATCCACTCTCTATACAGCAACAAGGAAATTGCGATTAGGGAGTTGATATCCAATGCCAGCGATGCTACTGATAAATTACGATTTGAGGCATTAGACAACGACAAGCTATACGAAGGAGATTCTGATCTCAAGGTTGTTGTTGATTTTGATTCGAAAGCAAACACATTAACTATCACAGATAATGGCATCGGTATGGATCGTGATGACTTGGTCAATAACTTAGGCACTATCGCTCGCTCAGGAACGAAAGAGTTTTTGGCGAACATGTCTGGGGATAACAAAAAAGATGCAAACTTAATTGGTCAGTTTGGAGTAGGTTTTTACTCTTCTTTTATTATTGCCAAAGAAGTGACTGTGCAAACGAGAAAAGCTGGAAACTCGCAAGCTTATAGCTGGTCATCGCAAGCGGATGGTGAATTTACGATTAAAGAAATAGAAAAAGAATCTAGAGGAACCTCGGTTGTTCTTAAACTAAAGGACGATGAGAAGGAGTTTACAGATGCGTGGCGACTGCAATCAATTATAAGAAAATACTCTGATCATATTTCCATTCCAATTCAGATGTACAAAGCTGACATGAAAAAAGATGAATTGGTGAAATTAGAAGAATTAGAAACTATCAATAACACGAATGCGATTTGGACAAGAGCCAAAAGCGAAATTAAACAAAAAGAGTATGAGGAGTTTTATAAATCTTTGTCTTATGACTCTGAGGAACCGTTGGCTTACTATCACAACCGTGTAGAAGGGAAAACAGAATACACTTCACTACTTTATCTCCCAAAAAAGGCTCCATTTGATTTGTATGATCGTGAAAATAACAATTCCATCAAGTTATATGTCCGTAAAGTTTTTGTGATGGACGCAAATGAAAAATTGATACCGCAGTATTTACGATTTGTTAAAGGCGTAATTGATTCCCAAGATTTATCTTTGAATGTATCCAGGGAAATCCTTCAAGACTCACCTCTAGTGGATTCAATAAAATCGGGTGTGACCAAAAGAGTACTCTCATCTTTACAAACAATGTCTGAAAAAGAGCCAGAAAAATATCAAAGTTTCTGGAATGAATTTGGTAAAGTTTTAAAAGAAGGACCTGCAGAAGATTTTGCAAATAAAGAAAGCATTGCTAAGTTATTACGATTTGCTTCGTCGAACACAGATGAGCAATTGGTGAGCTTTGAAAGCTACATTAAAAATATGCCAAAAGAGCAAGAGTCGATTTACTACATAACTGCAGACTCTCATCAGGCAGCAAAAAATAGCCCACATTTGGAAATTTTCAAACAAAAAAATATTGAAGTACTTCTGTTAAGTGATCGTGTGGATGAATGGTTAGTCTCGAGCTTAAATGAATTTGATGGCAAAAAGCTTCAATCTATTGCGAAGGGTGATCTTGACCTTGGTAAATTAGATACTGAAGAACAAAAAGCAGAAAAAGAAAAAATTGAGAAAGAGTCGAAGAATATTGTTGAAAAAATCAAGAAATCTCTAGGAGACAAAGTAAAAGAGGTGAAAGTAACGCATCGTCTAACCAATTCTCCGGCATGTTTAGTTGTTGGTGAACATGATATTTCAGGTAATTTGGAACGTATTTTAAAGGCAGCTGGACAAAGCACGCCCGAAAATAAACCAATTTTGGAGGTGAATCCAAATCACGAGCTTATCAAAAAACTTGAAAATATTGAAGAAAATCAATTATTTAACGATTATTCATCGGTTATTTTAGATCAAGCAATTTTAGCTGAAGGGGGTCAATTAGACGACCCAATTGGGTATGTAAATAAGGTCAATAAATTCCTTATTTAATGTTTTTTTACTCTGTTACAAATTATTTACAAAAAATAATAATAAATAGCGAAAAAGTGTTTGACAAGGGTAATTTAAACCTGATATAGTTTCGCTTCTTTGGCACTACTGGTGCCAAAATCACTCAGAAAATTAGATAATTTGGTGGTGATTTATTCGATCGCGGGGTGGAGCAGTCTGGCAGCTCGTCGGGCTCATAACCCGAAGGTCACAGGTTCAAATCCTGTCCCCGCAACCAATCGAAATGATCTTTAACAATATGCAACTGATAAGTGTGGGTACTTATTGAACGAGGCAGTGATTGTTTACAATCACACTCAAAAAATATAGTGCTTACACACAAATTTGTGAACAAGACCACATTAGCTTTTAGCTAATAAACCTTGTGAATGAATTTGAGTTTTTTAAAGCACAAAGCGATTTATCTAACTTTCTTTCGGGAAAGTTTAGTAATAGACAAGATTAAACTGAAGAGTTTGATCCTGGCTCAGATTGAACGCTGGCGGGATGCTTTACACATGCAAGTCGAACGGCAGCATAGAGAGCTTGCTCTCTGATGGCGAGTGGCGAACGGGTGAGTAATATATCGGAACGTGCCCAGTAATGGGGAATAACTAGCCGAAAGGTTAGCTAATACCGCATACGACCTACGGGTGAAAGCAGGGGATCTTAGGACCTTGCGTTATTGGAGCGGCCGATATCTGATTAGCTTGTTGGTGGGGTAAAAGCCTACCAAGGCAACGATCAGTAGCTGGTCTGAGAGGACGATCAGCCACACTGGAACTGAGACACGGTCCAGACTCCTACGGGAGGCAGCAGTGGGGAATTTTGGACAATGGGGGAAACCCTGATCCAGCCATCCCGCGTGAGTGAAGAAGGCCTTCGGGTTGTAAAGCTCTTTCGAAAGTGAAGAAAACTTATTTCGTAATATGTTATAAGTATGACGGTAACTTTAGAAGAAGCACCGGCTAACTACGTGCCAGCAGCCGCGGTAATACGTAGGGTGCGAGCGTTAATCGGAATTACTGGGCGTAAAGCGTGCGCAGGCGGTTTTGTAAGTCAGATGTGAAATCCCCGAGCTTAACTTGGGAACTGCGTTTGAAACTACAAGACTAGAGTGTGTCAGAGGGGGGTAGAATTCCACGTGTAGCAGTGAAATGCGTAGAGATGTGGAGGAATACCAATGGCGAAGGCAGCCCCCTGGGATAACACTGACGCTCATGCACGAAAGCGTGGGGAGCGAACAGGATTAGATACCCTGGTAGTCCACGCCCTAAACGATGTCAACTAGTTGTTGGTGGAGTAAGATCCATGAGTAACGTAGCTAACGCGTGAAGTTGACCGCCTGGGGAGTACGGTCGCAAGATTAAAACTCAAAGGAATTGACGGGGGCCCGCACAAGCGGTGGATTATGTGGATTAATTCGATGCAACGCGAAAAACCTTACCTGGCCTTGACATGTACCGAATTTAGCAGAGATGCTTTAGTGCTCGTAAGAGAACGGTAACACAGGTGCTGCATGGCTGTCGTCAGCTCGTGTCGTGAGATGTTGGGTTAAGTCCCGCAACGAGCGCAACCCTTGCCATTAATTGCCATCATTTAGTTGGGCACTTTAATGGGACTGCCGGTGACAAACCGGAGGAAGGTGGGGATGACGTCAAGTCCTCATGGCCCTTATGGCCAGGGCTTCACACGTAATACAATGGTCGGTACAGAGGGCTGCTAACCCGCGAGGGGGTGCTAATCTCAGAAAACCGATCGTAGTCCGGATTGTTGTCTGCAACTCGACAGCATGAAGTCGGAATCGCTAGTAATCGCGGATCAGAATGTCGCGGTGAATACGTTCCCGGGCCTTGTACACACCGCCCGTCACACCATGGGAGTGGGTTTTACCAGAAGTAGTTAGTCTGACCGTAAGGGGGACGATTACCACGGTAGGATTCATGACTGGGGTGAAGTCGTAACAAGGTAGCCGTATCGGAAGGTGCGGCTGGATCACCTCCTTTCTAGAGAATCCTCTTCTCTAAGTGCTCACACTTATCAGTTGTTAAGCGATCAAAGGTAAATTGGCCCTATCGAGAGGGGTCTGTAGCTCAGCTGGTTAGAGCACCGTCTTGATAAGGCGGGGGTCGTTGGTTCGAGCCCAACCAGACCCACCAATTATATATTTTGGGGGATTAGCTCAGCTGGGAGAGCACCTGCTTTGCAAGCAGGGGGTCGTCGGTTCGATCCCGTCATCCTCCACCATTTTCTTTGTATTAGAGGTTAGACTCAAGAGCGTTTTTGTGTTCTTGAGTCTGGCTTTTATAGCTAGTATGTTCTTTAACAATTTGGAAGAAGTAAGACTTGAAATCATAAGATTGTGATGAGATTATGATTTCATTGGGTAAGATTGTAGTAATCAAACTTTTTTAACACTGAGATTTGTAGTTATTCTATAAATTGAGTTTTATTAAAAGTTGCTTTAGAAAAAATAATCTTATAACAAAGAAATTTAGGTTTTAATGTTATAGGATCAAGTGAATAAGTGCATATGGCGGATGCCTTGGCGATTACAGGCGATGAAGGACGCGATAGTCTGCGAAAATTCTCGGGGAGTTGGCAAATAAACTTTGATCCGGGAGTGTCCGAATGGGGAAACCCACCCTTTTTAGGGTATCCATCTCTGAATACATAGGAGATGTGAAGCGAACCGAGTAAACTGAAACATCTAAGTAACTCGAGGAAAAGAAATCAACCGAGATTCCGGAAGTAGTGGCGAGCGAAACCGGAACAGCCTGTTACTTTTAGCTTGCGCGTTAGTAGAATGGAATGGAAAGTCCAGCCGTAGAGGGTGATAGCCCCGTATACGAAAGCCCGCAAGTGGAACTAGGGTAACGACAAGTAGGACGGGACACGTGAAATCTTGTCTGAACATGGGGGGACCATCCTCCAAGGCTAAATACTCGTAATCGACCGATAGTGAACTAGTACCGTGAGGGAAAGGTGAAAAGAACCCCGGGAGGGGAGTGAAATAGATTCTGAAATCATATGCATACAAACAGTAGGAGCCCTTCGGGGTGACTGCGTACCTTTTGTATAATGGGTCAGCGACTTACATTCAGTAGCAAGCTTAACCGATAGGGGAGGCGTAGCGAAAGCGAGTCCTAATAGGGCGACTTAGTTACTGGGTGTAGACCCGAAACCAAGTGATCTATCCATGGCCAGGATGAAGGTGCGGTAACACGTACTGGAGGTCCGAACCCACAAATGTTGAAAAATTTGGGGATGAGCTGTGGATAGGGGTGAAAGGCTAAACAAACTTGGAGATAGCTGGTTCTCTCCGAAAACTATTTAGGTAGTGCCTCGTGTATAACTGCTGGGGGTAGAGCACTGTTATGGCTAGGGGGCTCATAAGAGCTTACCAAACCATTGCAAACTCCGAATACCGGCAAGTTCAATCACGGGAGACAGACATCGGGTGCTAACGTCCGGTGTCAAAAGGGAAACAACCCAGACCACCAGCTAAGGTCCCTAATGATGTGCTAAGTGGTAAACGAAGTGAGAAGGCACAGACAGCCAGGAGGTTGGCTTAGAAGCAGCCACCCTTTAAAGAAAGCGTAACAGCTCACTGGTCGAGTCGTCTCGCGCGGAAGATGTAACGGGGCTAAGCACATAACCGAAGCTGTGGATGCATATTTATATGCATGGTAGGAGAGCGTTCTGTAGGCCTGCGAAGGTGTTCCGTGAGGAATGCTGGAGGTATCAGAAGTGCGAATGCTGACATGAGTAGCGATAAAGTGTGTGAAAGGCACACTCGCCGAAAGCCCAAGGTTTCCTGTGCAACGCTAATCGGCGCAGGGTGAGTCGGCCCCTAAGGTGAGGCAGAAATGCGTAACCGATGGGAAACAGATTAATATTTCTGTACTTCAATTTAATGCGACGTGGGGACGGAGAAGGTTAGGTCAGCCTAGTGACGGATATCTAGGTTTAAGCGTGTAGGTAGATTCTTTAGGCAAATCCGGAGAGTCAATACCAAGGCGTGATGACGAGTGAACTTTTGTTCATGAAGTGATTGATACCATGCTTCCAAGAAAAGCCACTAAGCTTCAGTTAAATTGAAACCGTACCGCAAACCAACACAGGTGGGCAGGATGAGAATTCTAAGGCGCTTGAGAGAACTCTGGAGAAGGAACTCGGCAAATTGGTACCGTAACTTCGGGATAAGGTACGCCCTATTAGGTTGAAACATTTTACATGTGTAGGCCGACGGGGTTGCAGTGAATAGGTGGCTGCGACTGTTTAATAAAAACATAGCACTGTGCAAACACGAAAGTGGACGTATACGGTGTGACGCCTGCCCGGTGCCGGAAGGTTAAATGATGGGGTGCAAGCTCTTGATTGAAGCCCCGGTAAACGGCGGCCGTAACTATAACGGTCCTAAGGTAGCGAAATTCCTTGTCGGGTAAGTTCCGACCCGCACGAATGGCGTAACGATGGCCACACTGTCTCCTCTAGAGACTCAGCGAAGTTGAAATGGTTGTGAAGATGCAATCTACCCGCGGTTAGACGGAAAGACCCCATGAACCTTTACTATAGCTTTACATTGGACTTTGACAAGATTTGTGTAGGATAGGTGGGAGACTTTGAAGCGCAGTCGCCAGATTGTGTGGAGTCACCCTTGAAATACCACCCTGATGTTGTTGGAGTTCTAACCCAGATCCCTTATCGGGATCGGGGACCGTGTATGGTGGGTAGTTTGACTGGGGCGGTCTCCTCCCAAAGAGTAACGGAGGAGTGCGAAGGTAACCTAGGTACGGTCGGAAATCGTACTTTTAGTGCAATGGCATAAGGTTGCTTGACTGCGAGACGGACAGGTCGAGCAGGTGCGAAAGCAGGTCATAGTGATCCGGTGGTTCTGTATGGAAGGGCCATCGCTCAACGGATAAAAGGTACTCTGGGGATAACAGGCTGATTCCTCCCAAGAGTTCATATCGACGGGGGAGTTTGGCACCTCGATGTCGGCTCATCACATCCTGGGGCTGTAGTCGGTCCCAAGGGTATGGCTGTTCGCCATTTAAAGTGGTACGTGAGCTGGGTTTAAAACGTCGTGAGACAGTTTGGTCCCTATCTGCCGTGGGCGTTGGAAGTTTGAAGGGGGCTGTTCCTAGTACGAGAGGACCGGAATGGACAGATCTCTGGTGGACCGGTTGTTACGCCAGTAGCATAGCCGGGTAGCTAAATCTGGAAAAGATAAACGCTGAAAGCATCTAAGCGTGAAACTTGCCTTAAGATAAGACTTCCCTTGCACTTTAAGTGCACTCAAGAGTCGTTCTAGACCAGGACGTTGATAGGTCAGGTGTGGAAGTGCAGTAATGCATGAAGCTAACTGATACTAATTGCTCGTGAGGCTTGATCCTATAACTTTAAATCTTAAAGTTGTAGATCTAAAGCACTACAATTTACAACTTACTTCTTTCTTTTGTTAAAAACATCAAACAGATTCGAGCCTTAAGGCTTAACAGTTTGTTTGGCGGACATAGCGAGTTGGAACCACTCCTTCCCATTTCGAACAGGACAGTGAAACGATTCAGCGCCGATAATAGTGTGATCTTTTTCATGCGAATGTAGGACACCGCCAAACTTTTATATATAAAAAAACCCAAACAAGTGTTTGGGTTTTTTTTTGCCTAAGATTAAGATTACTTTTGCCAGGTATCCCTGAGTGTCGCGGTTCGGTTAAAGATTATTTCATATGCATAGCTATCCGGATCAACTATATAGTATCCATGTCGCTCGAATTGAAATTGTTCTCCAGTTTGGACATCTGAAATACTTTCTTCACAATAGGCGGAATTAGTTTCTATCGAGGATTGATTAATATCATCAAGGAAGTTATCAAATTCATTAGGATTTTCAGATAAAAACAAACGATCATAGTTTCTTATGGTGATGGGTTTAGAAAATTTTGTTGATAACCAGTGAATATTGCCCTTTACTTTAACTGCATCACTGCCGGCAGTTCCAGATTTGGTTTCTGGAAAATATTTACAAAAAACGGTAGACACATTTCCATCATCATCAAGTTTGTAGTCCGTACATTCAATAACGAAACCATATCTTAAGCGCACCTTATTTCCAGGAAACAATCTAAAGTATTTTGGTGGTGGATTAATTTCAAAATCTTCACCTTCGATCCATAATTCTTTAGTTAACTTGACTTCTCTAGTCCCCTCTTCAGGTTTTTGTGGATGGTTAGGTACCGTGCAAATTTCAGTATGATTTTCATCAAAATTCTCAATAATCAATTTAATAGGATTAAGAACAGCAATTTTACGGTTACATTCCTCATTTAAAACTTCACGCATTGAATCTTCAAAAGTTTGATAGTCAATCACTGAGTCAGACTTGGATACCCCAATTCGGTCCATAAATAATCTAAACCCTTTGGGATGATACCCTCTGCGTTTTGCTCCAACCAAAGTTGGCATCCTTGGGTCATCCCATCCATTTACATGATTTTCTTCAACTAATTGAATAAGTTTGCGTTTTGATAGAACCACGTGACTTAAATTTAAACGAGAGAACTCATGTTGTTTTGGCAGAGGTTTTTCTAAAAAATTAAATTCAGCTAATTTTTTCAACACCCATTCATAAAAAGGTCTTTGATCTTCAAATTCTAATGTACAGATTGAGTGTGTTATTTTCTCTAAAGCATCTTCAATAGGGTGAGCAAAAGTATACATTGGGTATATGCACCACTTATCTCCTGTATTGTGGTGAGATACATGTCGAATTCGATATATAGCAGGGTCCCTCAGATTAATGTTTGGAGAAGCCATATTAATTTTGGCTCTTAACACCATCTCCCCGTCTTGATATTTCCCACTCTTCATTTCTTCAAAAAGTTTTAAATTCTCTTCAACAGACTGGTCTCTAAATGGTGAATCCTGGCCAGGCTTTATGAGAGTTCCACGGTTATTACGAATTTCTTCCGCTGTCTGTTTATCTACGTAAGCTAAGCCTGCATTAATTAGGACTTTTGCTGCCTCATACATGTAGTCAAAGTAGTTACTCGCATAGTAAAGATTATTTTCATTTTCATCTTCAAATTTATATCCAAGCCAGTGCACACTATCGACAATACTTTTGACGTATTCATTATTTTCCTTTTCAGGATTTGTATCATCAAAACGAAGATGACAGCGTCCATTAAAATCCTGGGCAAGCGTAAAATTCAAAATAATACTTTTTGCATGACCAAAATGAAGATACCCATTTGGTTCAGGTGGAAATCTTGTTCTTATTTTAGCAGTATCAATTGGTGCATCTTTATGGATGTATGATGGACCAGGCTGACCTGACCATTTTTTTTTAGCATAGAGATTCGCTTTAAGATTTTTTTCAATAATATTTCGAATAAAATTTGTTGGAACCGTATTTTTATTTTCATTACTCATGATGCGATATTCTACACGTTTTATAAATTTTTAACTTAGCGCATGCTATGATTTATTAGTATGAAAAAGTACGATCTCCCATTTATAGCGCTCCATATATTATCCGATGGCAACTTCCATTCAGGAGAAAAAATAGCTGCTGATATGGGATGTTCTAGAGTAACTGTCTGGAAAAGTATTTCAGAATTAAAAAGTCTTGGAATAAATATTTTTTCAGTAAAAAAAAAGGGTTACCGTTTACCAAAAAAAATATCTTTTTTTAATATTGAAAATATACAAAGAGAGCTCGGAGAGCTTAATCAGTTCATCAATTTAGAACTACTTAACGTCACAGATTCAACAAATAAATATTTAAATGCATCAGCGAATGTAAAGCCTCATGCATCGGTTGTATTAGCAAATATTCAGACCAATGGTAAAGGTCGTCGAGGTCGATCCTGGCAGGCGTCAGTGGGTGAATCTTTAGCGATGTCTATTTTATGGAAATTTAATAAGGGAGCCTCCGGATTGTCTGGTTTAAGTTTGGTTGTTGGGGTCGCTATTCAAAGACTGATGAAAAAAATAGGGATTATCAATTCATTTTTGAAATGGCCCAATGACCTTTTAATTTTGGAAGGCGATGCTTATTTTAAACTTGCTGGTGTTTTAATTGAGCTTCAAGGTGACCTTGAAAGTCGTTGCTCAGCAGTGATTGGGGTTGGATTAAATTATGACTTATCAAGTGATATTCTGAAAAATATTGATCAACCAGCTACAAATATAAAAAAATATTTAAATAGTGATATAGATCTCAATCAGTTATCGGCAATGTTAATTAAAGAAATCGTAAACGCTTTATCAGAATTTGAGAGTAATGGATTTTTATCTGTTAAAGAGGAATGGTTGTCCTACAACGCATTTAAAAGGAAAACAATAAGTTTTATCAAGAGTGGTGGGGAGATAATTACTGGCCAGATTGTTGACATAGAAAACGATGGCGCATTGAAAATTTTACAAAGTAATGGAATCCATGAAACATTAATTAGTGGCGAAGTTAGTCAACAAAAAACAAATTAATTTATATTACAAATTATGACTTTAGTACGTATATCAAAATTATTGTCAAACCAAGGTGTATGTTCTCGAAGGGAAGCTGACCATTTTATTGAATTGGGCTTTGTGTATGTGGATGGAATTAAAGTTACTGAACTGGGTGCAAAGGCTAATCCAGAACAAAAAATTGAATTAAGAGGTGAGGGTCACAGGCTTCAGAAAAGTAAAAAAACTATTTTATTAAATAAGCCTATTGGTTTTGTCTCTCATGCTGATGATGAAGGAAAATATAAATCCTCACTTTCTTTAATTTTAAAGGAAAATTTTTTTGGCGATGAAAGATTAGATAAACTTTTTTTTAAGTTGGCCCCAGCTGGGAGGCTTGATATTGACTCAACAGGACTTTTAGTTCTTACCGAAGATGGCGTAATTGCAAAAAAAATCATCCAGGAAGACAGTGAAATAGAAAAAGAATATCTTGTGAGGGTAAATGGCAATTTGATTCCAAACGGATTAGAGTTATTAAACCATGGCTTATCTTTAGATAACAAACCATTGAAAAAAGCGATTGTTTCCTGGATAAATGAGGATCAACTCAAATTTATTCTAAAAGAAGGAAAAAAAAGACAAATCAGAAGAATGTGTGAAATGGTGGGTTTGAAAGTTATTGGCCTTAAAAGGGTAAGGATTGGGAAGGTAAAGCTATCTAATTTACCGATAGGGAAGTGGCGTTTCCTTCAAGAAAATGAATTTTTTTAACCGAGAACATCCACTTAAGATTGATTCTTTTGAAGCTGTTCGTACGCAAGATAAATATTTTTTGCTCGACCTCCACTTTTACAATAGCCTAATATAGGTTGATCATTCTGACTAAACTCTTTGCTAAATTGATTTATATTTTCATCAGTGACGTGTCCGGGAATAACAGGTATAGATACAAAACCAATTCCTCGTTTTTTTGCTTCTTTTTTGAGTGTGTCTTGTTTTGGCTGATTTTCTTTATCTTCATCTTGTGGTCTAAAGCAGATGATCGTTTTAAATCCATTCTCACTGATCTGTTCTAGGTCATCTATGTTTATTTGACCAGTTGCGCTATATAAATCATTTATTTTAGTAATTTGCATGATATTTAACCCTTAATTATTTGTTGCATCCATAGAGGCTTCCTAAGGTCTGCATCACTTGGATGACTTCGTCAGAAGCTATGGAGTAGTAATTAAATTTTCCATCCTTACGGATGTTTACGATGTTATCTTTTCTCAAAATAGTTAGCTGCTGTGAGAGGGTAGGTTGCTGAATATTAGTGGCTGCCTCAAGTTCCCCTACATTTTTTTCACCTTGTGTTAGCTGACAAAGCAACATCAACCTGTCTTCATTAGCTAAAATTTTAAGCATCGAACAAGCTTGGCCTGCTGAATCTCTTATGGCGTCAACATTTTGAATTCTACAATCGGTCATAATAATTTATAAATTTATAATATATAAATTTATATTATATTATTTTATTAATTATTGCAATTTTTTGAACAGCACAATTGAAAATTAAAAAATTGTCACAATAATTTCATCGAAACACTTTACAGTGGCATTGCTTTCCAAAAGAAGGCTTATAAATAACAATCTCAAAAGGAAAATATATGAATAAAACATATTGGCAGCCTCAAACCGACGACGATCTGAATTGGTTAAATAATCCTAAAAAGTTATTGAACTCTTGATGAATCGGTAGTCATATTCTTACCCTTCACAAGAGGGTTATTAAAACATTTCTCAAAAGGAACATAAAAATGAAAAAAATACTTTTTTTGACTACACTCTTGTTTTCTATATCATGTTTTGCCCAGTCAAGTTATACCCAATATACCCAAGATCGAATTAATCAGTACAAACATTTAACTGATAAAATTGAGACTCTAGAAAATGTAGTAAGATTAAAAGGATTGGTTAGTAAAGCTATTGAAAATGAAAACTATGATCTTGCATGCAAAGCACAGTCTAAAATTTACGATTTAACAATGAAGGCACAGATTCGCGACATGATTCAGGTATCTAAAGATCAAAAAGAAACCTACTGTTCTGTACAAAAGTACAGCTTGTTAAACAATTAAATAGCTTTATAAGATAGTCAAAAAAAACCGGGATTTCCCGGTTTTTTTTAATTGGTTTTTACTTCTGATTTAAACTTATTTTCTTTTGTATCGATGGCAACAATTTCAATATCGCCTTCGATCTTGTTCGGAACACTAAACTTGAGAAACGGATCTTGACTGATTGATATCTCATTTTCAACGGCTAGAATTTTTTCACCATTATGATTAAATTCAATAGTTTTAACAATCCACTCAGGAATATATCCACCAGAATCCAAATCTTTTTGTAAACCTGTAAAGTTTGGGTGCTTGATGCGTGTAGTAACAAAATCGTTCTCCGCTTTTAATATAATTTTACCTAAGTCTTTCGTTAATTCTGGGTCATGAACATCCATATATCCGCTACATCCGCCTGAGGCTCGAATGGGTATTACATCCATAAATAATTCACCTTGATCATTTTCTGCTATGACACGGACAAAAGAATCTGTCTCCATTCTGATGCGAGTACTTATATTTACTACTTGTGAATGTTCAGTTAAAAAGTAAGTAGCAGCATGCTGTCCAGGGTTCGCATCAATGTACATATAAATTTTTTCAATTTTGTGATCATTTTGGCTGACACTGACTGTCACAGGGACTTGCGCCCCACTTGAGGCTCTCTTAGGCCCATCAATTTTTAAGAAACTTTGATTTTCTTCAATAGCTCTGTCCTTAAAGGCCTGAGCTTTGAGATAAGGCCAAATATCAGGATTTGCGTCAGCGAACACATTAAGTACTGACAAAATCGATATAATTGAAAATTGTAAAAATTTATTAAAAAATTGAATTTTCTCCATTTTTTTATACCTAGAGTATTACGTATTTAAATTTATTTTACCCATCTTGATTAATTTAACAAGTAATGGTTACTTTTATGAAAATTATTTTACTTTTCTTAATATACTCAACACATATTTCAATTACCTCAGCAAACGACCTAAAGAAAATGGCTTTGGATGGGGACCCTGTATCAATGTGTAACTATGCTCAAGAAATTGATGGTGAGGAAAAAAATAAACTAATTAAACACTCTTATTTGCTTGGCAATATTTCCTGTAATGAGGCGGCAGTTCATAACAATTTTGTAAGTAGTCATGATCTGGTAATCATTGAGGATACTGAAAAAACGGCTAAACAGATTAAAGCGGAAGCAAATAATGACTCAAATAAACAGTTTCTTTTGTGGACCTTGTATGCAAATGGTTACGATGTTTCAAAGCTAACTGCATTTACCTGGTTAAAGGTAGCTGCCGAAAACAAACATCCTGCAGCACTAATGATTTTGGGTACCTTGTACTGCTTTGGATACATTGTCCCTGAAGACAAAGACAAAGGTTTAAAACTTATTCAAGAAAGTGCAAACTTACATTACTCGTTGGCAAAAGATGTTTTAAAACAATTAAATATTTGACAAACTTCGTAGGTTTTGTAAAGTATAAATGATGTAGGAAAACGGGATGTAAGGTTTTCATATATTTTAAGTACTTAAAATTACAATTTTGGGAGAGATAAGTAATGAAATATTTAAAAGTTTTAACATTAGTAGGTTTTCTAGCAGCATTTTCTTCAGTGTTTGCTGAAGAGGAAAAAGAGTTTCACCCAACAGATGCGCTACTAATTGGCGGTAACGGTGGCTTCAACCCAACTGGCGATGAAGATTCACCAATTAAATTGCCTGGTGAAGACGGATTTGAATCAGGTGAAGCGAAGTAATTGATCAATTATGACCTGGGGTATGCTCCAGGTCATAATGATTTTCCTTAGTTAATCTTCATGTAGTTCTTCATTCCACTTTTAATCATTCGATATATTATTTATATGTAAATCTCAAGTTGAACCTTTGCAGTTCGCTGCATCTTCAATGATCTGGTTTATGTTGATTTTTAATAACATAAACAAGGAGAAATACTATGTGGACACAACCAACAGCAACTGAAATGCGTTTTGGTTTTGAAGTAACAATGTACGTTTGCAACAAGTAATTTTAATGAAATTACAACGTCGTAGACATACTGACATTACTTTTTGGCCGTTTCATAACTGGCAATGTACTTGCCCGATATGTTCGGCTAAATCTTTTAACTAATTTTCTTTTAAGGAGAAATATTATGTGGACAAAACCAGCAGCTACTGAAATGCGTTTTGGTTTCGAAGTAACCATGTACGTAATGAACAAGTAATTCATTATTTGTTCTATACTAAAAGCCCGATGTATATCGGGCTTTTTTATTGTTAAAATCATATTTCTATGCAAAGACTAATTTATATAGTTTTATTTTTATTTTTTTCCTCACAAGCCCTTGCTGAGTGGACATTAATATTTGCTAATGATGAAACAGATGCCAAGTACTACGTTGACTTGTCTTCACTTAACAAAAAGAAAGAGACAGTCCGAATGATGACGCTCGAGGATTACACAGCACCCGAGATTGCAAAAAAAGGACAAAAAAAAATAAGTTACAACTCGGTAAAAACTTTATCAGAGTTTAATTGCGGTCTTGAAACGATGAGGGTTTTGTCCTATTCCGTTTATAAAAATCAGATGGCGTTTGGAGAACCGATCCTATCAAAGGGAATACCCTTTGAATGGTCTAAGGTCAATCATAATACGGTGAATGATGCGTATCTTAATATCGCCTGTAATGAGATATAGCGGCGTTTATTAAAAAGGAATGTCACTTACATTAATTTTTGTTTTCAATTTGTCTCTAAAGTCATCTTGAATTTCTAATAGACCTTGTTCTGTTTCTGCTTCAAATCTCAATACAACCACTGGCGTAGTATTAGATGCCCTCATTAAGCCAAAACCATGTTTGTATTCAACACGCAATCCATCAATCTTAATGACTTCAAGCGCTTTTTCAAAATGTGCTTCTTGTTGCAGTGAATGGATAATGCTGTGCTGCTCACCTTCATTCAGCGGAATGTTAATTTCAGGAGTGGAGAATCCTTTGGGCAGTTCGGACAATACTTTTTCTATTTCTTGAGTTTCGTGACTTAATATTTCTAATAATCGGGCACCTGCATAAATTCCATCATCAAAGCCATACCACTTATCATTAAAAAAAGTATGGCCGCTCATCTCACCAGCTAAGATGGCATTATCCTCTTTCATTTTTTTCTTGATCAAGGAATGACCAGTTTTCCATATAATAGGCTCACCACCATTGTTTGCGATCCAAGAGTGAAGATATCTGGATGACTTCACGTCAAAAATTATTTTTCTTCCCGCATTGTCTTTTAAGATACTTTTGGCGAATAACATTAATTGCCGATCTGGATAAATAATTTCACCATTTTTATTAACAACACCCAAGCGATCCGCGTCACCATCGAATGCTAAACCGAGCTCACAATCCGTATTTTTTACGACATCAATTAATTCTTTTAAATTATTAGGTTTTGATGGATCAGGGTGATGATTAGGGAAATTTCCATCAACTTCGTCGTACATCATGTGCGTATCAATGCCAAGTTCTTGAAATAATTCTTTGGCAATCACACCGGCAGCGCCATTTCCACAATCAATCGCCACCTTCATTTTTCTTTTTAATTTGATGGTGCTTAGAATTTTATCTTTGTACGCTTTTTTAACATTCTTATTTTTACTTTTGCCTTTACCAGCAATGAAATCATCTTCTAATATTCTTTGTTTTAATTTTTGAATGTCATCAGAACTTAGAGTTGTTTTGTTTATGACCATTTTGAAGCCATTGTAATTAGGTGGGTTATGACTGCCCGTAATCATGACTCCAGAATTAGTCTCTAGATAAAAAGTACTAAAATAGAGAATAGGGGTGGTAACTAATCCAATGTTGATGGTGTTGATTCCGGTAGAGTTGATTCCTTTGATTAATGTATCACAGATGGATGGACTGGATAGCCGACCGTCATAGCCAACACATATATCAGTTTGCTTTTGAACAATAGCTTCCGATCCTATCGCTTTACCGATGGCAAATATAGTTTCATCGGTGAGGCCTTCATCAACTATTCCTCTAATGTCATAGGCTTTAAATATTAACTGGTCTAGCATTTATTCATATTCCTCGATCCAAGCCATTTGAATTGCCTCGAGAATTCTTTCACCACAGTTACTCTCCTTATCTGTAAAACCGTCTAACTCCAAAACCCATTGCATAAGGTCTGTAAATCTAATTGTTTTAGGATCTACGTCCGGATATTTGTCATACAATTCTTCAGCAATGTGAGTTGAGTCTGTCCACTTCATAAAATTTCCTTAAATTAATTTTTTGTATTCATTTAGTCATTAAATACCTATGAGTAGCGTGATAAAATAGAAGTTCTTATTAATCAGATACTAAACAAAAAATGTACAACAGCCAAGATTATTTATTAAAAGATATTGATCCTGAAATTTATGCGCAGGTAGTCAGTGAAGAAAAACGTCAAGAAGAGCACATTGAGTTAATCGCCTCTGAAAATTACACCAGCCCAGCAGTTATGGCTGTGCAGGGTTCACAACTAACAAATAAATATGCAGAAGGCTACATTGGTAAGCGATTTTATGGTGGCTGTGAATTTGTAGATCAAGTTGAACAGCTTGCCATTGACCGAATTAAGAAATTATATGGGGCGGAATATGCTAATGTCCAACCTCATTCAGGCAGTCAAGCCAACCAAGCGGTTTATTTTGCCTTTTTAAAACCAGGTGACACGGTCATGGGAATGAATTTAGGCCATGGCGGTCACCTCACTCATGGATCTCCCGCGAATTTATCAGGAAAATTATTTAATATCATTCCATATGGTTTAAATGATAAAGAAGAGATTGATTATGACCACATGGAAGAATTAGCAATTGAAAATAAACCTAAGTTAATTATAGGAGGCGCATCTGCTTACGCGTTAACTTTTGACTGGGAAAGAATGTCCAATATCGCAAAAAAAGTTGGCGCTTATTTTATGGTGGATATGGCTCATTACTCAGGACTGATTGCAGGTGGCGCGTATCCCAATCCAACACCATATGCTGACTTTGTGACTTCAACTACCCATAAGTCTTTAAGAGGACCTAGAGGAGGCTTTATTTTAGCGAAAGAGGAGCATGCCAAGGCATTAAACTCAATGGTGTTTCCTGGTATTCAAGGAGGACCGTTAATGCATGTGATTGCAGCAAAAGCGGTTGCATTTTTAGAAGCACTTAAACCATCCTTTAAAGAATATCAGCAACAAGTGGTAAAGAATGCTCAAGTGATGGCACAGCAATTTATTAAACGTGGATATCGAGTAATCTCTGGAAGAACTGAGTCGCATGTTTTTTTAGTGGATCTGAGAGGTCAAAAATTAACCGGCAAAGAAGCGGATCGTTTACTTGGAGAGGCTCATATTACGGTAAATAAAAACTCTATCCCTAATGACCCCGAAAGTCCTTTCGTCACCTCTGGTATTCGAATTGGTACTCCAGCAATCACTACAAGAGGGTTGAAAGAACAGGATGCTATTGAGGTAGTTAACTTTATAGCAGATGTTTTGGACAATCCTGGAAATGAGGAAGTTTCATTAAAAGTAAAAGCTCAAGTATCTGAAATGATGAAGAAATTTCCAGTTTACAAAAGATAGGAAAATGAAATGAAATGTCCATTTTGCTCTGTTGCAGATACCCAAGTCATTGACTCTCGTGTCAATGAGGCAGGGGATTCAATCCGTAGACGGAGAAAGTGTATTAAATGTGAAAAGCGTTTTACCACATATGAAAACGCTGACCTCGGTCTTCCTGCCGTTGTCAAACAAGATGGTAAGAGAGAAGATTTTAATCAAGAAAAATTAAAACAATCTTTTTCTAGAGCACTTCATAAGAGACCAGTCCCTGCTGAATTTGTAGACCAAGCCATATCTAATATCATGCAAAAAGTATTGGCCTCAGGAGAAAAAGAAATTGTTTCACGATCTCTAGGTGAATCAGTGATGGCTGAACTAAAGAAACTAGATAAGGTGGCTTACATAAGATTTGCATCAGTTTACAGAAGTTTTTCAGATGTTGAAGATTTTAATAATGTCATTAAGGATCTTGATTAATTGACTTTTAATAAGCTGGACTTTTTTTTTATGGCGCAGGCTATCAGGCTTGCAAAAAAAGGTCTGGGTCGTTGTAACCCCAACCCTATTGTCGGCGCGGTGATTGTGGCTGAAGATAAAATAATCGCAACAGGTTTTCATCAGCAATTTGGTGGACCTCATGCTGAAGTAATAGCAATAAATAACTGTAAAGATAAATCTCTTTTAAAAAAATCCACTCTTTATGTCACATTGGAGCCTTGCGCGCATGAGGGAAAAACTCCGCCGTGTCTAGATCTAATTTTAGAACATAACATTAAACGAGTTGTGATTGCTTCCCAAGATCCAAATCCAAAAGTGAATGGTGTCAGTATTAGGACGTTAATAGAAAAAGGTGTTGAGGTGGATGTTGGATTGATGGAGGATCAAGCCATTAACCTAAATAAAGGTTTTTTTAAAAGGATATTAAATAATATTCCTCGAGTCACCTCAAAAATTGCCGTGTCATCTGACGGCAAAACAGCTCTCAATAATTTTCAAAGTAAATGGATCTCAAATGAATTTTCAAGAAGCAATGTCCAGAGATTAAGACGATTCTCTGACGGCATCTTAACTTCCTATAAAACAATCAACTCTGATAATCCTCGATTAACAGTAAGAGATGTCGACAGTTCAAAGCAACCTTATCGCTTTATTATTGATGCGAGTTTTCAATCAAATTCAGACGCATATATTTTTAAACAGGAAAGGGTGGTCATTTTTTACTCCAAAGAAGTTGCCAATAAACCAAATCTCAAAGCTATTTGTATTCCGGTGTCTTGTGCTGATGGAGTCCTAAACTTCACAGAAATTATGAAACATATTGCTTCCATGGAGGTAAACAATCTTCTAGTTGAAGCCGGCCCAGGATTAAACGGGCTTTTATTGCAACATAGAATGATTGATGAGCTTATCATTTATCAATCACAATCGATTTTAGGCGGTAATGCGAGAGAGATGTTTAATCACCCAGTCATCACGGCCATGGAGTCTAGAAATCAATTGAAGTTAGTGGATTATAGGTTTTTTGGTGACGATATTCGCTTCATTTACGAGGTTGATTATGTGGATTGATACTCATTGTCACCTTGATTTTATTTATGAAAACAAATCAAAAGATGAGTCTTTGTTTGATAATTCTTTGTTGGATTATATTATTTGCCCCTCTGCCAATCATAAAAGTTTTGGTATTTTAAAAAAATTAAATCAAAAAAATAAAAGTATTGTCTATGCGTTGGGCTATCACCCCCTCTATCTGAATGACTTACCAGAGAATCCAATTCAGTATTTAGAAAATGAGATTCTAAATTCACAGCCAATCGCCGTTGGTGAAATAGGATTAGACTTTTATTTAGGGAATGAGGAACGAGATAAACAAAAAATAATTTTCCAACAGCAGCTTGAGCTAGCAAGCAAATATAAATTACCCGTGATCTTGCATGTGAGATCAGCTATCGATGATGTCTTGAAGATATTAAAAGAATTTCCAAATATCAAAGGAATTGCTCATGCATTTAATGGGAGTTTTCAACAAGCCCAACAATTTATTAATATGGGTTTTAAGCTCGGCTTTGGTGGGGCGATGACTTATTCAAGAGCAAAGAAAATTAATCGATTGGCTATAGAGTTACCAATTGACTCGATTGTTTTGGAGACAGACGCGCCTGATATGAAACCAGCATGGGTTAATGCCACTAGCCAAAATCATCCAAATGAAATCAGAGGCATTGCTGAATTTTTTGCACAATTAAGAAATATTTCTGTGAATGATCTATCTTGGCAATTAAAGAATAACATTGCAGATATCTTTCCAGATTTAAGAACTGCATCATGAAGGTTGCTGGCAAACATTACCAAACCATTTGGCTTGATCGAGAAAATAGTAAGGTTTTTTTTATTGATCAAGCATTACTTCCATTTGAGTTTTCCATTAAATCGACCAGCCAGCATGAAGACCTCATTAATGCTATCAAAACAATGCAAGTAAGAGGGGCTCCGGTGATTGGGATTACTGGTGCATTGGCATTATTACTTGGCATGTCTACCGACTCTTCAGATGAGAATCTCAATCATCTTTCTCAAGAAATAATTAAGGCCAGGCCTACTGCAGTTAATCTCGCTTGGGCGGTGAACTCAATGAGCGAGGAAATTCAAAAAATATCGCAAGAAAGACGATTGGGTTTCGCTTGGAATTATGCGGAGAAATTAATTCAAAATGATATGCAATGCAATCATCAGATTGGTGTTCATGGAGGCCAATTGATAATTGATAATAATTACAACAATATTCTTACCCATTGCAATGCAGGATGGCTGGCTACAGTGGATCATGGGACGGCCTTGAGTCCAATATTCGAAGCTTTTAGGAATAATCAAAATATTCATGTGTGGGTGGATGAGACTAGGCCAAGAAATCAGGGATTACTAACATGCTGGGAATTGATGAATGAAAAAATTCCATACACTTTAATTGTGGATAACGCCGGCGGTCTATTGATGATGGAAAAAAAAGTTGACGCAGTGATTGTTGGTGCAGATCGAATTTCAATCAATGGGCATGTTTGCAATAAGATTGGAACATACTTAAAGGCTTTGGCTGCCAAAGCTAATAATATTCCATTTTATGTAGCAGCTCCATCATCAACAATAGATATTAACTTTAAAGACGAAATCAATTTTGATATTGAAAATCGCTCAACTGATGAGATATTAAAAATTAATGGTTTAGATGAAAATAAACAATTATCTGTTGTTAGTTTTTCTGAATTCAATGCACACAATCCTGCGTTTGATATCACTCCAAATCATCTGATATCCGGTATTATTACCGAAAAGGGAATTTTTAAACCTGAAGTCCTGAAAGCTGTTTATGCATAATTCTATTCAAGAAAAAATTTGTGATATCTCAAACAAGCTCATCCAAGAAGGTCTCAATCATGCTGCCACCGGAAATATTAGTGTTCGGTTAGATGACCATTTTTACATTACACCTAGCGGAACTGTTTCAGAAAATCTAAAGCCAATAGATATAGTGAAGTGCCCTTTAGCTTTGGATGAGGAATTTATTCAAACCATGTCTCAAAGACCCTCTAGTGAGTGGCATTTTCATAAACGAATATATGAGGAAAGAAGTGATGTAAATGCAATCATTCATACTCATTCTGTGTTTGCGAGCACATTGAGTGTATTGAGAAAGAACATACCAGCCTTTCATTACATGATTGCTTTATTTGGCGGTAAAGAAGTGAGGTGTGGCGCCTATAGGTTGTTTGGTAGCAAAGAACTCTCAGAGGAAGTCATTACGTCATTAGGATCACTCAAGGCATGTTTAATGGCGAACCATGGCGCTATTGTTGTTTCAGCTGATATCGATGATGCTTATTTTCTGGCTCAAGAGCTGGAGCATTTATCTCAGCAGTACATTGAGTTACTGAAAATCGGAGAGTCAAACCTTCTCACAGATGATGAAATGGACAAGGTCATTCATAAATTCCAAGGATATGGCCCTAAGGTTTAATCCTTGGAAACATAACTCCATTTATCGATTGTGGTTATCTGTTCAATAAAGTAAAATATTTATCCGTCAGCAAATAATTAATAAATCATGACCAAATATATTTTCGTAACTGGCGGCGTTGTCTCATCCCTTGGTAAAGGTATTTCTGCCGCAAGCCTTGGCTCTATTCTAGAATCAAGAAAAATTAAAGTTACTATGTTAAAACTTGATCCTTATATTAACGTGGATCCAGGCACCATGAGTCCTTTTCAGCACGGGGAAGTATTTGTAACTGACGATGGAGCTGAAACCGACTTAGATCTCGGTCACTATGAGCGATTTGTTTCATCCAAAATGACCAAAAAAAGTAATTTTACAACAGGGCAAATTTACGATTCAGTTATTAAAAAAGAGCGCAGAGGAGAATATTTAGGAAAAACGGTTCAAGTGATCCCTCACATAACTGATGAAATAAAATTACAGATTAAAGAAGGGGCAAAGGGGTCAGATGTAGCTATTGTTGAGGTTGGTGGCACAGTTGGTGACATTGAATCATTACCTTTCCTGGAAGCCATCAGACAAATGGGTTTTGAAGAGGGACGAGAAAACACCTGCTACATTCATTTAACACTTCTACCATACATCGCTACTGCGGGCGAACTAAAAACAAAACCTACACAACACTCAGTTAAAGAATTACGTGAGATTGGTATCCAACCAGATATTTTATTATGCCGTTCAGAGACGGAAATTCCGCAAGAGGAAAAAGATAAAATTGCCTTGTTTACCAATGTACAGAAAGGCTCAGTTATTTCCTGTATCGACTCAGACTCTATATATAAAATTCCACAAATGCTTCATGCGCAAAAAATCGATGACATTGTGTGTGATATATTAAAAATAAAATCACCTCACGCTGATTTGTCTGGTTGGAAAAAAATTGAAAAACTTATTTCTGATTCACAAATTGAGCTCAATATTGGCTTTGTTGGCAAGTATGTTGACCTTACTGAATCATATAAATCGTTAACAGAGGCACTTATACACAGCGGCTTCCATCATCATGCAAAAATAAAATTACATTTTATTGATTCAGAGGGGCTGGAATCTGATCTATCTCCATTATCTAAAATTGACGCTATCTTAGTACCAGGAGGATTTGGCAAGAGGGGTACTGAGGGAAAAATTAAAGCAATTCAATTTGCTAGGGAGAATAAAATTCCCTTCCTAGGAATATGTTTGGGTATGCAACTTGCAGTTGTTGAGTATGCTAGGAATGTCCTTGGCATAAAAAATGCGAACAGTACCGAGTTTGATCCAACAACAAGTAATCCGATCATTGGATTGATTACGGAATGGAAAGATAAGTCAGGTGAGTTGATGCATCGAGATGAAAGTTCAGATCTAGGCGGGACTATGAGACTTGGTGCTCAAGTAGCAATTGTTGAGCCCAATACCATAGCCAGTTCAATATATGGTAAACATGTAAATGAAAGGCATCGCCATCGATATGAGGTAAATAATAAATATATTGATGATTTAAAAGCTGCAGGCTTAGTAATTTCGTCCCGGACCAAAGAGGATGACTTGTGTGAAATTATAGAGCTTTCAAAAGAGAACCACCCCTGGTTCTTTGCCTGCCAATTTCATCCTGAATTTACTTCCAATCCAAAAGACTCCCATCCATTATTTTTAGATTATATTAAACATGTTTTAGAACATAAAAAGGATACACTGTGAAGTTATGTGGATTTGATGCTGGGCTAGACTACCCATTTTTTCTGATAGCAGGTCCCTGTGTGATTGAAAATGAATCAATGACCATGTCTGTTGCAGAACAATTAAAAGAAACAACATCATCCTTAGGAATTAATTTTATTTTTAAATCCTCATTTGATAAGGCTAATCGAAGCTCTAATAATACATTCCGAGGTCATGGAATAGAGGAAGGTTTAAGAATTCTTGAAAAGGTGAAAAAAGAGTTTGACCTTCCGGTGCTTACTGATGTTCATACTGAAGATCAGGTAAATAGTGTTGCCGAGGTTGTAGATGTATTACAGACTCCTGCCTTTTTATGCCGTCAAACTGATTTTATTCATGCTGTGGCAAAATCTGGAAAACCAGTGAATATTAAAAAGGGACAATTCTTGGCACCCCAAGATATGTCTATGGTGGTAAAAAAAGCTAAAGAAGCTAACGGCGGGATTGATAACATTATGGTGTGTGAGAGGGGCGTCTCTTTTGGTTACAATACGCTTGTGTCAGACATGAGGTCGTTATCAATCATGCGAGCCACTAATTGCCCTGTAGTGTTTGATGCCACTCATTCTGTTCAACAGCCTGGCGGACAAGGGGATAGAAGTGGTGGGCAAAGCGAGTTTGTTCCATTACTTGCGAGAGCAGCTATGGCCGTTGGCATATCTGGCATATTTATGGAAACTCATCCTAATCCGAGCGAGGCTTTATCTGATGGTCCAAATGCGGTGCCATTAGATAACATGAAAGATTTACTTAAAACCCTTCAAGGTATTGATCACCTTGTCAAACAAAGTTCAGTTGATTAGATTTAAATAGGATAAGCATGACAATTATAAAAAAAATTAAAGCAAGACAAGTAATTGACTCCAGGGGCAACCCGACTGTTGAAGCGGATGTAATTCTTCAGGATGGAAGTTTTGGTAGAGCTATTGTACCTTCAGGAGCCTCAACAGGTTCTAAAGAAGCTATCGAATTAAGGGACAAGAATAAATCAGTTTATAAGGGCAAAAGTGTGCTCAATGCCGTTAACTTTATAAATACTGAAATTAATGAGGCTCTTGTCGGACAAGATGTGTCTGAGCAAACAAAAGTCGACGACATTTTAATAAACCTTGATGGAACATCAAATAAAGAAAGATTGGGTGCGAATAGTTTATTGGCGGTATCTTTGGCTAACGCTCATGCCTATGCTAATTCTTCAAAAAAACCTTTGTATCAAACCGTGATAAAAGAAAATACATATTCTCTACCCACTCCAATGATGAATATTATCAATGGTGGAGCGCATGCTGATAACAGTGTTGATATTCAAGAATTTATGATTGTGCCAGCTGGTTTTGGAAGTTTTTCAGATGCGATTCGTTGTGGTACAGAGGTGTTTCATTCCTTAAAGGAAAATTTAGCGAAAAGAAATTTATCAACAACAGTTGGGGATGAGGGTGGTTTTGCTCCCAATTTAAGCTCCAATGAAGAGGCGATAGAATTAATAATGCAGTCAATTGAGCATGCCGGATATCAAGCTGGTAAGCATGTTTTTATTGCCTTAGATTGCGCTTCTTCTGAATTTTATTGCGATGGGTACTATCATTTAAAATCTGAAAATCTTAAATTGAGCTCGGCTGAGATGGTAAATTATCTTGAGTCGTGGTGTGATAAATATCCAATCATCAGTATTGAGGACGGTTTGGATGAGAATGACTGGGATGGTTGGAAAATTTTGACCGAAAGATTAGGAAAAAAAATTCAGCTGGTTGGGGATGATCTATTTGTGACCAACCCAAAAATACTTAAAGAGGGAATTGAGAAAAAAATAGCAAATTCTGTATTGATTAAAGTGAATCAAATAGGCACATTAGCCGAGACATTGGAAACAATTAAATTAGCCCAAGATAATAACTACACCGCCGTGATATCACATCGATCTGGTGAGACTGAAGATACCACCATCGCAGATTTGGCGGTAGGGACAAACGCGATGCAAATTAAAACCGGGTCCATGTCACGATCTGAGAGAGTGGCCAAATACAACCAGCTCCTAAGAATTGAAGAAGAGTTACAAGACCAGGCTAAATATGCCGGGCTAGATGCATTTTATCAATTAACTAAATGAAATTTCTGACATTCATTTTTGTTACTTTAATATTAGCGTTGCAGTACCCCTTGTGGCTTGGCAAAGGTGGATGGTTGAATGTGATTTCGTTACATAAACAAATCGATCAACAGCTAAAAGTCAACGAGCAAATAAAGTCGGAAAATGATATTCTTTTGGCTGTTGTTCAGGATTTAAAAAATGGCACGGATGTTATTGAGGGAAAGGCGCGTTTCGATTTGGGCTTAATTAAAAAAAATGAAACATTTTTTTTAATTATTGATAAAAAAAATTAACTTACAAATGATTTAGTTACTACGAGCTTTTCACCCTTAATATTTAAGCTATCGTCTTGTGTGTCTAAGGTTTTTTCAAACAGAACATGTGTCTTGTCTTCGCAGCAAATAAAATTGACCACAGTTCCAATGCTTTGATCATTTTCCAAGACTTGTTCTCCATAACTTAAAGACAATTTAGAATTTATCACACCATAAAAACTACGATGTTTTGGTTTGCCGAGGTAGTGCGTTCTTGCAACTATTTCTTGGCCGGTATAGCACCCCTTCTTGAAGTTAACGGCATCTATTAAATCAAGGTTACATGTGTGCGCTAAGAATTTTTCTTGTGTCTGTTCCATTACCTCTGGGATACCAAATTCAATATCTTTTTTAATCCAATTTGAAATATCTTCAAAATGATGTTCACTTGTAATTTGATTAAATAAATCTGGATCGTTAAAAATTATTACAGAGCGATTTGTTTGGTCAGGTAAGTTTAATTTCTGATCATCAGGTATCTTAAAAAGAGTGCTGTCTTCGATAATTCCTAATAGATGAAAGTTTTCTGATTTCTGAATCACGACCTTAGACCTAAGAATAAACATCGTTAATCTTTTTTGAACGGCATCAGCTAGAGATGAGGGGATGACTAAAAAGGTTGAGTTTAAATCAGGAACTCTCAAGATTCTTAAAAACGCAAATAATCTTCCCTTAGGGTTGCACATGCCGCTATAAATAAACTTTTGTTCATTTTTTTTGATATCGTTTGTCAGTTGACCTTGGAGAAAATCAAGGTGATCATCCCCTGAAATTTCAATGATTGAATAGTGATCGAGTAAATTGATAAGCATCATGTAACTTTTCTAATCAGGCTAATGATATTCGCTTTTGATACGAATCTGGCGATAAAAAACAATAATGCAAGAAAACATAAAATAGGTTGAAGATAAAATTGATCTGGGGCTTTCCATGCAGGAGGCTGTTTTTTCATTTCTTTTTTAACGGCACGGTAACTTTGACCATCAACATAAAAACCTCCAATTTCCTTTGCTAATTTTTCAAGGTATTCTCTATCAAGTTTTGACATATAGCGATCAGTTGCACCACTGGCTACATTGTCATCCCTCACACCAATATTAGATTCCGATATTTGTGCTATCCCAGGTTGAAGAGCAAAGCTATCATTTGACCAATATCCAATAAGTTGATTTTTATTATCATATTTTGGGATCGGTGCTCCTTCATCAGAACCTATTCCAACAAACAACCAATCATTGCCGCCCTGAAATTGCTCAAGATCCCTTGTATTAAAGACGTGAAGCTTTGGAGCTTCTTCACCATCAGTAAAAAAGACGACTTGTGCAGATTCGGGAAAACTTCGAATAAGCCTGGCTAAATTTACCACAGATTCTCTAATTCTTGTATTACCTGACCAAGTGGCCCTCCAATCAAGTTTGCTAATGGTGGTATTAATATTACTAAAGTTCTCACATACTTCAATAGGAGAGTAAGTTGCCGAAACAGACACTCCAGCGAACATTCCAATACTCACTTTTGTGCCGCACGGAAAGTCCTCCACTAAACGGCTCATGATATGTTTTGTGTAGTCCAATCGAGATACCGTTTTTTGATTAATTTTCATATCTTCCGTATTCATACTTTGAGAAATATCTGCAATCAAAATATAGTTATAAAGGGGTTGATTAACTGGTATAGATGGATTGATTAATGCCAGCAACAATAAAATAAAACTAACAAGGAGAAAAAAATCACTTTTTTTCTCAAAATGTTTTTTAAATTTATCAAAAAAAATCATGGTAAACCGATAGGAATATTACCCATAATGAGGCCTGGAGCATCTGAGTCTCCAACCCCAGGTGTTGGATCAGGTGGGAGCATGGTAAGTAACCTATCCAGGTTATGTTTTGCATCCCAATAATAAGGCCCAAATTTTAATGATTGACGATATGCTTTGTTGGCTTGTTGAAACAAATATTCTGCCTCATCTCTAACAGACATACTTGTTCCATTGATGATTAAACCCCTTGTGAAGAAAATATTTCCTATATTGTATTGGAGTGCTGATTTTTGATCATCATCAGCATCCTTCATTAGGGCATTAAATAAAATTGTTGACTCCTTAAACATTTCTTTTTTGGCCAACCAATATGCTGTGGAGTACCTTGCTTCAAAGCTCTGTTCAAAAAATGACGGATTCTCACCAGCTGACACTTCATCATTAAATTTATTTGTTTTATACAGATTAAAAAGATTAAAAATGATGAACAAGGCGCTAAGCAACAAACCAAGCAAGGCGATACTCGTTATGTATTTAACTGTAAAAAATTGATTTAATTTTTTCATAATATTATCTTTTTAACTCAATCAGTTTAAGAAAGAATAGTACAAATGTCATTAAAAAAGCACCAATTAGAAGATGAAGCGAATAATTAGTGCCTGGAATCACTTCTTCATAAAAAATTTGTTTTTTTTCTTTCAGGTTAATATCTTTGATGGCCTTTTCAAGTGATGCTGGATCTTCTGCCTCATAAGCCTGGAATGGTGATCTAAAAGTTTTGAAATAATCAAATAGTTCTATTTGGGGTGGAGGTTGTGTTTCGTCTCTAATTTTTAGATTTTCATCAAAGATACTTATTCCACCTGGCTGTCTTAAGACAATCCAATACAAGCCGATATCAAAACGATCAAACCAGTCTCTTATTTTTTGTTGCGTTGGCGCATCAATTCTTCCAGCTCCATCTGACAATAAAATTACGGCACGTGAACCCGAGTCTTCCACTTTAGCAAAGAGTTCTGAAACGCTTGAAAGACCAGCACCAATATTTGTTTGAAATAGAGCATTGCCTGCTGTTGCATTAACTGCCCCTGTAATTGCACTCTTATTTTGCGTGAGAGGTAAGACAAACATGGCCGAGTTACTAAAGGTTATAACTCCAATCATGTCATTTTTTCTTGACTCGACAAAATTGATAATAAGTCTAGCAGCCGCAGCTGATTTAGTCTCGCCAACGCCTTCATCGTCAAATTGGGTTGATCCAGAGAAAGGATCGTCCATAGAGGCACTTCTATCAAGCACAAGCCCTATTTGAGAACCGACTCCAACTTTAGTTACTGTCTCTTGGGGCATTTGAGGAGACGCAAAATAGAGAATTAAAAAAAGAATAATCAAGCTATTAAAAGCTTTGATTAAAATGGACAGGAATAGTGATGATGAATCGTCTGGAATCAGCGTGTTCCACGAGTAAAAGTTTTTGGATATGACTTTAAAAATAAATGGGACGAATACCAAAGGAATTAAGATCAGAAATAAAGGGTTCAAAAAAAACATATCTTATATTTTTATTAGTTTAATATCTGTGTTCTTAACAGGAATCTTTTTTTCACATAAATGCAGATGAAAGCAGAAAGAAATCAGCCAATCTCTAATGGATGTATTCTCTTTCATTTGCTTGGTAAATAGTTTCTGATTTGAAATTTTAAAAAATAAAATTAGCTCTTTTTCAATAAACTTAAAAGATGAATTTTTGGTATACAGGTCTTTAAGGTTTTTTTCAAAAATACTCGCTTCTGAATAATTATTTATTTGCCCATGAATCAATTTAATGATTTCATCAATCTTTATATCTTTATCTTTTTTTAATTTTCTATATAACGGTAAAAATGTCTTTTTAAATCCTGGAAGAATGGTGAATTTTGTATAAACGTACAATAGAACAAAGAGGGAAAAGATAAAGACAGCAGCACTAATATAAATTTTATTTAAGTATTGTTGTTGTTCAATTAAAACTGGACCTCTAAAATCACTCATATCTTCTTGGACTTTAATATCTCCAAATATTGCAATAGGAGAGACTGCTATTGTGAGCTCGGGGACCCTTAATTTTAAAACTTCCTCAGGATTTTTTTTATTAACGACCCTGTAGTAATCAGCAGTTATAAAGGCTGGCTTAGCGACCACGTTGTTAGTAAATATTTGATAAGTCAAAAGCAGATCTAATTCATTCTTGTTAATTTTCTTATCGATATTTTGCAGGGTAATTCCAAGCAGCTGGCCCCTAAAACGTTTTTCATAGCCTACAATTGGTAATGATTCTTCGACGAGGACGTACGGTTCATGCACAGTCAATTTAATTTGTCTTTGAACTAGATCACCAACATGGTAACCCACTTTCTGACTGGGTTCGGTTATTGATAGGGTGTAAAACTCTTCATCAAGATCAGGATATTTTTTTGGATCTTCAAATGCAAAAACTAAATTTGCACATGTAATTAATATAATAAACCTAAGCATGGTAATACTCATTAAAGTAGTGAGTCATATCATCTGGATTAAACTCACTCTCCACAAAAAAAGGCGGGGCATCAAAGCTATTAAATAATTTCGTCAATTGATTTTTTCTTTGATTAAATTTAGTAATAATATCTTTGATAAGTTTTTTTCTTAACAATATTGTTCTCTCTTCTAACGTTTCAGGATCAGTGAATGTTGTAATACCAAACTTCGGTAAATTAGAATATTCATCCTTATCCCATAAAATAACTGGAACAACAGTATGTTTTCTTGTGTTATTCAAGAATACTGTTATCTCTTCAATAGGCATATGAAAATCAGAAATGAGAAAGATCAGTGTATGATCCTTTGGAAGGTATTGATGCAGCTTTAATAAACCATTAGAACCTTTATTATGATTTTTTTCTAAGGTAATTTTGTTAATCAAACTCTCGGCTAAGTATGGTCTGTAAGACAAGGGGGCAACCCAATCATCATCTACCGTATCATGAAAGCCGACAAGACCAATGGCATCACTATTTTGGTAAGCAGAGTTTTTAACAATCTTTGCAATCTCTGCTGCACGCTCTAACTTGCTTGCTTGACCAAAACTCATGCTGGCTGATAAATCATTGAAAATCATAATGGGTGTAGCGCTTCTTTGATTAAAGATGCGCACATAAATCTGGTCCATTGGATCTCTCATTGTCATTCGAAGATCTATCCTTCTTGGGTCTGGATAATCAAGAAGATTCGAGTGACCTGCAAATTCAATCCCCATACCTCGCTGATCCGATTTATGCCTTCCTGGATGAATGGCTTTAGACTTCCAGTTAATATGATAGTTAAAGAACTCGACAGACATTAATGCGCACTAACCTTGTTGATTATTTCAGTAGTTAATTCTCTGGATATTTCAGTCCTTCTTAAATCATATACAGGATTAAACACCAATCTGTGAGCAATAGTTTCATGGAAAATTTGATGAATGTCTTCTGGGAGAACTGACGAACGATTGTTCATCCATGCATTAACTCGAGCACATTTCATCATCATACTAATTCCCCGAGGACTTGACCCAGATACAATAAGCCTGCTGATATCAATATCAGATATCTTAATATTGAAATCCTGAGGTTTTATAGTTGCCTTCCATAAATTCAAAGCATATTTTTCTAATTCTTTTGTGGCATCAATATTTTCTTGAATTTCAGCAGCTACATTATTTAGCTGATCAAAACTCAATTGATCTGTTTTGACTTTGGTTATTAGTTCATCAGCATTATGAAATTTTGTATCAAAAATTAGATCAGTCATTAGGTCATCGTTATTAGGAATTACGATTGGAATTTCCATCATAAATCGATCCCTTGCAGCAGATGGTATTTCAAATGTCTCTTCTTTTTCAACTTGATTTCGATCTGCAAAAACAATTAAATGAGGAAAGTGAAACTCTTGGTTAAATGCAGAAAGAGTTTTCTCAGCCATGATTCTTAGCATAAGAGAATGCACCTGCGGCCTTGCTCGATTTATTTCATTAAAGAAGAAGATGCTTAAATCTTCACCAGATCTTAAGACAGGACCCTTATCAACATGGGGTTTGCCATCATCACCTAAGTAAGTATGGTAGATCAAATCATTTGGCATTAAGTCAATCGTCCCCTCAATCCTCTCATAACCACCACCAATCCCTCGAGCAACTGCACGAAGCATCGTGGTTTTTCCGACTCCAACATCACCTTCGAGTAAGACATGCCCACGAGCAAATATTGAAATGAGAATGAGACGAATTGGATTTTCTTGACCTAGGATTACTTCATTAATTTGTTTCTCAAGAGTTGTTGCACTTTTTAACCAATCAGCGAGATTTTTTTTTGCCATTTCTTGATCTTTCTATAAAACTAAAGGTTCATGAATTAATCATTAAACTATTTTTATTGTTTATAATGATGAATTCTAAATAAACTAAAATATAACATGATCACCAAAAATAGCTATTCGTACGATGAATTGATTGAGTGCGGCCAGGGTAATATGTTTGGCCCTGGAAATGCCCAACTGCCTTTGCCCCCAATGTTAATGTTTGATCGAATTATTGAAATCAATGACGATCAAGGTGAATTTAACAAAGGATTCATCCACGCAGAAATGGACATTAATCCTGACCTTTGGTTCTTTAAATGTCATTTTGAAAATGATCCTGTGATGCCAGGGTGTCTGGGTTTAGATGCGATGTGGCAATTAGTTGGTTTCTTTCTTGGCTGGAAAGGCGGGGAGGGAAAGGGAAGGGCATTGGGTAGTGGTGAGGTTAAATTTACTGGTCAAGTCCTTCCAAACGCAAAAAAAATTACATATTTAATCAATTTAAAACGTGTGATTATGAGAAAATTGGTGATGGGTATTGCAGATGCTAAAATGCAAGTCGATGGACGTGTGATTTATGAAGCAAATGATTTGAAAGTTGGTTTATTTAAGTCAACAGAAAATTTTTAAGGAAAGTATTTGAGAAGAGTAGTTATTACTGGATTAGGGATTGTTTCTAGTTTAGGAAATAATCAGTCCGAAGTGAAAGATAGCCTTTACCATGGAAAGTCAGGAATCACCTTTCAGCCTGAATATGCAGAGAGAGGGCTTCGCTCCCAGGTCGCTGGCTCAGTCAATATTAATTACGAAGAATTGATAGATCGCAAACTTCTTCGCTTTATGGCAAAAGGCCATGCCTATGCCTGGATTGCTATGCAGGAGGCAATTGCAGACGCTAAACTTAGTGATGATTTAGTATCCAATCCAATGACAGGTCTCATTGTTGGGGCAGGAGGAACATCAACCGAATCTATGCTGCAAGGAACAGAAACGCTTTCCGAAAAGGGCATCAGGCGAGTTGGCCCTTATATGGTAACTAAAACCATGTCTAATGGCGTGGCAGCCTGTTTAGCCACTGGCGCAAAGATCAAAGGAATTAATTATTCAATCAGTTCAGCTTGTTCCACCAGCGCACATTGTATTGGGAATGCAGTAGAACAAATTCAGCTTGGTAAACAAGATATTGTTTTTGCAGGGGGAGCGGAAGAAGAACATTGGACTATGAGCTATCTTTTTGATGCCATGGGAGCCATGTCATCAAAGTTTAATGATGCCCCTGAAACCGCCTCAAGAACATATGATAAAGATAGAGATGGATTTGTAATTTCTGGAGGAGCAGGAATTTTAGTTTTAGAAGATTATGAACATGCGAAAAACAGAGGTGCAACTATTTATGCAGAGGTAACAGGCTACGGAGCTACATCAGATGGCCACGATATGGTTGCTCCAAGCGGAGAGGGTGCTGAGCGATCTATGATAATGGCGTTAGGAAATGTGGAGAAAGTGGACTACATCAACACGCATGGCACAAGCACACCGGTTGGTGATGTTGTTGAAATTAACGCAATAAAAAATGTTTTTGCCTCAGGGAGATTTGGAGATATTCCTTTAATCGCCTCAACTAAATCATTATCTGGACATGCCTTAGGCGCAGCTGGAGTTAATGAAGCCATTTATTCACTCATCATGATGAAAAATGATTTTATTGCAGCTTCAGCAAATGTGGACAATATTGATGAAAATATTCAGGATGTGATGATAGTTACCAAGCTAATTGAAAGTAAACAAATTAAAACGATTATGTCAAACAGCTTTGGATTTGGCGGCACTAATGCAACCCTGCTATTTTCGAAAATCAATTAAGTGCAACAATCAAGGCGGCTTCTCTTAATTCTGACATGGTAATGTTAAAAGTTCGATAACCACTTTCAAGTTTCATAAATTCAATACCAATTTGCATAGAGATAATCTCTTTATATTTAGCGATCCGAGTGAATTCGATATTGTTTTTGGATGCAACGATGATTAACTCGAGACTCCTCTCTTTATGAATTTCTTTTATTAGCTGAGCCACTTCTAGAGAGGATTGTTTCTCAATACTTAACACCTCATTGGGTAGAACAATTATTGATTGGTTATACCTTTTATTATTAATTTTTAACCAATTTTCTTCGTAGGCACTGATATAATTAAGATCTTTATCAGTCGTTTCATGGAATTTCATAATCTGATAATTTGTTAATAATTTTATTAATTATATAGTTATTTAAAAGTGAAAAAAATTCAAAAATCTAATAAGCTGGATGATGTCTGCTATGACATTCGTGGACCTGTATTAGGTCATGCAAAGCAAATGGAGGAAGCAGGCCATAAGGTTATAAAAATGAACATTGGCAATCCAGCTGCTTTTGGATTTGAGGCGCCTGATGAAATTACACAAGATGTAATCAGAAACATGTCGCAAGCTTCTGGCTATACTGAGAGCCATGGTTTTTTTGCTCCAAGAAAATCAATCATGCATTATGTGCAAGAAAAACAAATAAAAGATGTCGATGTTGATGACATTATCATCGGTAATGGCGTTTCAGAATTAATTGTTATGGCTATGCAAGGCCTAATTAATAATGGAGATGAGGTTCTGATCCCGATGCCAGATTATCCACTTTGGACAGCTGCAGTTAGGCTGGCTGGTGGAAAGCCAGTCCACTATGTATGTGATGAAAAACAAAAATGGTATCCAGATTTAAATGACATTAAATCTAAAGTGACATCCAAGACAAAAGCAATAGTGGTCATTAACCCAAATAATCCAACTGGATCTTTATATCCGGATGAAATTTTGAAAGGAATTATTCAGATTGCCAGAGAAAATAATCTGATTGTTATGGCGGATGAGATTTACGATAAGGTTCTTTATGATGGAAATAAGCACACCTCAATCGCATCATTAGCTGATGATATAGTTTTTTTAACCTTCAATGGCTTATCAAAAAATTACAGAGCTTGTGGTTATCGAGCTGGCTGGCTTATTTTATCTGGTGACAAAAAAAATGCATCAGATTATTTAGAGGGATTAAATATGCTTGCATCAATGAGGTTGTGTTCTAATGTGCCAGGTCAATTGGCAATTCAAACTGCTCTTGGGGGTTATCAAAGCATTAACGATCTTGTTGCGCCTGGTGGTAGGTTAGCTAGACAAAGAGATTTAGCCTATGATTTAGTGTCGCAAATTCCTGGGGTAAGCTGTGTGAAGCCTGATGCGGCGATGTATTTGTTTCCTAGACTGGATCCCAAAAAATACAAAATTGATAATGACCAAGACCTTATTTTAAAGATTCTTATTGATACAAAAGTACTCTTGGTCCAGGGAAGCGGTTTTAATTGGTGTGATAATAATCACTTTAGAGTTGTCTTTTTACCTGATGAAGATAATTTAAAAGTGGCACTTACAAGATTAAATGAATTTTTTACAGGAATTGTTAAACAATGAGTAAGTTTAAAATAGGAATTTTGGGTTTTGGAACGGTTGGCTCTGGAGTCTTTAATGTATTGCGCGAAAATCATGATGAAATTCTTGCCAAGACAGGGATAGATTTTGAAATTGCATCTATACTGGACCTTGACCATGAAAAAATTATCAGCGTTGCTGGCGATGAAAAACTGATCGCAAAAGATATTGATGATTTAATCAATATGTCTGACGTCGTGCTTGAATTAATTGGTGGGACTAGAATTGCTTTTGATTTTGCTAAAAAGGCATTAAACGCAAAGAAACATTTAGTTACAGCTAACAAAGCATTAATTGCTCTGCACGGGACTGAGCTGTTTAATTTAGCTAAAGAAAATAATGTTTCAATTTTGTATGAAGCCTCAGTTGCTGGTGGTATTCCGATTATCAAAGCATTACGTGAAGGTGTGGTTTCAAATAAAGTGGAATGGGTGGCTGGTATTTTGAATGGAACTACCAATTACATTCTCACTGAAATGAAAAATAATGGGTTGTCATTTCAAACAGCCCTGTCTCAAGCACAATCATTAGGGTATGCTGAAGCGGACCCAACTTTTGACATTGAAGGGATTGATGCAGCTCATAAGATAACAATTATCGCTTCAATTGCTTTTGGAGTTTCATTAAACTTTAACGACGTATTTGTTGAAGGTATAACCAATCTTCAATTAAAAGATGTGGCATATGCAGAGGAACTAGGCTACAGAATCAAGCTGATAGGCCTAGCCAAGAAAGTAAATCAAGATATTGAAGTGAGAGTGCACCCGACATTGATTTCTGAAACACAACTCGTTGCAAATGTAGATGGCCCGATGAATGCGGTCTTAGTAATGGGAAATATGTTAGGCCCGACCCTCTATTACGGTGCAGGAGCAGGATCTGATCCAACAGCCAGTGCAGTATTGTCTGATGTGATTGATTTAGCACGCTCAATTTCCAATGGGAATAAGGTTTTTCATATCCCATCATTCGGTTATGAAGACTCAAACTTATCTTCATTAAAATTTAAAAAAATTAATGAAATAAATTCTGGTTACTACATAAGAGCTAATTTTGTGGATGCAGCTGGAGTTCTCGCAAAAATAACATCATTATTTGCTGATAAAAATATCTCAATCGATGAAATGCATCAAAAAATGCTGAAAAAAAATCAGACAGAAAATGATGTCATTATTGTTGTCAAGAATGCCCAAGAAAAAGAAATTAATAGCATTATTAATGATATTCAAAAAATGAAATCGAATGTTGGAAATGTAGTGAAAATTAGACTTGAAGAGTTAGCAAAATGAAGTATATCTCTACACGTGGCCAAGCGCCAAAAATAAACTTTAGTGATACATTAATTACAGGATTAGCTTCAGATGGAGGATTATATTTACCAGAAAATTATCCTCAACTATCAAAAAAGAGTCTTGAAGAGTTACAAGATCTGTCATATCCTGATTTAGCTTTTGCTATCATGAAATTATTTATTGATGAAGATGATATTCCTCATGATGATCTTAAAGTCATTATCAATAAAACATATACTAAAGAAAAATTTTCCTATACCCGTGAATGTCAGGATGCAAAAGATATTACTCCATTAACAAAAGTGGATAATCATTTATATCTTCTTTCATTATCAAATGGCCCAACATTGGCTTTTAAAGATATTGCAATGCAATTTCTTGGAAATATTTTTGAATATCTTTTACATAAAAAAAACAAGACTCTAAATATACTGGGAGCAACCTCTGGGGACACAGGATCAGCTGCAGAATATGCCATGATTGGAAAAAAGGGTGTTAACGTATTTATGCTATCACCTCGCGGCAAAATGAGTCCATTTCAGACAGCCCAAATGTATAGCTTACAAGATAATAATATTTTTAATATTTCCATTGATGGTTTTTTTGATGATTGTCAGGATATTGTTAAAGGAGTCTCCAATGACCTTGAATTTAAAGACAAGAATCAAATTGGCGCAGTAAATTCAATCAACTGGGGAAGAATCATTGCTCAGGTGGTATATTATTTTAAGGGGTATTTTTCCTCAACAAATTCATCTGATGAATTGATTGATGTCACAGTCCCATCAGGAAACTTCGGCAATATCTGTGCTGGGCATATATCTAGAATGATGGGATTGCCTATAAGAAAACTTATTGTGGCAACTAATGAAAATGATGTTCTTGATGAATTTTTTAAAACGGGCGCTTATAAACCACGAGCATCGGATGATACCTACCATACATCGAGTCCTTCAATGGATATTTCTAAGGCATCAAACTTTGAGAGATTTGTATTTGATCTAATTGACCGAGATCCTGAAAAATTAAGATCTCTATGGAAAAAAATTGATCAGGGCGAAAATTTTGATTTATCTAACACAGGCTATTTTGGAAAAGTATCCAATTACGGCTTTACTTCTTCATCTAGTTCTCACGAAAATCGTTTACACTTTATTAAGCTATTACACGAAAAATATAAATTAATTATCGACACACACACTGCAGATGGATTTAAGGCAGCTTTTGATCATTTTGATCAGTCCGAGGAAATTCCGATGGTGGTTCTCGAAACTGCTTTACCTACAAAATTTGAGGAAACGGTTATGGAGGCAATTAAATTGAAGCCACCTAGACCAGATGGTTTATCCAATATTGAACAGTTAGCACAAAAATCCTTTGAGATTGAAAACGACATTAACCAAGTAAAACAATTCATTGAGAGTCATTCTTAATTTATGAGGCAATATTTAGATTTATTAAATCATGTTCTAGAACACGGTGATAAAAAAGAAGATAGGACCGGGACAGGAACAATTTCTGTTTTTGGCTACCAAATGCGATTTGATTTGTCTGAAAAATTTCCTCTGCTAACAACAAAAAAAGTACACCTTAAGTCTGTCATTCATGAACTCCTTTGGTTTTTAAAGGGATCAACAAATATAGGATACCTAAAAGAAAATGGGGTAAGTATTTGGGATGAATGGGCAGATGAAAATGGTGATCTTGGTCCAGTCTATGGCTCTCAGTGGAGGTCATGGCAAACGAATGACGGAAGAACGATTGATCAAATTTCTAATTTGATTGAAAATATAAAAAGCAACCCTGATTCCAGAAGGCTTATTGTCTCGGCATGGAATGTCGGCGAGGTTGATAAAATGAAGTTGCCTCCGTGTCATTGTTTTTTTCAATTCTATGTTGCGAATGATAAATTATCTTGCCAGCTTTATCAGAGAAGTGCTGATATCTTTCTTGGCGTCCCATTTAATATTGCTTCATACGCTCTCTTAACATTAATGATTGCCCAGGTAACTAATTTAGCTCCTGGTGAGTTTGTTCATACCTTAGGTGACGCACATATATATAGCAATCATATTGAGCAAGTTAAACAACAATTATCCAGGGAAGCAAAAGACTTGCCCATCATGAAAATGAATCCGCATGTTAAAGATATTTTTAGCTTTAAGTACGAGGATTTCGAGATATTAAATTATGACCCTCACCCATTAATTAAAGCCCCTGTTGCAGTCTAGTGAGTACCTTTTCAATCATTGTCGCTATGTCCGAAAACAATGTCATTGGGATTAAAAATTCGCTTCCCTGGCATTTGTCTGGTGATCTTAAGCGATTTAAAGCAATCACGACTGGACATCAAATCGTGATGGGTAGAAAAACCTATGAATCGATTGGTAAACCATTGCCAAACAGAGTTAACTTTGTTTTAACAAGAAATTCCGATCTAAATATTGATGGAGTTCATGTAATCAGCTCCTTAAATGACATTCCAGATTCTGATAAAAAAACTTTTATAATTGGAGGCGGTGAAATTTACAGTCAATTGATTGATAGTTGTGATGAATTATTGGTCACAAAAATTCATCAAGAAATTCATGGCGATGCCTTCTTTCCAATGATAGATCTCTCTGTGTGGAGTTTGACTGATCAGTCTGAAAAGTTTAATGAGAATGATATTGAGTTTTCTTACCTTACTTACAAAAAAATCTTATAGAAAAATTTAAATTAAGTTTTCACGCAATCAACAAAGTAGGTCGTTTTTCCGTTTACAGAATCTTTCACTAATCCATGATTATCTGTCTCAAACCCTGGAAATAACTCATTAAACTCTTCAGCAAACTGCAGGTAGTTGACAATTTTTTTATTAAATTTTTCCCCTGGGATCAGTAATGGAATACCTGGTGGGTAAGGGGTGAGTAACACTGATGTCACTCTTCCTTCGAGCTCATCAATTGCAATTCTTTCAATTTCTTTATGTGCCATTTTTGCAAAAGCTTCCGTGGGTTTCATGGCAGTTTCAATATCAGAAAGGTACATATCTGTAGTCAGTTTTGCTACATCATATTTTCGATATACCTCATGAATCTCATTACAAAGGTCTTTTAGTCCCTTTCTTTCGTATTGAGGATATTTCTGGGTAAATTCAGGTAGCACTCTCCAGATCGGTTGATTCTTATCATAGTCATCTTTAAATTGCTGGAGTGCAGCTAATAAGGTATTCCAACGGCCTTTGGTAATCCCAATCGTGAACATAATAAAGAATGAGTACAAGCCAGTTTTTTCAACAATCACCCCATGCTCTGCAAGATACTTGGTCACAATTGATGCAGGGATGCCGATATCATCGTCAAACTCACCCTTCATATTCAAACCGGGGGTGATAATGGTCGCCTTGATCGGATCAAGCATGTTGAAGCCTTCTGATAGCTTATTAAAACCATGCCAATTGTCCTCAGATTTAAGCATCCATGAGTCGCGTGTCTCAATTCCTTCTTCAGTTAAGTCATCCGGACCCCAGACTTTAAACCACCAATCTTGACCCCAGTCGCTATCTACTTTTCTCATAGCTCTTCTAAAATCCAGGGCTTCCATTATGGATTCTTCAACTAAGGCTGTGCCACCTGGTTGTTCCATCATGGCAGCAGCGACATCGCAGCTAGCAATGATTGAGTATTGAGGACTGGTTGAACAATGCATTAGATAAGATTCATTGAAGACATCTCGATCAAGTTTATTATTTTCTGCATCTTGAACAAGAATTTGTGAGGCCTGGCTTAATCCTGCTAATAACTTATGCGTCGATTGAGTAGAAAAAATCATACTGTCTTTACATTTTGGACGATCCTCACCAATCGCGTGATAATCACCATAAAAATTATGAAACGCTGCATGGGGAAGCCATGCTTCATCAAAATGTAAGGTATCAATTTTTCCATCAAGCATTTCTTTGATCTCTTCAACGTTATATAACACGCCGTCATATGTTGATTGAGTAATCGTGAGGACACGAGGTTTTTGATCTTTATTCTTAATGAATGGATTTGAGTCAATCTTTTTTTGAATATTTTCCCAACTAAATTCCTCTTTAGGAATGGGGCCAATGATGCCAAAATGGTTTCTTGTCGGCATTAAAAAAATTGGAATGGCACCCGTCATTGTAATAGAGTGCAATACCGACTTATGACAATTCCTGTCAACTACGACAATGTCACCAGGAGCAACCGTTGAATGCCATACCATTTTATTAGAAGTGGATGTACCGTTCGTAACAAAATAGCAATGGTCAGCATTATATATTCTTGCTGCATTCTTCTCTGAGGCTGCAACAGGGCCAGTGTGATCAAGAAGTTGTCCTAACTCATCAACCGCATTACAAACATCTGCACGAAGCATATTTTCACCAAAAAATTGATGAAACATTTGACCAACAGGTGACTTTAAAAAAGCAACCCCTCCAGAGTGACCAGGGCAATGCCATGAGTATGAGCCATCAGCAGCGTAGTGAGTTAGTGCGCGAAAAAATGGCGGGGGGAGGCTATCCAAATAGGATCGCGCTTCTCTGGTAATGTATTTAGCAACAAATTCAGGTGTATCTTCATTCATATGAATGAAACCATTTAATTCACGTAAAACTTCATTGGGTATATGACGACTTGTTCTTGTTTCACCATGCAGAAAAATTGGTATCTCGTCATTACGGTATCGAATTTCTTCTACAAAATCTTTGAGGCTTTTAATTGCTTTTGGATTTTCTTCGACAAACTCTTCATCATCAATTGCTAAAATAAAAGCTGAGGCTCGACTTTGCTGTTGTGCAAAAGAGGCAAGATCCACATAACTTGTGACGCCGACTGCCTCAAAACCCTCTTTTTTGATGGCTTCTGCAAGAAGTCTTATTCCGAAACCAGAAGAATTTTCTGATCTAAAATCTTCATCGATAATAATGACAGGAAAGTTGAATTTCATTATATTTTCGGCGGAGTAACACCAGTTTGACCTTGATATTTTCCGCCACGGTCTTTGTAAGATACTTCACAAACTTCATCAGATTCGAAAAATAGAACTTGGGCACAACCTTCACCAGCATATATTTTTGCGGGCAGGGGGGTGGTATTACTAAATTCTAAGGTGACGTAACCCTCCCATTCAGGTTCGAATGGAGTGACATTAACAATAATTCCACATCTGGCATAGGTAGATTTACCAAGACAAACAGTCAGTATATTTCTTGGTATTTTAAAGAATTCAACAGTTCTAGCTAGGGCAAAAGAATTAGGAGGGATAATGCAGTGATCTGATTCAAATTCAACGAAAGAGTTTGGGTCGAATTCTTTAGGGTCAACAATAGTAGAATTAATATTTGTAAATACTTTAAATTCATTCGCACATCTGATGTCATAACCATAGCTTGAGGTTCCATAAGAAACAATTTTGTTTCCTTCTTTTTCTCGAACTAGTCCTGGTTCAAAGGGTAAAATCATGCCATGATTTTCTGCCATGTCCCTTATCCAACGATCAGATTTAATTGCCATAATTATCCTAAAAAATTGTTACTCTATGTTAATACTACTTCGCCAAAATTGGTCTGAATTTTCAAAAATAATTTTTGAGTCTATCGGGTCCTTTGATCCAGCAGGATAAGTATGAACTGGAACTGATGGGTCTTGCCATTTTTCAATAATAGGGTCTATTAGTTTCCATTGAGCGTTTACCTCATCAATATGTAAAAATCTAGACTGATTGCCCTCAATAAGGTCAAGCATTAAGGTTTCATAAGAATCAATGGTTTCATCTCCCTCGAATCTTATTCCTCCATCAAGCTGAATTTTTCTTGATTTTGTTTCATCCAGTCCAGGCACTTTTGTATTAATTTCAATGTGAATTGACTCTTTTGGTTGAATGCTAATGATAATCCAGTTGTCATTTATCTCACCATTTGGCGTTTTCATTGGTTTTAGTTTAACTGAAATATAGGTTGCATTTTCGTGTAACCTTTTAGCAGTGCGCAGATAAATGGGTACATCTCTCCAGCGGTCATTATCAATAAAAAATTTAACTGCTGCATACGTTTCAACATTACTTTCCTGACCTAATTCTTCGAGGTAGCCTTTTACTTCACCTTCATTCGATATCGTTCCCGAAGTGTACTGCGCCCTAAAGACATACTTTTCAAAATCGTCAATCGGTACAGGTTTAATCTGGTTCAGTAACTTAATTTTTTCCTCTCTCACATCATTTGGAGAAAAACTTTTTGGCTTCTCCATAGTGGCAAGCGTTAAGGTTTGAAGGATGTGACTTTGCATCATATCTCTGAGTGCGCCGGTTGCATCATAAAAGGTTGTTCTGTCACCCACACCTAATGTCTCATGGTTCGTTACCTGTATATGATCAATGTATTGATTATTCCAGATTGGTTCTAGGAGAGTATTATAAAAACGTGTAAATAAGATGTTTTGTAAAGCAAACTTCCCTAAGTAATGGTCTATGCGATAAATTTGAGATTCTTTGAGGTGCTTGGAAATTGAATCCTGAAGAGTTTGAGCTGTTTCAGTATTTACCCCAAAAGGTTTTTCAATTAAAACTCTTTTCCAGTGACTTGATTCATCGAGTAGATTAGCTTCAGCTAGTTGATCAACAATCAAAGCAAAATCGGATGGCCTTACAGATAAAAAGAAAGCTAAATTCTGTGAAAACCCCTCTTGAATCAATCTATCTGACAGTTTTGTGAAAGCATCAGGATCGTCTGGTAGGTTGGCGTGATATATATTTCTATTAAGAAAACGATCTAACACCGTTTGATTTAGATCTTTGTCATATTTGGCGCGAATGATACTTTTTAAGTTTATCAGCCATTCCTCATGTGATTCTTCTTGTCGGCCAATTGAAACAATCTTCATATCCGGATGAAGTTTTCCAGCGAGATCTAATTTAAACAAACCAGGAAATAGTTTTACTCTTGCCAGGTTACCTTTGGCGCCAAATAAGAGCAGAGAAGAAGCTTCTTTTTGCGTCATAACTTAACCTTTTTTTCTTAACAGGTGACCACCAAATGCATTACGCATGATTGACAGTAACTTATATCCGTAGCCTTTTTGTTTTTCTTGAGATCTGAACCTTACTTGAAGTGCCAGAGTTAATACTGGGGCGGGGATTCCTAAATCAACAGACTCAACAACAGTCCATCGTCCTTCACCTGAGTCTGCTACATAAGGTTCAATATTGTCTAGGTTTTGATCTCCCTTCAGAGACTCAGCCGTTAGATCAAGCAACCAGCTTCGAACTACTGATCCATGTCTCCAAAGTTCAGTTACTTTTGCTAAATCAATATCAAACTCTGTTTTTCCTTTAAGAAGCTCTAAGCCCTCAGCGAAAGATTCCATCATTCCATATTCTATTCCGTTGTGAATCATCTTTGTATAGTGACCAGAACCAATTGGCCCCACATGCAGCCAGCCATCTTGCTGATTAGGTGCTAAAGCTCTAAGAACAGGTTCAACTGCTTTTGCAACATCATTATCAGCACCTACCATTAAGCAATATCCGTTATCTAGGCCCCAAACACCACCTGAAGTGCCGCAGTCCATAAAGCCAATATTATGCTCTTTTAACATCGCTCCAATTTTGACGCTGTGTTTGTAATTTGAATTACCACCATCCACAATGATGTCACCAGGGTTTAACATAGGGATAAGGTCATCAATTTGTTTTTCCGTGACTTCTCCAGCTGGGAGCATCATCCAGATGATTTTTTGTCCTTCAAGTTGATTAACTGCATCTTCAACTGAGCTGGCTGGAATTAAACTCTCCTCTCGTTCTAGCTTTGCAATCATCTCTGATGACATGTCAAATCCGACCACATTAATTCCATTACGAATTAGACGTGTAGCCATATTTCCGCCCATTTTTCCAAGTCCAAGCATTGCAATTTTCATAATTATCCTTTTGTTAAAGTTATTTTTTTGGTAATCTTGTGAATTACATTTTTAAGGTCAGAATTATACCAAACCATGGGGTAGTCTGATAGGTTTTTAATCCCTCAAATAATATAAAAACAATATGCACCAAAAACTAAACTGGAAAGATTTTCAAGACAAAAATCAGCTGGAATCAATATTGCTTCAAGACATTTTAAACATTGCTAAAAATGCAATAAGTGAAAATGGAAGTTTTAAAATTGTAATGGCAGGTGGATCAACCCCTGAGAAGTTATATAAATCATTTCTCGATGTTCGTAATCAAAATTTTAGTGCTTGGGAATTGTATGTTGGAGATGAAAGATGCCTCCCAGTAGATTCTAAAGACAGAAATAGCCATATGATAAAAAGATCATTTATTGATCATTTGCCGGATAACTCAAAACCCAAATTTTTTCCTATCAATACGGAAAAAGGGTCTCAAGAAGCCTCGAGTGAATATAACAGTATTATTGACAACATAGATCAATTTGACCTTGTTTTATTAGGTTTAGGGGAGGATGGACACACCGCAAGCCTGTTTCCTGGATATCAATGGGATAATCAATTAAATGCTGTTGCCGTATCGAATGCGCCTAAACCTCCTTCGGATAGGGTATCGATGACCCCTAAAGCTTTTTTAAAAGCCGACAAAATATTTTTTATAGTAACGGGCCATGGAAAGAAAGATGCAGTTAACGCATGGAAAGAAGGGGAAGGTATCCCTGCTTCAAAAATTATGTCCGAAAATCTTATCGACGTTTATTGCAATCTTGATTAATCTTTTTGAATTACAATTTTAGGAAATTTATCTTTGAAATTTTCTTTCATTTGAGCAATTTTGATACTCACTTTTTCAGCGATTGATAAAAAAGCTTCATTTATGGATGGGTTTTCATTATCTAGTAATGGCGGCGCCCCTGAATCCATTTTCTTCTGAATCATTGCATTTAGTGGTATCGAGCCAAGCAATAAAATATTATTTTTAGCCGCTAACGCTTTTCCTCCATCTTCACCAAAAATATGTTCATGATGGCCACAGTTTGGACATTCAAAAACGGCCATATTTTCTACGAGTCCAATATTTGGAATATTGACCTTATCAAACATACCAATACCTTTTTGTGCATCAATTAAAGCAACATCTTGAGGGGTGGTCACAATGACAGATCCTGTTACAGGCACTTTTTGAGCCAAGGTCAGTTGTGTGTCCCCAGTGCCCGGAGGTAAATCAATAATTAAATAATCTAAATTATCCCAATTTGTCTCATTAAGGAGTTGTTGTAGGGTGTTGGTGACCATTGGACCTCTCCAAACGACAGGCGTATCTGGATCAATTAGGTATCCTATGGACATGGTTTGAATACCATAAGAAATAATTGGCTCCATTCTTTTTCCATCACGGGATTCTGGTTTTTTATTTGCACCAAACATCAATGGCTGACTTGGGCCATAGATATCAGCATCAAGAATACCAACCCGAGCACCTAGCTGATGTAAAGCGATTGAAAGATTGCAGGCGACAGTTGATTTTCCAACACCACCTTTACCAGAAGCAACAGCAATAATATTTTTTACATTTTTGATGCTTTGCGTCGTCCCTTGCGTTTTATGGCTTGCTACATCTAACACAAGAGAAATATTAATTTTTTTATCAATATTGTTTAGGCATTCAGCAATTATGTTTTTATAATTCTGCTCAAGATTTTTGAATGTAAAACCCATCTTAATGATGATGTCCAACTGATCTTCAGTCTCATTAACAATTATATTTTTTTTAAGAAAAGGTCTGATTTGATTGTATTGATCAAAAATATTTTCTATTGAGTCTTTAATATTTTCCATTGCACTTTATTTCAGTTGAATTACTAATTATTTGTTAGAATACGATCATTAATTTTTTATAAAGTTTACATGCGAAGAATTTTAATTACATCCGCACTTCCTTATGCAAATGGAAGTATACATCTTGGACACTTGGTTGAATATATTCAAACAGATATTTGGTCAAGATTTCAAAAAATGAATGGTCATGAAGTATTTTATGTATGTGCTGACGATACGCATGGCACACCGATCATGATTAAGGCGCAAAATGAAGGCGTCACCCCTAAGCAATTGATTGCCAATGTTCATAAAGAACATGCTCAAGACTTTGCAGACTTTTATGTGAATTTTGATAACTTCTATACGACTGATTCAAAAGAAAATCAGTTTTATTCCGAGGAGATTTTTAAATCTTTAGATAGAAATAAGAAAATTTCTACCAAAGAAATTGAGCAATATTTCGATGAAGATAAACAGATGTTTCTTCCGGACAGGTTTATCAAAGGTGAATGCCCTAAATGTAATGCAAAAGATCAATATGGTGACTCTTGTGAAGCTTGTGGAGCTACCTATTCACCTACTGATTTAATTAACCCGTATTCAGCATTATCTGGAACTACCCCAATAAAGAAAAAAACAAAGCATTTCTTTTTTAATTTATCTGAATGTGAACCATTTTTAAAAGATTGGACAGCATCTGGAACATTACAACCTGAAGCAGAGAATAAAATCCAGGAATGGTTCAAATCTGGATTACAAGATTGGGATATTACGAGAGATAAACCATATTTTGGCTTCTTAATTCCTGGTGAAACTGATAAATATTTTTACGTTTGGCTGGATGCGCCAATTGGGTACATGGCTAGCTTTAAAAATCTAATTGATCAAAAAGGAAATATTAACTTTGATGATTTTTGGTCACCCGATAGCTCAACCGAACTTTATCATTTTATTGGAAAAGATATACTTTATTTTCATGCATTATTTTGGCCGGCAACATTAAATTTCGCAGGTTTCAGAAAGCCTTCTAAAATTTTTGCACATGGTTTTCTTACTGTGAACGGTGAAAAGATGTCTAAGTCCAGAGGGACATTCATCACCGCACGAAGTTTTTTGAATAATATTCATGAACCAGAATTCTTGAGATATTATTTTGCATCTAAATTAAACGACTCAATGTCAGATATAGATTTGAATTTAGACGACTTAATGTCTAAAGTAAATTCTGATTTGGTAGGTAAACTAGTGAATATTCCAAGCAGAACATTCGGGTTTATTCATAAGCTATTTGATGGAAAAATAAAATCAATAGATCAATTGCCCTCTAATAGTAAATATTCACAATTGGTAATTAAATCGATCGATCTTAAAAATGAAATATTGGACTTATATGAGTCACGTTTATATAGCCAATTAGTCAGAAAAGTTTTTACATTGGTTGAAGAGGTAAATGAGTTAATAAGCGATGAACAACCTTGGAGCTTGGCTAAAGACCTTGAACAGAACAAAGAGCAGCTTCATAACATTCTTACCACGTCAGCAATTGTATTCAGAAATTCAATCATTTATCTTTCTCCAATTCTTCCAAGTTTATCTAAAGAAGTAGCCAGCTTATTTAATGAGACTGATTTTAGTAGCTTCAAACAAATTAAGGATAATATAAAAAAAATCAATAAATACAAACATTTATATCAAAGACTTGATAAAGATAATCTAGTTAAATTAATAGAAGATAATAAAATTATGGAAAATAAAAATAATACAAAAGAAGGTATTGATGCAGGGAATCATATTTCTATTGATGATTTTATTAAAATAGATCTTCGTGTTGCAGAGGTGCTTGAAGCAAATCACGTAGATGGTGCCGATAAATTACTTCAGGTTACTCTCAATGTTGGTGAATTAGGTAAGAAAAATGTTTTTGCCGGAATAAAGTCAAAATATAATCCTGAGTCCTTAGTTGGAAAAAAGGTAAGTTATGTTGCTAATCTTGCGCCTAGAAAAATGAAGTTTGGTGTTTCTGAGGGGATGATACTTGCCGCTTCTGACAGTGATGATGGACCTTTTATTTTATTAGCTGATGATGGCGCCCAGGCCGGGATGAAAATTAAATAAATATTAATTAATACTTTGATTAATTTTATCGATCATAGTTGCTGGATCATCACTTAAGGTGATTGGTCTTCCAATAACAAGATAATTAGATCCATTTGATATGGCATTTTCCGGAGTAGCCACTCTTTTTTGATCATCATCACTGTTGGCAACTCTTATACCTGGCGTTATAAACTGGAATTTTTCTCTAACTAACGGTTTAATTGAGGGAACATCATTTGCCGAACAGACAATTCCATCCATCCCTGATTTTTCAGACATTGTTGCTAAATAAGCAATTTGTTCCTGTAATTCATTTTTAAAACCTAACTCTTGGTAAGAAGAATTATCAAAACTAGTAAGAATTGTAACTGCAATTAAGAGCGGTTTGTGCGATGAAGATTCCACAGCTTCTCTTGCAGCAAGCATCATCTGTTTTCCTCCTGAAGCATGAACATTAACCATCCATACACCTAAATCGCAACTTGCTTTGATAGCACGAGTTACAGTATTTGGAATATCATGAAACTTCAAATCTAAAAAAGTTTCAAAGCCATATTGTTGTATTAATTTGATTATATTTGGACCTTCGGTAGTAAAAAGCTCCTTACCAACCTTTACTTTACAATTTTGACCTTTAATTTTTTTTAGAAAAACTTCAGTTTCATCTAGAGATGAAAAATCAAGAGCCACTATAACTTTGGAATCGTTCATTATTTGCTTATATCTTTTAGTTCGTTTGAAACCGTCTCCCAGGAATTACATGCTGGACATTGCCAATGATGTTGTTTAGCTTTAAAGCCACAATGGTTACATAAGTGAAATAATTTAGTGCCTATGCTATTTTTAATCACCTGTTGCATCATCTTGGTATCACTATCACTGCCATCACTTAAAGACTTTGCACTAAATAATTGATCGAGAACTTCAATAGATGGTTTTTTAATTAAATTATTTTTAGCAAACTCTTCAGCGTATTTAGGCCCTTCTTTTTGGAGAATAAAATTGAAGATAACTGAATCTATTTGGTTTATTCCGTAACTTTCTCTTAAGTGCGAAAGAAATGACAGGCACTCATTTTGTTTGTTTAATTTTTCATAGCATTCTAAAAATTTCGTAGCAATTAAGATGAAGTCAGTTGGTTTCTGTAATTCAATTCTTTTCCAAATTTCTATTGCGGATTTATAGTTCTGTTTTTCAAATTCCAACTCTCCAAGAATAATATTTGCTCGGGTTGAATTTTTGTAAATATCTAATGCCTGTTCGAGATGTTTTATTGCTTGATCTTTTTTTTCTTGAATTATTTTCTCTAATGCCAGTTCACATAAAAAATGGCTAATTTGTAATCTGTAGGAAATGCCAAAATTCTGTTCAACTTCTTTGCAATATTTTATTGCAGAGTCCCAATGTCTTTGTTTGATTGATATATCTAACAAAATCTTTAACTTAAATTCTTGATATTGTTCGTTTGAAAGCTCCTTAGATAGGGATTTGCATCGATCATAAAAGCCTGCTGTAAAATAATCCTGCATCAGTTCTGCTTTTAAAGATTCAATTTGCTGAGGCGTTAATTCTTTTTGGTCAAGTAATTTATTGTGAAGATTGATAGCTTGATCAATTTTTCCAAGTTTTCTAAATATATTACCTTGAATGAAATGCAGCTCAAGGGAGTCTGGTTTAATTCTTAGTGCATCAGAAAAAGATTCAGATGCTTTTTCATAATCTTGAAAGAGAATGAAATTAAGGCCTTTAAAGTATGAGGCAGGCAGGTCAGTTGTTTCAGATATTATATGTTTAATATCTATACGAGCGGCAATCCATCCCAACCCAAAAAAAAATGGGATAAGCAAAAGCCACCAAAGCTCAAATTCAACCATAACTAATTTAGAAAGAAAATATTATAGAAAGTATACTTTAAAAGTTACTTATCAACACGAGATCTCAGCTCTTTTCCAGCTTTAAAATGGGGGACAAGTTTTTCACTGATGTGAACTTTCTCACCAGTTTTGGGATTTCTACCAATTCTTGCAGGTCTTTTGTTTAATGAAAAGCTTCCAAAACCTCTAATTTCAATTCGTTTTCCATTGTTTAGAGTATCTGACATTGAATCTAATATATTTTTCACAACCAATTCAGCATCTTTTTGAAGAAGATGCTGAAATTGTGAAGACAGCTTTTCAATAAGTTCTGATCGTGTCATTGTCTAGGTTAGTTATTCCTTATCTGACGAATCACTCATTTTTGCTTTCAAAAGAGCACCAAGGTTGGTCGTTCCAGCATTTTCTGGTTCCTTGTCAGCAGTTGATTTAGCTTTTTTAGCATCTTTTTTGCTTGATGAACTATCGTCTTTAACATCTTCAATGTAGTCAGCTGAAAGTTGCTTAATTCCAAGAGATATTCTTTCTTTGTCAACATCAATAGCAAGTATCTTTGCTTCAACTTCATCACCTTTTTTATATTTTTTAACAGCATCTTCATTTGATTCAGTTGCAGATATATCTGAAAGATGGATAAGTCCATCAATACCTCCATCTAATCCAATAAATATACCAAAGTCTGTAATTGACTTAATTGAGCCTTTAATTGTTTCACCTTGTTTATGATCATTTTCAAAAGCTTGCCAAGGATTTTCTTTACATTGTTTAATACCAAGCGATAGTCTTCTTTTACCTTCATCAACTTCAAGGATCATTACTTCAACTTCATCGCCAAGATTTACAACTTTTGTAGGATGAATGTTTTTATTTGTCCAATCCATTTCAGAAACGTGAACTAGGCCTTCGATACCACTTTCAATTTCAACGAATGCACCATAATCTGTAAGATTTGAAACTTTGCCAAATATTCTAGTTGAAACAGGGTATCTTCTTTCTAAACCAACCCATGGGTCATCACCAAGTTGTTTTAAGCCAAGAGAAACTCTGTTTTTATCTTGATCATATTTTAAGACTTTGGATTCAATTTCATCACCCACATTTAAGACTTCAGATGGGTGTTTAATCCTTTTCCATGCAAGGTCAGTGATATGCAGTAATCCATCAATACCACCTAAATCAACAAATGCTCCATAATCGGTAATATTTTTAATAATTCCTTTAACTGTAGCGCCTTCAGAGAGTGATTCAATAATTGATTCACGATCTGCTCCCATTTGTTCTTCTAAGACCGCTTTTCTAGAAACCACAATATTATTTCTTTTCTTATCGATCTTAATAACTTTTAATTCAGTTTCTTTATTCTCATATGGCGATGTATCTTTTACCGGTCTTGAATCAACCAATGATCCTGGTAAGAATGCGGTAATTCCTTTTACTGATACTCTTAAGCCACCTTTTACTCTGGAGCTAACAAAACCTGATACCGTAGTCTTATCATTCATCGCATTCTCAAGGTCTTCCCAGGCTTGTATTTTTTTTGCTCTATCTCGAGAAAGAATTGTTGAACCATATCCATCTTCAAGTTTTTCGATAGCCACTTTTACAAAGTCACCAACTGCAACTTCAACTTCTCTTTTGTCGTTATAAAATTCATCAGCTTTAATAAAACTCTCTGACTTTAATCCTGCATTAACAATGACTACATCTGAGTCAATTGACACGACCTCAGCTGTAATAATCTCACCCTGACGCATTTCTTTGAGAGCAAGACTTTCTTCCAGCATTGCTGCAAAATTTTCGTTATTCTTTGTTTCTGTTGTTTTCGTTAAAGTTGTCATTAAAATATCCAATTCCCATCTAGCAATGGGGTTGTTAATCAAACTTCATAGTTTGGAGCTATGAAGAACTCAAATGTCACCAAGTATAAATTCAATGACTTGGCTAGGAGATAATTCAGTTGTATCAATAATCACTGCGTTAGCTGCAGGAACTAATGGTGATATAGTTCTATTGGTATCACGAAAATCTCGTTCTTGTATTTCATCTACAAGGTCGGCCATGATAACATCAAAACCTTTAGAAATCAACTGTTTATATCTACGACTAGCTCTTTCTTCAACAGTTGCTGTAAGAAAAAACTTATGTTTCGCTTCTGGGAATACAACAGTCCCCATATCTCTTCCCTCGGCGACTAATCCTGGTTTTTGTAAGAATGATCTTTGTAAATCTAGAATACTTTCTCTAACAGTCTTTTTAGCAGCAATTAATGAAGCCATTTTAGCAATAGACTCTGTTCTAATCGCATCAGTTACATCTCGATCGTTTAAATAAATTATGTCTTCCATAAATTGAATTTTTGCTTTTTGGATTCTTTCTTTTACTAATGCATCATTTTCAATTGGAGTATTATTTTCCTTCAGATGAAATCCTAGAATTCTATAAATGGCACCAGAATCTAAATAATTTAACTTTAATTCTTGTGATAATTGCTTTGCAATAGTTCCTTTACCTGATCCTGCAGGACCATCAATAGTTATTAGGTTCATGATAATAATTTCAAAAAATCATTAAAGTAATTAGGATAGGTTTTATTAACACACTCTGGATCTTGAATTTCAACAGATTTATTTGCTAAACAAGAAAGTGAAAAACACATTGCTATTCTATGATCGTCATAAGTATGCACGGAGACATTGTCTGAAATATTCGTGGGAGGAATTACTTTTAATGAATTGTCTGTAGATGTCACAGTTGCTCCAAATTTCCTTAGCTCATTTTCCATAGCTACAATTCGATCTGTTTCTTTTACCTTCCAGCTATTTATATTAAATAACTCCACTGGTGAGCTAGTAAACAATCCCATCGCAGCCAGTGTCATCGCCGCATCTGGTATCGCAATACAATCAAATTGACCTCCAACTAAAGAATTGGCTTTTCTCACATCGATTGAATCATTATTGTAAGTAATATCAGCACCCATTTTCTCTAGAACTTCCAGGAATTGAATATCACCCTGAATGGATTCTTTATTTAGACCTTCGACTCTAACGTTGCCACTTATTGCTGCAGCTGCAAAGAAATAGCTAGCAGAGGATGCATCGGGCTCAATGTCTATTAATCCACTATCTAATGAATACACCTTCGGATTGTCATTGCAATTGAATTCAAAACTCGAGTAATTGTGATTAATGTAATTGACATTAAATAGCTTGAGCAAATTTATTGTAATATCAATATAAGGTTTTGAAATCAGTTCTCCATCTATATTTAATTTAAAATCTTGCCCTATGAGAGGAACAGCCATCAGAAGACTGGTAAGGAATTGACTAGAGATATTTCCTTTAATGGATATGTCTGTTTTGCCATTAAATTTAAAATCAGAAACCTGAACGGGAGGGAATCCTATATTTTTTAGATATTTAATATCTGCACCAATGCTTGATAAGCTGTCAACTAAATCTTTAATGGGCCTTTCATGCATTCTTTCAACACCATCAAGGCGATAATTTCCACCCAAAATAGACAATAACGCACACAGCGGCCTAAATGCCGTACCGGCATTTCCAAGATAAAGATCAGCGGAATTGTTGAATTTTTTTGGATCCCCAAATATTGTAATCTTGTCTTTCGTGTCTGAACTTATTGAAACTCCCAAGTCTTCGAGAGCTTTAATCATATATTTTGAATCATCGGAGATCAGATGATTAGTCAATGAAATACTTTGACTACAAAGGCTGCTCAGAAGAAGCAGTCTATTGGTAATACTTTTTGATCCAGGTGGCTTTATCACTCCATCAATTTTTGATCTTGGAGATAATTTAAGAGACAGATTTTTATTCATTCCAGTTACTTCTTAAAGTGCTTGCATATTGAATATATTTTTCCAAATCTTCCTCATTGACAACGATTGATTCAAATTTCTCTATTTGTTGCTTAAATTCACTTAAATCTTTTAAACATGCTTCTTTATTATCAATAAATATATCCTTCCACATCTCTGGGGAGCTTGCAGCAATTCTTGTAAAGTCACGAAAGCCACTGGCTGCGAATCTTAACAACTCATCCTTATTATTTTTGCTATTTAACATGCTCATAAAGATCATTGCTAGAGCATGAGGAAGGTGGCTGACGGTTGAAAAAATTTCATCATGGCTCACAGCATCCATGATCAATGATGTGCCTTCCATTGAATTCCAAAAATTACTAATAAAATCGATATCCTTTTTAGTATTTTTTTCATGCGGTGTGATGATGATATTTTTATTTTTAAAGAGTCCAAGTTGAGCTGCTTCCGGACCATGTTTTTCTGATCCGGCGATAGGATGGGAGCCAATAAATTTTGCATAGTGGTCATCAAGGAAGAAACTTGCATCATTTATTACATTTTTTTTCGTACTTCCCACATCGGTAATTAATGTAGTGGGAGATAAAAATGGGTTTATTTTTTTAAATATTGTGCTGTATTGCTTAACAGGGGTCGCAATGATAATTAAATCGGCTTGATTTAAATCCTCAAAACTTTCTGAAATTTCATGCACTAGGCCTAATTGCTTTGCTTTTTTTAATGACTCACTGTTTCGACCAAAACCCACCACCTGTTTTGCTAAATTTTTTGAAATACATTCCTTCCCAATAGATCCACCAAGCAGCCCAAGACCAATAATACAAATTTTATTCATTAAAAATTTTCCACTGTTTATCTTCAAAAAGCTCAAACGGCTTAAACTTAGTTTTATAGTTCATTTTATCATTTTCCTTGATCCAATAACCTAAATAAAGATAGGGCAAGTTCTCCCTCTTACATTTCTCAATGAGCCAAAGAATAGAGTATGTTCCTAAACTATGCTTCAAGTAATTTTGATCGTAAAAAGTATAGACTGCAGAGATGCCATCATTGAGATAATCCACTATGCTCACCATGAGTAATTTGTCGTTATGATAAAACTTAATTTTTTTTGTGATGAAATTGCTGGTAAGAAGAAAGTTCTTATACTCCTCTCTTTGGTCCTCAAGGGAGGAGGATAGGTCATTGTGACGTATCTTTTGATACTTTGAATACAGGAGGAAGTCTTCTTCAAGAAAATCTAGATCTTCTTCAACCACGACTAGATTGTTTTTTTTATAACATCTATCCTGAGTTCTATTTCGTTTGAATCGATGAACGTCTAATCGAATAGATGTGCACGCCTCACAATTGTGACAGTGGGGCTTATAGACATGATTTCCACTTCTTCTAAACCCAATTGTAATGAGATTATCAAATTCATTTTGATTAACATTTTGGTAAGGTGAGGCAACGATGGATTGTGCTTTTTTTTCCGGTAGATACCCACAATTATAATTTGCAGTTAAATAAAATTGAATTTTTTTGAATTCTTTATTCTCTGGAATGCTCATGACATTATTATATCCATAAATTTATCTCGTGATATGAGCTCACCACCCCATTGAGAAATATGCTCGGATTCGACTTGGGCATCAATGATTTTAACCTCTTGTTCTTTCAGCCATTTGCATAAAAAATAAAAACAAACTTTAGATGCATTATTTTCAAGATGAAACATTGATTCACCAAAAAAAACGTTCTTGCTGAGCATTCCATATATTCCACCAACTAAGCTATCCTCCATGTTGTAAATCTCAAAAGAATGGGCATGTCCAATTTGGTGAAGCCTTGTATAGTTATCAATAATTCTTGCATCTATCCACGTCCCGGATTGTTTTCTCTGCACTTTTTTGCAAGCACGAATGACAGCTGGAAAATTTTTATTAATTTCAAATACAAATTTATTTTTTTTTATTTCCTTTAGTAATGATTTAGATGGTTTGTATTTATCAATAAATAATACCTGTCGAGGATTTGGTGACCACCACAGGATAGGCTCATTTTCATTAAACCAAGGAAAAATACCCAGTTTATAAGATGATTGAATAAGGTCGACATTTAATTCAGGTGATATACCAACCAGGCCATCGTCTGAAATATTGGCAAAATTAATATTATTAAAGTCAGATGCCTCTCTAATTATTAAAATTTTATTCTCCATGATGTTTATAATAAATGAATGAAATTATTTAAAGTATCTTTCAAACTCTTATTTGTACTTATTTGGTTTGTCAGCATTCAAGTTTTTGCAAAAACAACACTTTACGAAGTGACTGATCATGAAGGAAAAATACACTTTGTTTTTGGCACCTTTCATTCTGATGACAGCAGGGTAACCTCATTCAATGAGAATTTATTATTGTCTATCAAAAACTCTAGCCTGTTTTTGATGGAAACCGATGAGCTTACCGATCCAAAGCATATTCAAGCTAACATTAACTTTATTGATCAACTCAATGAGGATGAGCTTGATAGCTTAAAACAGTTATCTGATTATCACGTGATGTTTTTTGATCGAATTACTAAAATGAAACCATGGTTACTGGCATTTATATTAGACTCTCCAAGACCTGCAACACCATTCAATCAGGACAATTTATTAAAACGATATGCTGAAGACATAGGAATCCTCACCCGAGGCCTGATGTCAACCAGTGATCATTTTTCTTCATTGGATTTCTTGACCGATGAAGAACAAATTTTGTTATTAAAGAATTCGTTAATGACCCCAATGGAAATCAAAGAAAAAAATTATGAAAAGTTGATCCAGGTATACATCGATGGTGATTTAGATCTTATTATGAATACGAATGAGTCTATGACATCCGAAATCATGAGTGAGGATTTATGGAATAAAATTAAACAAAAAATCTTAATTGATAGAAATCATATCTTTAATCAAAAAATATATGAAGCAATGAAACAAGATAATATATTTGTAGCAATTGGAGCATCTCATTTAAGTGGCCACACTGGTGTTTTGAGCTTTCTGAAAGACAAGGGTTTTGAGATAAAAAATATTAATTACTAATATTGAGAATATGCAATTTATAACTTCCAAAAATAATTCACGCCTAAAGGAGCTTAGAAAGGTTCAGCAGAATAAATCATATCGGCAGGAAAATAATCTAACAATTATTGAAGGCCCACACCTACTGGAAGCCTATCTAAATGAAAAAAATGATTTTTTAGCATTATTTTGTTCCGAATCATTTAATAAAAATTATCCGGAATATTTCAAAAAGGTATGGGAGGAGAGAATTTATATCCTGCCGGATAATTTTTTTAATGATATATCAGAATTAAAGACACCCATGGGCATTCTTGCATTAATTGAGATTCCTCAAAATGACTCATACCCAAATCACTTTCATGATGGCATGTATCTTTTTTTGGATAAAGTGCAGGATCCAGGAAACCTTGGAACCATATTAAGAACCTCGCAAGCCTTGGGACATAAAGGAATTTTTTTATCAGAACAATGTTCTGACCCCTGGTCACCAAAAACGTTAAGATCGAGCCAAGGGTTTCAGTTTCAGCTATCGATATACCAAAATGTTGATATCAGTAATCTAATTTCGCATGGATTTTCTTTTGTTGTTGCAGATCTGAATGGACAAAATGTTTTTGATTACAACTTTGCCCATAAGACAATACTTATTTTAGGGAGCGAAGGGCAAGGAATTACAACTGACCTTAAAAATATCACATATGACGAGATATCATTACCGATGATGAACAACGTGGAGTCGCTAAATGTGGCAGTATCGGCAGCTATAATTGGCTACCAATTTTTAAATCAATTTAATCGCTGAGTTTTATTAAAAATAATATCAATCTCTTCTTTGGTAACGGTATATTTTTTTTGACAATATTCGCAGACCATTTCGATACAATTATTTTGTATTGATGAGTAGATCTCATTCTCTTTGATTAAACTTATCGTTTTGTAGATCTTCTCCTGATTGCATGAGCATTGATGCTCAACTGGGTGTTCTTCAAATATTTGAACATCATTTTGGCTAAAAATATTTTTTAAAAATTGTTCAGGTCCGTCAGATAAAGTATCCGACTTAATAAGATCAATATCATTCCAAAGGGGCTCTGTTAATAATTTTTTCTCTTCATTTTCATGCGGAAGTTCTTGAAATAACACACCAAAACTTTCTGTGTTTGTTTGGTGAAAAAATACCTTACTCTTAATCTGCATGGATTGGGTGAGGTAATGCTCAATCATGGCTTTGATCTCACCTGACCCCACTTCAATAATTCCCTGATAAGGCGTTTTTTGATCTTTATGAATAATAGTTAGAGCCACAATTGCATCCTGAATCAAATCCTGAAAAGATTTTTTAGTATTTTCTGTAAGTTTGATGGTACCGCGGATTTTAAAATCATTATCGGACTCTGCGATGATTAGTTTTAAGGATTTTTTCCCCTGTATTTGTAAAATTAGACCGCCTTCAAATTTTAGCGTTGCGGCCAGCATCGGACATACCGTGACGATTTCATTAAATGAGGAAGTTATTTGTTCTGGTATTGCTAAAGATTTTTTTAACTGGGCTAGGCTATTTTTTATACGAATAATATTGCCCCGAATAGAGGAGTTATTGATGACAAATCTGGTTATAACGTCTGTTTTCATCGTCAGATTATACCAAGATAAATAATTAAATATTTTACTTGTAATGAGAATCATTCTCATTTAGAATGAGAATCATTCTCATTTAGGATTATATTAGGATTTATATATATGAACAAAGTATCACCCATTAAGGTTTTAATAATGTCAATATTTTCCACATCAACCTTGTTTGCCGGCGACCTTGGTCTGCAAGGTATTGATGTCACAGCACCAGCAAGCACATATTCAAACTCATATTCAGGGTCAGCCACCAAGACTAACACAAGATTAATTGACCTGCCTCAGTCAGTCAACGTGATTAATCAAGAACAATTAAAAGATCAGCAAGCCACCAGCCTGGGCCAATCGATTACCTATGCGCCAGGAATTGATCTTGATCAAGGTGAGGGTAACCGTGATGCCTTTATAATCAGGGGAAATAAAACCACAGCAGATATATTTCTTGACGGTGTTAAGGACGATGCAGAGTACTACAGAGATCTTTACAACATAGAGCGAGTTGATGTGCTGATGGGCGCTAATGGCATACTGTTTGGCAAGGGTGGAAGTGGAGGTATTGTCAACCGAGTCAGTAAGCAGGCATCATTTATTGATTTTAATAGTTATTCCTTACAGCTCGGAAGCTTTGATTCCAGGCGTGCAACACTAGACATTAATAGAAAGATAACGGATCGTTTTGCAGTTAGACTCAATGTTTTAGCAGATAAGGGTGACTCTTTCATCAAGGGAGTCAATTATGAGAAGCAAGGCATTAACCCTGTATTTACATATTTGCTCGATGATAAAACAACCGTAAAATTTGGTAGGGAATATTTTCATGATCAGAGGGTTGGTTACAGGGGTATCCCATCACAGAATAAGCGACCTTACAATGGAAATCGTGGCACATATTATGGCGCAGCTAGCGCAAGCCCCAACGAGGTCAGTGTGAACTCAACATTCTTTAATATTGAACACAATTTTTCTGACAATGTGAATATTAAGAATACGACCCGATACACCGATTACGACAAATATTATCAAAATGTGTACGCTGGAAGTTCAGTAAGCTCATCTGATATGCTGACTTTAAAGGGATATTACGACAACACACAAAGACAAAATTTTTTCAATCAGACTGACGTGACTTGGAACTTTGAGATAGGTGGTCTTGAGCACACGCTTTTAACCGGATTAGAGGTTGGTAGCCAAGATAACAGAAGATATCGACTTACCGCTGCCAATCAAACTGTTTCTATTCACAACCCAGTGAGTTCTGGTTGGAATTTTAATACCTATGCTCGTGATAAAAAAACAGACATTCGTTATACATCTGTCTACTTTCAAGATCAAATCAAAATTAATAACCAACACCAGTTTGTTCTGGGCTTAAGAAAAGATCATTACGAGACGGACTTTAACAACGTCAAGGATTCGACTAAATTTAATATCAAGGACAACATGTTGTCCAGCCGTATCGGTTATATTTTCAAGCCCACCGAGAATATTTCTTATTATGTTTCATACAGTAATGCATACCAGCCAAGAAATGGCGACCAGTTAGACGGCATCAGTAACGATAATGTCAATCAGGATCCTGAAAAATTTGTGAATTATGAGGTGGGGACAAAGATTCAATTTAATGAACAATTATTTGGTACTTTTGCTCTTTATCAATTAGAGCGTGAGAGGATGCAAATCACAGATCCTGATGACGTGACCAAAAAAATAATTGTGGATGGTCAAAGATCAAGAGGGTTAGAGTTTACGCTGAATGGAAATTTAACCGATCGATATTCTGTTCTGGCAGGCTATAACTATGTTAACGCGGAAATCACGAAAGATCAGGGTGTCGGTTCAAGTGCTATCTCGAAGGGGACGCGTCTCGGTAATGTGGCCAGTCATAATTTTTCGATATGGAATAAGTATGAATTTAATTCCACCTGGTCTGCTGCAATCGGCATGATCGGTCGGGGTGAGATGTATGCGGCCACTCCAACCAGCTCCACCAGCGTCACAATTCCTGGATGGGTCAGGATGGATGCTGCAGCTTATGCCAGAATCGATGAAAAAACCATAGTACAATTTAATATCGAGAATTTGCTAGACAAGACCTATTACTCATCTGCCCATAATGTGAATAACATCATGGTGGGGATGCCGTTAAATGCTAAAATAACTTGGATCAGAGACTTTTAATTAAACGTTGATCTTGGTGGTCTTAGGAATGGCTCTAATATCCCAGCTCTCAATCGCATGCTCTAGAATTGATTTGTAACTATTAATATTAGGTGCGATTTTTTGGTTCAGTATTTTTAATAACCTTACTAAAATTGCAGTACGGTTATCAGGGTGGATCTCTTCATCCTGATCACTTTTGCTAATTTTTCTTTCACCATCATATAGCACGGGATGATGGAGATAGGATAACTTAGGAAATGAAAACAGTTCCTGAAGGTAACGTTGTTGAAATGTTTGAAATACAAGATCCGAACCTCTCACAATGGTATTTGCTCCCTGCAAATAGTCATCAATGACGCAACAAAATACATAGGCAAATTGGTTTTTCCCTCTAACTATAAAGTCACTCACATGAGTTTTATCCAATTCAATTAAACCTAGGTTTAGGTCATTAAATGAAAAATTAATTTTTTTCATTTGCATCCTCAACGCACCATGGTTCAGATTTTTATTTAAACAGCGCCCATCATAAATTGCACCAATATTGTGTTGAGGTAATGTGCTAATAATTTTCCTGGTACATTCACAAAAATAAGTTTTTTGTTTTGGAATAAGATCTAGATATTTTACATAGTCATTCAGATGATCGGTCTGATAATAGATCTCATCAGGGTCTAAAAGAAAATCTTTTAAAATTTTAATTATGTTTTCTGAGTAAATTTTTTTTGACCGCTCAGAATCAATGTCGTCGATTCTTAGTTTCCATAGCCCATTGTTATGTTTTGCATCAATGTAACTAGTTATCGCACTCAATATAGAGCCAATGTGCATCTTACCTGAAGGGCTGGGAGCAAATCGACCAATGTAGAGATTATCACTCACGGTAAGGCTCAATATACCAATCAGTCATATCTGAACCGATCATGACTAAATTACAGGCAAGCTTTCTTTCATTAAAAGGGGAGGCATAAAAATGATATTTTCTTTGAATATTAAAAGGATACTTACTGCCTTGAACGATGGATATCTTTCCGCAATATATTGAATCATCCAAGAACTGAAGGTTAAAGTCAGACACAAGTTTTTTGGCATATTTTTTTGCTTTTTCTTGCTTGGCTAAACTGTCAACAAAAAATATCAGACCTGAAATTAATAAAATGAAAAATAATGTATTCAAAATTGCACCAAAATATTACAAAAATGTAATTTAAATGTTTTAATATTGTGCATCTTAAGAGTATTAAGATAGTTTAGTTTTTATTTTATCTTATCAAGAGGTATTGTTTATCCTTTATTAACTTTTGCAGGTACAGGCAATGGAGAATTTAGTCGATCAAAGTAATGTGTTATTTGTGCTTTTGGGCGCGATAATGGTGTTGGCGATGCATGCGGGATTTGCTTTTTTAGAGGTTGGTACGGTGAGAGAAAAAAATCAGGTGAATGCTCTCGCTAAAATTATCGCTGACTTTGCGATATCAACGATCGCCTATTTTTTTATTGGCTATTCTTTAGCGTATGGATTGAATTTCTTTGACTCTGCTACCGCTATCTCAGAAAAAAGCGCCTATGAATTAGTTAAATTTTTCTTTTTGCTTACTTTTGCTGCCGCTATTCCTGCGATTATTTCTGGGGGCATTGCTGAGAGAGCTTGTTTTAAACCCCAGCTAATTGCTTCTTTCGTTATTGTTGGTTTTATTTACCCCACATTTGAGGGAATCGTTTGGAACGGTAACTTCTCTATTCAATCTATGTTCGAAGCAGTTTTTGGCTATGAATTTCATGACTTCGCAGGTTCTATTGTCGTTCATGGCTTTGGGGGTTGGTTAGCACTGGCTGCAGTTTTGATCCTGGGTTCCAGATACGGAAGATATAAAAAAGATGGCTCTTTAGTGGCTTTTCCCCCATCCAGCATACCTTTTCTAGCGCTCGGTTCATGGATTCTTACCGTGGGATGGTTTGGATTTAATGTCATGTCCGCGCAAGAATTAGAAGGCATATCAGGATTGGTTGCAGTTAATTCGCTGATGGCTATGGCGGGCGGTACTTTGGCAGCGCTGTTGGTAGGAAAAAATGACCCTGGTTTTTTATATAACGGACCTTTGGCTGGCCTTGTTGCTGTCTGTGCAGGTTCTGATTTATTCCACCCAATTGGTGCGCTGATAACGGGCGGTATTGCAGGTGCATTGTTTGTTGTGACTTTTAACATGACACAAAATAAGTGGAAGATTGATGATGTGCTTGGTGTTTGGCCTTTACATGGCTTATGTGGCCTATGGGGTGGTGTAGCTGCCGGTATCTTTGGACTTGAGATGTTAGGTGGGCTTGGTGGCGTTTCATTTATGGCTCAATTAGTAGGCTCTCTAATCGGCGTCGGCTTCGCTTTTGTTTTTGGATACATTGTTTACAAAGTAATTAACTCGGTTAGTAATATAAGACTTGATCAAGAGTCTGAGTACAATGGGGCTGATATATCTATTCATAAAATCACCGCTTCCCCGGATATCGATCGCTAATCTCATGCTAGAATTTGGTGATGAAGATCTTCACCATAATTCCTGCATCAGGCTTAGGTCAACGTTTTGGCTCCTCGGTCCCAAAGCAGCTACTGCATATCGACGATGAAGTGATTCTGGAAAAAACCCACCGTATTTTTGATATCGAAGTTATTCACAAAATTTACATTGCTGTCAATCGAGTTGTTTTAGATTTGTTGCTTCCATTAAAAAAAAATTTCTGCTCCAAGTCTGAGTTTATTTTGTGTGGCGGGGATAATCGATCAGATACAGTAAAAAATGCTCTGAAGATGATTGCCAATGAGGTAGGCGAGGAGGACTGGGTTATCGTGCATGATGCCGTAAGACCATATCTAACAAGTTCTCAATTAACTAATTATATAGACCAAACATTAAAAACAGATCATGGATCAATTATGGCTATACCATGTGTGGATACCGTTAAGGAAGTAAATGGGTCTATGCAAATTACCTCTACAATTGATCGAAATAAAATATGGTTAGCTCACACCCCACAGATGTTTCCATACAACATCCTACTTAAAGCGTTAGAGAATTTTCCAGGAAATCCAACTGATGAATCTCAAGCTTTAGAATATGCAGGATTTAAGCCGGTTGTGATTAAAGGCTCAGCTGATAATAAAAAAATCACCTTTCCGGAAGATTTTGCTTAGATTATGAGTAAATTTAAAATTGGACATGGCTTTGATATTCACCCCCTGGTTGAGGGACGCCCTTGTATTATTGGGGGGGTTCATATTCCCTTTGATAAGGGTTTACAGGGCCACTCTGATGCAGATGTCCTTCTCCATGCAATATGCGACGCACTTATCGGAGCTATGGGTCTAGGTGATATAGGACAACTATTTCCTGACAACGATCAAAAGTATAAAGACATTAACTCAAGAGTGTTGTTACAAGAGGTTTATCAAAAGATGGAGGAATTGAAATATACAGTGTCAAACATCGATGCAACTATCATATGTGAAGCTCCAAAGATTTTGAATTTTTCTAATCAGATGAAAGTAAATATTTCTACTGATTTGATGTGCTCTGTTAATGATATAAATATTAAAGCAAAGACAATGGAAAAATTGGGTGCAATTGGAAGAGGAGAGGGTATTGCAGTTGAAGTTGTTTGTCTTATTAAAATTACTTCTCAAGCAAGGTGATTAATGCACCACCACCACCGTCATGGTTAGGCGCTTGAACAAAGCATATTACCTCTTGTTTTTGGATTAACCACTTCTTCACTTTATTTTTTAATACCGGCTCTTTATTTTTTGAGTTGTATCCTTTTCCATGAATTATCCTGATGCAACGAATGCCTCTTTGTTTGCAGTATGAAATAAATTCCACAAGAGCTGCTTTAGCTTCATCTGATGTGAGTCCATGCAGGTCAATTGACTCCTCAACAATCCAATTTCCATTTCTCAATTTTTTTACAATGTCAGGTGAGTGATTTTTTTTGATGTAGAACAATTCATCCCTTGCTAAAAAATAATCAATGGATTCAAAATTATCACTGATTGAATCAGTTAGTACTTTTTTCTCATCCTCTAAAAATTTTTTAGCAACAGGTTTTGGTTTTGGGATCTGGCTATAAGTGTCAACCGTATCTTTTCTTTTTATAGGCTTTACTTCACCTATTTCTTTCTTGAAAAGATCATTGTCACTCATTGTTGCTTAAATACCTTTCAGCATCTAGAGCAGCCATACAGCCTGTTCCAGCTGAGGTAATTGCCTGTCTGTAAATATGGTCTTGGACATCCCCAGCAGCAAAAATACCTGGTATTGATGTGGCGGTAAAATTACCATTTCTTCCATTATTGGTAATGATGTAACCATTTTCCATTTCTAACTGACCTTCAAAGATATCAGTATTAGGCTTATGCCCGATGGCTATAAATACTCCTGATACTCTAATTTCTTCGATACTTCCATTAACAGTATCTGCAAGTTTTAATCCCGTTACCCCAGATTCATCACCTAAAACCTCATCAAGTACTTTAAAAGTTTTTAGAGAAATTTTTCCTTCTTCTACTCTCTTATGAATTTTTTCCATCTCAATCGCTTCAGCTCGAAATTGATCACGTCGATGAATAAGCGTGACATGATTTGCAATGTTAGATAAATAAAGGGCTTCTTCAATTGCTGTGTTTCCTCCTCCAACAACAGCAACATCCTGGTTTTTGTAGAAAAAACCATCACAGGTTGCACAGGCTGACACTCCCTTGCCCATAAACTTTGTTTCTGAATCAAGCCCTAAGTACTTAGCAGATGCACCTGTACTGATGATGACTGAATCTGCTGTGTATGTGCCATTATCACCTGTTAACGTGAACGGTTTATTCTTGAAATCAACCGCACTGATTTGATCAAATATAATTTCACTATTAAATCTTTTTGCATGCTCTTCAAATCGTGTCATGAGATCTGGCCCTAACACTCCATTGGAGTCTGCAGGCCAATTATCAACATCTGTTGTTGTCATAAGTTGTCCACCCTGTTGTATCCCAGTAATAAGGACTGGTTTCAAATTTGCTCGAGCGGCATAAATTGCTGATGTATAACCTGCTGGACCTGAACCTAAAATAATTAACTTTGCATGCATAATGGAACCTATATTTAATATCAGTAAGCATTTTAATTGACTAAATTTTTCAGAGCAAATATTTATCAGAATGGTTCCGAAAATTACGTACTAGCTGATATAATTTTTTAAACAAACCCCAGAATAATTAAATTGTTTTTAAATAAAAAAAATAAAAAAAAGTCTAATGATTTATTAAATCAAGCCTTGCTTGAAAAAAAAACGATTGATCGCGCACTAAGAGAAATTGTTTTTTTACTTCTCTTATTTAGTGGAATTTATTTAATTATTGCTTTAGCTACATACAATCCATTAGATCCATCTTGGTCACACACAACACAATCTCAAGACCAAATTTTTAATCTTGGCGGTGCTTTTGGCGCATACTTATCTGACATATTGATTTATCTCTTTGGTTTATCATCGTGGTGGTTTGTTTTCTTGCTTTTTTATTCAATAAATTTAATTTACAAGAGGATTGAAAATACCGAAAATTCTAGAAGAGTATTGTGGATTAACTATCTTGGGTTTGCTATTTTTCTCTTATCATCCTCAGCTCTAGAGGCTGGGCATGTAATCAACCTTCAAGCATCCTATGCTTCTTTGCAGGGGGGGTTGGCTGGTTCATCTATAGATTCATTGTTTAGAGGAATTATCGGTTACATAGGATCACTTCTACTATTAGTGATTAGTCTTGCATCGGGATTAAGTCTTTTTACTGGTTGGTCATGGTTAACTATAAGTGAAAAAATTGGCGAGATATGCTTGCAATTGATAAATAAAATTTCTATTAAGGTGAATGATTTTTTTGACAGAAGAGCCGGTAAAAAATTTGAGCAACAAAGAATTGAGTATGTTGAAAATGAAAGAAAAAAACTTGAGGATCGCAAGCCTGTTGAAATTTTAATACCTAGGAATGATATTAAAGAAAGCACCAGGGTTAAAAAAGAAAAACAAACTACTCTGTTTGATGAATTAAGCTCAGATGGGGATTTACCTCCTTTACATCTACTTGATCAACCACCTAAAAAAGTCGATCAGCAGTCACCTGAAACAATAGAATTCATTTCACGTTTAATTGAAAAGAAATTATTAGATTTTGGAATCGAGGCAAAAGTTATTTCAGCGCAACCAGGCCCTGTAATTACTCGCTATGAGATTGAACCTTCTGCGGGAGTGAAAGGTAGTCAGGTGACAAACCTCTCAAAAGATCTAGCTAGGTCATTATCTGTAACTAGTGTGAGGGTGGTTGAAACCATTCCTGGAAAAACATATATGGGCCTTGAGATTCCTAACAATAAAAGACAGATTGTTTATCTTTCAGAAATTATGAGTTCGAAAACGTTTGCAGACACTGCATCGCTGACGACCATAGCGTTGGGGAAAGATATTTCAGGAAAGCCGGTGGTTGCTGATCTTGGCAAAATGCCACACGTTTTAATAGCCGGTACAACAGGATCTGGTAAGTCGGTTGCCATTAATGCTTTAATACTGAGCTTTTTGTATAAAGCCAAAGCAAATGAAGTCAAATTAATCATGATTGATCCAAAAATGTTGGAGCTGTCAGTTTATCAGGACATACCTCATCTCCTCACTCCTGTAGTAACAGATATGAGAGAAGCCGGTCATGCACTTAACTGGTCGGTCAAAGAAATGGATAGACGATATAGGTTAATGGCAGAATTTGGTGTAAGAAATATTTCAGGGTTTAACGAAAAGTTAAAAAAGGCTTCAGATTCCGGGTCCCCACTGACCAATCCTTTTTCCACCGATCCTGAAAATCCTGAAGTCCTTGAATCCATGCCACTGATAGTGATTGTGATCGACGAACTTGCAGATTTAATGATGGTTGTCGGTAAAAAAGCGGAAGAGTTAATTGCCAGAATTGCACAAAAAGCGAGGGCTGCCGGTATTCACTTAGTGTTGGCTACCCAAAGACCTTCTGTTGACGTAATTACTGGATTAATCAAAGCTAACGTTCCTGTAAGAGTTGCATTTCAAGTATCGAGCCGTGTGGATTCAAGAACGATTTTGGATCAAATGGGAGCAGAAAATCTTTTAGGGCAGGGAGATATGCTTTATCTTCCGGCTGGATCAGGATACCCCTCAAGAGTTCATGGAGCATTTGTTTCGGATCAAGAGGTTCACAAAGTGGTAAGTTTTCTCAAACAACAAGGCAAGCCAAACTACGTGGAGGAGGTAATTAACTCACAAGAGTCCGCGGAATTTACTTCAGGCTCCTCAGGCGATGTAAATGGAGAAAAAGATCCGTTATACGATCAAGCAGTTCAATTGGTTATTGAATCTAAAAAACCTTCAATATCATACGTGCAAAGAAATTTACGTATCGGCTATAATCGCGCGGCACGAATAATCGAAGACATGGAAAAAGCCGGACTTGTTTCACCTATGCAAAGTAATGGAAACCGAGAGGTTATCCAGCCAAATCAAGAGTGATAAAATCCATTACATGCATGCTTCTTTTTTATTTAAATATCAATTTACTATTGGCTGCCCCTGCTGATGAGTTATCAAACCTCCTCAATAAAACAATAGCTTTTTCCGGACAATTTAGCCAAACGGTGTATGACAACAAATCCCAATTAATTGAAGAGGCTAATGGTGAGGTTGTTTTCAAAAAACCTCACTTTTTCAAGTGGATATACCAAGCACCCCATCAAAATCAAATTATTGGTGACGGAGAGACAGTCTATATTTATGACCCAGACTTATCTCAAGTGATTATGTCTAAGTTCAGTCAATCTAAAAATAACAACCCTGCAAATATTTTCTTTCTAAATAACATTGAGGAGTCTTTTAAGGTTACAAAAATTCTTATTGATGATGAGGTCTGGTATCGTTGCGAGTCAAAATCAAAGGAAATCGATTATCAATCCATAGAAATTTCATTCAATGAAGATAAGATCCACGGCATGAGAGTCGTTGATGGTCTTCAGAATAAGATCATTATAAATTTTGTTAATATCATACAAAATCCCAACATTGATGAGGCATCATTCCTTTTCAATGTTCCAGACAACGTTGAGGTAATTAAGAATTAAAATATGAACACCTTATCGCAACCATTAGCTGAAATTTTAAGACCAAAAACCATTGATGATGTTATTGGTCAAGATCACCTCTTAGGGGATGATTGCCCAATACGAAATGCTGTGATGTCTAATAAACTTCCTTCAATTATTTTATGGGGACCCCCTGGAGTGGGAAAGACATCTATTGCATATGCAATAGCTAATTCAGTTAATTACGAATTCATTTCTCTGTCCGCAGTTTTATCAGGCGTAAAAGATATTCGCGAGGCAGTTGATAAAGCCAATTTTAGTAAAGAGCAGAATCAAAAAAAAACAATGCTCTTTATTGATGAGGTCCATCGATTTAATAAAAGCCAACAAGATGCTTTTTTGCCTCATGTTGAAAATGGACTTTTTACATTTATTGGGGCAACAACAGAAAACCCATCATTTGAAGTTAATTCCGCCCTATTGAGTCGTTGCCAGGTGTATATCCTTAATTCACTATCTAATGAGGCATTAAAAACAATATTAAATAAAGCCTTATCCATTCAAGAAAATATTAAGCTTGATGAGCCTTCTGCAGAGTTTATTATTGAATACGCGAATGGGGATGGAAGAAGACTGCTGAATCTCGTTGAGGTTATTTATTTTTACTCCAAAGATAAACCGATAGAGGTTGATATTGATTTAATAAAAAAAATTGCATCATCTTCTTATAGACGTTTTGATAAGGGCGGAGAACAATTTTATGATCAAATATCAGCGCTGCATAAATCAGTGCGGGGATCAGACCCTGATGCTTCAATCTATTGGCTTCAAAGAATGCTAGATGGTGGAGCTGATCCGCTATATCTTGCCAGAAGAATAATAAGAATAGCTATTGAGGATATTGGCTTGGCAGACCCTAGAGCCCAAACCATTGCGCTTGAAGCCTATCAAATATTTGAGAGACTGGGCACACCAGAGGGAGAGCTGGCCCTTACCAATGCAGTTTTATATTTAGCAGCTGCTCCTAAAAGCAATGCTGCCTATCAGGCATATAATATGTCTAAGGCATACGTCAGTGATCATAATAATTACGATGTTCCGATTCACCTCAGAAATGCGCCAACAAAATTAATGAAGGATATTGGTTATGGCAAGGAATATCGTTATGCTCACAATGAGCCACACGCATATGCGGCGGGAGAAAAATATTTCCCTGATGAGCTAGATCCGATACAATTCTACTCTCCAACTAACCGTGGGTTGGAAATTAAAATTAATGAGAAATTAAATTTTCTAAAAGATTTAGATAAAAAAAAATAATAATGATTGATATTAACTTGCTGAGAAATGACATAGAGTCATTAGAAAAAATTTTAAAATATAGGGGTTTTGACCTAGAAGTTAATTTTTTTAATTCACTCGAAGAAGAGAGAAAACATATCCAAATAAAAACTCAAGAACTCCAACAAGAAAGAAATGATCTTTCAAAACAGGTTGGTGTATTAAAGTCACAAGGTAAGGATGCAAGTGACGTCCTGAATAAAGTCTCCAACATATCAGCACAATCAAAAGAATTTGAATTACAACTTGCATTAATCCAAGAAAAATTAAATAACTTTTTACTTCTCATTCCGAATGTGCCCCATGAGTCGGTCCCATTGGGCCCTGATGAAACAAGTAACGAATTAGTAAAAGAGGTTGGCACACTCCCTGGATTTGATTTTGAGGTTAAAGATCATGTTGATCTAGGCGCACCTCTTGGACTCGATTTTGATACAGCCGCTAAAGTTTCGGGCTCTCGTTTTGTTTTCATGAAAAATGATATTGCCAGGCTGCATCGCGCAATCGGTCAATTTATGATTGATACACACACCGAAAATCATGGATATACTGAATACTACACCCCATATCTGGTGAATGGCGATTCTTTATTAGGAACGGGCCAGTTGCCTAAGTTTGGTGATGATTTGTTTGTCACTCAGAAGAATGAAGATGAAAGCTTATACCTAATTCCCACTTCAGAGGTTTCTCTCACAAATACTGTGCGTGATGAGATAATTGATGCAAAACACTTACCTATCAGGATGACTGCACATACCCCATGCTTTAGATCCGAGGCAGGCTCGTATGGTAAAGATACCAGGGGGATGATTCGTCAACATCAGTTTGATAAAGTCGAGATGGTTCAAATAACCAAACCAGAATTAAGCTATGAGGCGTTGGAAGAGATGCTTTCTCATGCAGAAAATATTCTAAAAGCCCTTGATTTGCCATATCGGGTGATGACACTATCATCTGGTGACATGGGTTTTGGCGCCGCGAAAACATACGATATTGAGGTGTGGCTTCCATCACAACAACAGTATCGAGAAATTTCTTCAATCTCCAATTGTGAAGATTTCCAAGCAAGAAGGCTAAAAGCTCGCTTTAAAAATGAAGAGGGTAAGAATACACTAGTCCATACACTGAACGGCTCAGGCCTTGCGGTAGGTCGAACGCTTGTGGCTATAATGGAAAATAATCAAAAGGCAGATGGATCTATCAACATTCCATCGGCATTACAACCTTATATGAAAAATAAAACGACGATTTCTATTTAGAAAGTATTTCAATGTGCCCATTATCAACAATTAAGGCGCAGTCAGTGATTGCATAAAAAATACCTGTTTCAATAACCCCTGGGGTAGATAAGATTTTTTCATGTAAATCTCTTAATGGCATTTCATCAAAAGAGTAATCTAAAATATAATTCCCAGCAGATGAGATGGCATATGCATCTCCAGCTGCATTTTTTCTTAAGCTTCCCTGACCAAATTTATCTAGAATTTTTTTACTTAATCTCCAAGTACTTTTTAAGATCTCAATAGGAATTGGATTATTTTCTCCAATACGATTAACCCTCTTTGAATGGTCTGCAATTATGATAAATTTGTTAGCACTTTGGGCAAGTATCTTCTCTTTGACTAAATCGTAGCCACGTCCTTTTAGTACATTTAAATCATTCGTAATTTCGTCTGCACCATCCACATAGAGATCAAGAGTCTCTAGTGTATCGATACCAATCAAATTTAATTTATTTCTTTGGGCTTCTATTTCAGATACGGTGGAGCTTGCCACAACCTGTATATCTAATCTTTCATTCTTAATTTTATTAGCAAGGTGTTTAATAAAAAAATTTGCTGTTGATCCAGTCCCTAATCCGATCACAGTATTATCGGTTACATAATCGAGTGCTTTTATAGCAATAATTTCTTTATCTTCCATGTCGATTGAATGTGTTTATAATGACTGATTAATTTTAAAGCCAAATGAATACAAATACAAAAAATATACTGAATTACACATCTTACGCTTACCAGATAATAAAATTTTATTGTTCTGAACTAAGCGCAAAAAATACTCCGTTAGTTATATTCACTAAAGACAGTTATGTTGCTGCTCGGCTTCAGCAGGAGATGCTCTGGTTTAATCAAAATCTTGTTGTTTCTATGATCCCTGATTGGGAAACGTTGCCTTACGATACCGTTTCACCTCATCCTGACTTAATCTCAGATCGTTTAAAGTCACTATTTTTAGTCACCCAGAAAGCTTTTGATATTTTAATTATTCCAGCAACATCAGCATTAAACTATTTGCCTCCAAAACAATACATCACGCAGAACAGTTTTTTTTATAGCAAGGGACAAAAGGTCGATTTAGAGTCCTTAAAAACAGTTTTGATAGAAAATGGATACATCAATGTCCAGAAGGTCTTCCATCCAGGTGAGTTTGCGGTAAGGGGAGGGTTGATTGATTTATTTCCTATGGGATCTACCATTCCGTACAGGATAGATTTTTTTGATACTGAAATAGAAAGTATAAAAACCTTTGATGTTGAAACGCAAAAAAGTATTTACCCAACAAGCAAGATTGAAATTCTACCGGCGCGAGAATGTCCACTTACTGAATTATCTATTGAAACTTTTAGAAAAAATTATCGTGAAAGATTTTCTGGTGATCCAAGTAAGTCATCGATTTATACAAACATATCAAAGAAGACTCCCTTTTCTGGAATGGAATGGTACTTACCACTTTTCTTTCAAGAGACGAATACAATTTTTGATTATCTTCCTGATGAAACATTAATTGATGTCCCTTTTAAATTATCATCCAGCATAGATCACTATTGGCTTGACGCTCAAACAAGATTCAAGATGTATGCTTACGACATTGAGCGACCTATATTGAATCCAGAAGAAATTATGATGGATTCTGTAAAATTTCATCAGGACTTAAATCGTTTTAAAAATCTTAATTTTGATGTAGTTGATAATCCGCTACCTAAAATTACTATCGATTATAAGGACGGCTATAAAAATATAGCGAATTACATTAACCAGTGCCCCAGAAAAATAATCATTTCAGCTGAGAGCTTAGGTCGAAGAGAAACAATTCATAAGATGCTGACCGAGTGTGACCTTAATTTAAAGAGATCTGAAAGCGTTAATATCTTAGATCCAGTAATTGAGCATCAGCTTATTCAATCTCCATTGAAAGAGGGGTTTTCTGATGAATATTTCGATATATTCACGGAGTATGATTTATTTCCTGATTTCATCCATCAAGAAAAATCAAATTATAAAAGCAAGGATTACAACGCCGAGGTTGTAATTAAAGACCTTTCTGAGATAGCAGTTGGTGATCCTGTTGTCCACGAGAATCATGGAGTTGGTCGTTATCAAGGCCTTGTCCAATTGGATATGCTGGGATCAATAAATGAATTTTTATTGTTAACTTATGAAAAAGAGGACAAGCTGTATGTACCTGTCACACAGTTAAACTCCATTTCTAGATATACAGGCGGACCTATCGAATCCGCACCATTACATAAATTGGGTTCAGGGCAGTGGGAAAAAGAAAAAAGAAAGGCGTTAAAACAGGTCTATGATACAGCAGCAGAACTTTTAAATTTATATGCGCAAAGGGAGAAGAAGAAGGGCCTGGTCTCAAAAATTGACTTGCTTGAGTATCAGAAATTTGCGAATGAATTTCCCTTTGAGGAGACTCCAGATCAAATGCAGGCGATTGAGTCTGTAATCAAAGATATGGAATCTGCAAGACCAATGGATCGTCTTATCTGTGGTGATGTTGGTTTTGGTAAAACTGAGGTGGCAATGCGAGCAGCGTTTATATCTATCATGAATAGTCGTCAGGTAATCATATTAGTGCCAACAACCCTGCTTGCTAGCCAACATTATAATAATTTTGTTGACCGATTTAGCTCATTTCCTGTTGAGATTGAGGAAATCTCAAGATTTAAAAGTAATAAGCAACAAAATGAGGTTCTGGAAAAACTGGCTAATGGAAAAGTAGATATTGTCATTGGCACTCACCGTTTATTACAAAAAGATATAAAAATAGATAATATTGGCCTTATTATTGTTGATGAAGAGCATCGTTTTGGCGTTCGTCAAAAGGAAATGCTTAAGAAGTTTAAAACAAATACCGACTTCCTGGCTTTAACAGCTACACCCATACCACGAACTTTGTCTATGTCACTTGAAGGCTTACGAGATTTTTCAATCATCTCCACACCCCCTCAAAAAAGATTGTCAATCAAGACCATGGTTAAGAATTTTTCAGAAGGAATAATCAAAGAAGCCTTAACAAGGGAATTCAATCGTGGAGGACAAGCTTACTTTTTACATAATGATGTAAGTTCAATCTATGCAGTCAGTGAAAAATTAACAAAAATTATGCCTGATGCAAAAGTGGCCATTGCTCATGGCCAGATGAAAGAAAAAGAGCTTGAAAGGGTTATGCAAGATTTCCATCAGCAAAGATTTAACTTGTTACTATGCACAACTATTATTGAGACAGGTATCGATATACCTACCTCAAATACAATTATCATTAACAATGCAGATCGCTTTGGATTATCCCAATTGCATCAATTAAGGGGTCGAGTTGGTCGTTCGCATCATCAAGCTTTTGCATACTTACTAATTGACGAAAATCGAAGCCTTACTAGTAAAGCCAAAAAAAGATTAGAAGCTATCCAGTATCTTGAAGATTTAGGCTCTGGTTATTTCTTAGCGATGCATGATCTTGAGATTCGTGGTGCTGGAGAAATATTAGGAGACCAGCAAAGTGGTGAGATTCATGAAATTGGTTTTTCAATGTATTTAAAGATGCTTAATCGAGCCGTGGCTCACCTAAAAAATAATGAGATGCTTGATATTAATGCTGACTATAACGAGAACAATGAGATTAATATCCATGCCCCAGCGATACTGACAAATCAATACTGTGGCGACCCTAATGAACGTCTTGTGATCTATAAAAGACTGTCATCATGTGAGTCATTAGTAGATTTACAAATGATTCAGGAAGAGCTCATTGATCGTTTCGGAGTTGCTCCTGAGCAGACTGAAAATTTGTTTATCATTCATCATATTCGTATAATAACTAAAGATTTAGATGTGACCAAAATTGATGCTGGAAAGAAAACTATTAGTTTGAATTTTAGGGAAAAGAATAACGTCGATCCATTAAAGATCATTGATCTGGTCCAGACAAATAAACACATTAAGCTTGATGGACCCAACAAGATAACCTTGGCAGGTGATTTTGAGGACCCGTTTGATAAACTGAATAATATTAAATCCCTTGTAGGCGAACTTAAAGATTAAATCTCAATTAACTCACCTTGTTTTAAGAAATAGATAAATTGTCTTATGTTGCAATCATTAAAAAAGGAAGAGTACTGATTCAACTGATTCTTATAATTAAGTGCTAATGAGTTTAAGTTGTGTTCTTCTTTGTGGTATTTGTAGTCAATAATCCAACGTTCATTATTAATTAAAAATGTCCTATCTACACGGTAGTTTGTTTGATCTTTATTTGGAACTGAAATCTTGAGTTCACATTGATCGTTATCATATTTTTTTAAAATCTTTTGGCCTGATTCAGTTTGGTGGATATTGTTAATGCAAGTCATGGATTCATTAACGATCTCTTTGTGATTCAGAGATTTATCGACATTCAAACTATTCAGCATTTTTTCTATAAATTGAACATGGTGATGTATTTTTAAATTTTTATGTAAAAACTCAAGATATTTATGAACGATGATGCCCACATAGATTTCTTCGGTTTCAATACTATATTTTTCTTTAACAGAAATAGGTGAAAATTCGTCCAAACTTTTTTTCTTGCCATTAATATAATCCGACAAAGGGATATTAAATAAATTTGGTGAAAATTTTTCATATTTACTTGAAGGGGCATCAACCTCAATATTTTGAGGATCTGTTGGATAAAAATCATCCTTAAGAAAATGTAAGAAAGTATTTTTCTTGGTAGTTTCGTCTATTCCTGCTACAAGGTCTAGCTGACTGGCAGCGCGGGTAACAGCGACATAGAGCAGTCTTTTTAATTCATTATGCTCTCTAATTTTATTTTTTTGTTCGTGGTAACCGTGTAATGAGTAGATTTCATCATCATTGATTTTGATGGATGAAATATTTTTATTTGCCCCATCCATGTGATCAAAATTGACCAATGAGGGGATATTGGGTCGGGTGGATTTATCTATACACGGAATAATGACGTGATCGAATTCTAATCCTTTTGATTTGTGGATAGTTAAAAAAGAAACAGCTTTTTTATTACTATTTACATCGGATACCATGGTTTCAGTAACGGTTTTAATTAAAACTTCTTTGTCTATTTCATTCGTATCAAAATTCTGAAGGATGCGTAAATAGTAATCTATATATTCGATGTCCTCTTTTACATATAAAGATTTAATTCCTGCTAAGTCTACCCACAATGCTCTAATAATTTCACTCCACTTAGCCGAGTGCATAGAAGAATAATGAATTTCAATTATCTTAATTAAGTTTTTAATTCGTTTTTGGCTCTCGCTGTTTAATTCATTAACTTTTTCAGAATTAATCAGTTTCCAAATATTCTCATCCTTATTGGCAAAAAGGATATGGAGATCTTTAATAGCTAATCCACATAACGGTGACTGGATTGTGGCAATCCAATGTGTGCGATCACTAAAATCAAAGATCGCTAATGTCAATGCAAGAATATCTTGCACACATTGGTGATTGATTAAAGATTCAAGCTCGATCGCATTGATTGGAATCTGTTTAGCATAATTTTTTTTGATATAAGAAACAATTGGTTTCAGATGATTTCGTGACCTTGCAATTACAGCGATAGATTCATGTTGACTAGCCAATATCTGCCGGCAGATTAATTCTGCCTCGATGTCTGAAGACTGTGAGGATGATTCAGGACTGTATGATAAAAAATTTATTGAGCCACTGTCATCCTCAATTCTAGGGTTGCATAATTGATATTGAATACTTCCATTATCAATATTTTGTTCTGTAAAAATTTTAGAAAAGCGTGAGTTAAACCAATGAATTAGGCGACTTTTTGATCTGTTATTTACTGAGAGGATAATATGATTTAACTTTATCTTCCCAACCCCATTTTTTATAACATCCAAAAAAATTCTAACGTCAGATTGTCGAAATCGGTAAATCGACTGCATTGGATCACCCACACAAAAAAAAGTATTTTCAGGCCCCCATTCATGCGTAAGGTATTCAAATAATTGTAACTGGTTTTTATTTGTATCCTGAAATTCATCGACTAGAATATGAGAAAACTTTATGTTGAGGTAGCTTTTTAAATCAGTAAACCCTGATTCATTTTTAAGAGCTAGTAAAGCCTGTAGGGTAATTTCAGGAAAATCAATTACCTTATTTTGACTGAAGTACAATTTGATTCTTGCATATGCTTCTTTGAGGATTGGTGCTAACGTCTGCATGATGTCGCTCTGCTGCAAGTTAGAAATATTTAGAAAGTAGTACTCTTTCTCAAAGCTTTCAAAATCTGGCCACTCTGTACTTGCAATGTCATTACTGGCTGAATTTTTTTTAAAGAACGCCAAATCCTCCTCTTTAATATTTTTTCTTATGCTTTTTTGTTTGGTATAAATCGATTCAATAAAGTGGAGTAATTCACTTTTTTTCAAACGTATTGAGTCCTTAAGCTTAAAAATTTTTTGTAAATGTGCTAGAGACTCTTCCTCCTGTTGCTGGATATATTTATTAAATTGGTTACTATTTTCATCATCAAAGATATAGTGGATCCACTTATCCCTATTTGTCATGAGCTCCAATAAATATTTTTCGAGCTGGGGGAATTCAATGTTTAATGTATGAAGAATTTTATGAATATGATCTGAATTACTTTCTGCATAAATAACTTTTTTTATGATCTCAGAATGGATGGGGGAAGGATCTTCAATGATAGATGACTGGTATCCATACTTAGTGAGCAGGGGGGTGGAATTGATAATTTGTTGGTTAAGTGCGTCAATGGTTAGGATATTTAACTCTGAGATGACTTCATCTACAGCAATTCCTCTTCTTGCGATTTCTTTATTTAAAAGATCAATTAATTTTTTTGTCGTGTCATTTTTAGGCGTAGTTTTATTTTGAAGATAATTCGTTATTCGATTTTTCATTTCAGCTGCAGCTTTATTTGTGAAGGTAACAGCCAAAATCTCTCTTGGTGAATTGACATGTGCGAGTAGTTTTATAAAGCGCTGTGTTAATAATTCAGTTTTGCCAGAACCTGCTGGGGCTTGAACGATTATTGACTTCAAGTCTAGACACTTAATCCTATTTTGAATGTCATTACTACTCATTTGTTATAACTCATACTGATACTTTTTTTCTGGAAGACGAAGAAGAATTTTGCTACCACAATATGTCAGATCCTCCTCTTTTTCGAATGTGTTAGGAAAATACCCTTCTGAGTAAAGATGCATCAAGCTATTGATCTCATCCAGCCAAATGTTTTTGAGATCCCCATAGCTTTTGCTAATAATTTGTTTGGAAATATTGTCAGGTATTTGGTAATCATTGTCCTTAAAAGTAAATCTCTTAATCACGATATTTTTTTGATTTATCTCGTAAAGCAATAATGTGCTGACTTTACAGTCTGTAAATAAAAAATATAAGGGGATTTGAAAATTTTTAATTGGCAATTGTGTCCAAGACCTTGCTGTTGGCAATTTTCCAGTTTTATAGTCAATGACATGAATTCCATTATCATCGCTATCAACTCTATCCTTGATAAGATCAAATGAATAATCTCCATGAACAAATTGTTGTTTTACTTCCAAGCTTTTAATAGCAAAGGGTATTCTTTTCTTTTCCATCTCAAGCACCTCTTGAATCAATGAAGTACATCTTGCTATTTCAAATTTTTTTACTGAGTCACCCATTATTGAAAATTCATTTTTTGTTTCAATGGACATCTCAACAATAGGTTTTACAAATTCCCTTAAGTTGTTAATTTCCGCGAGATTCTGATAATTTTTTAGCTTTATCCAGATGTTATGGAGTGCCTCGTGAATTAAAATACCACGTAAGCGTGGACTATACTCTGTTGTGAGATGATCTGAGTCGTCCTTGCAGTGAAGGACATCTTCATAAAAAGCCCATCGGGGACAAGTTTGTAGACGCTCGAGCAAACCACGAATATTTTTTATCCCCTTGGGAAGCGCCTTGTCTGTGTGGTCATTATCAAGCGCTAATGTTTTATTTTCATGAAGAAAATCATATTTTTTTTCATATTTTTTTTCGACAATCTCACTAAATGTGACGGATGATGAAATTGTATTTTCTACATTGTCTGTTAATAAAGAATAAGAGATCGATAAATTAGCTTTTTCTGACAATTTATTTAATTGATTACCTGAGAAAGTTTTTCTCTTATTGAAATCATTTATTTTATTTAAGTGACACAAGGGGAGTAAGGGATTTCTTAAGCTGGTTTGATTTTTTCGATCGATAAAATCTATGAGGTATATATCATCATACTGTGAGACTACTTCATCTTTAAATGAATAAATATCAACTGCATTGCTTGATACAAAAAAATTTTTTTGAGTCTGGTTTAGTATAATGTTGAGGTATTTTTTAAACTCTAAATAATTAATAATTTTATGTTTTCTAACTGAACTAATGTTTTTAATTAGATCAATAAAAATATTCAAGTCCTCGATTAATGAATCATTTATTTTAAGTTCATTACGAAATAAATAATTTTTTAATAGCCTGACGAGGTAAGTTCCCCATTCCGCTAAAGGTAAGTTATTTTGTAATTTATCAATTTCTTCAAAAGATGATTTATCTATAGAAGAAGATTCTATTGTTTCATTAAACCTTTTTAGATTAATTTTTCGGATCCCATGCTTTTTAAACATTTTGATCTTTTCATCCAGATCGCTCAAAAGTAATAGATCATTTTGAAAGCAGGTGACTACAAAATGACGTATTTTTTCGACTGCAACATATTGGCCGTAATGCAAATCAAAAAAAGTAAAAATACTTCGAATGATCGGTGATTTTGATAAAGATATTTGATTGGGGATATTTAAATCAATTTGCTCTTGTCCGTTTGCATCTTTGTTGTAAGTTTGCAGGCCTGTGAGTGTAGGATAGAAGGTTGTTACAATCTTATTGACATCTTCAGAGATAATTGCAATTTTTTTCCCTTGTGAATGTTTGAGAATAATTTCTTCACCTATATAGTTAAACTCTTGGAGTTCATTGTCAAATTGCTGAATGATGTGGTTTTTATTCTCTTTTTTAAAAGATATATCATTTGTTTTAAACTTATTCTGAATTAATTTATTCATAGGCGTATCAAGGTTAAAACCAACTAGTCGGACCTTTTTATCAAATTTGATATTTTCAATAAAGAAACTAATTGCCTGGTGATATGTAAATAAACCATTGTCAAGTAAATATTGATTGAATTTATCGATTACTGTGCGTAGAAATTTATTCTCGATGGACAGATTGAATGACCCGTCCTGGTAATCTATGTCGTACTCACTAATATTCTTTATGGCATTCTGAACAAAAAAAACGAGTGATTCGATATCATGAAGAAATTGATTTCCGTTCCCAACAATTTCATTGGATACAATCTCTTCCAGGATAATATATTCCTCTAATTTATTGACTATTTTTTTACTAATTTCATTGGATGAAAGATAATGAACACTTAGTTCATTTGAAATAAATTCAAATAGGGTGAAGGTATTAAAGTGTGTGGAATTATTTGTGTGGATGAATCTTTTGAAGTAAATGTCATTTTTACAAATTGTAATTATGTTATCTTTCACATTTAAATTTTATAGTAAAACTATATTATGAGCGAGCAATCATCTTATCTTACAAAAAATGGTTTTATACATTTAAGGGAAGAGTTAAATTATCTCCTAAAGGTTGATCGACCAAGGGTTGTGAAAGACGTTTCGTGGGCAGCAAGCAATGGCGATCGATCTGAAAATGGCGATTACATTTATGGTAAGAAGAGGTTAAGGCAAATTGATTCCAGAGTAAAATATTTGCTTACCGTCATTGAAGATTCAAAGATTATTGATCCACTTGAGCAAGAAAATAAAGACAAGATTTTTTTTGGAGCAACAGTTGAGTATGAGAATTTAGATAAAAACCAGATTAACAAGATTCAGATTGTTGGCGTCCCTGAAGTTGACCCTAAAGAAAATAAAATAAGCTGGTTGTCTCCAATTTCTAAGGCTATTCTCGGTAAGCAAGTTGGAGAAATTGTTTCCTATGAAAGTCCTTCTGGACAAAAAGAAATAGAAATTATGTCTATCATATATAAATGACATTTTCAGTAGACATATTTTCAAGGTTTATCGATAACTATGGAGATATATCAATTCCATTAAGGCTTGCTCATGGGCTTTATATTGACCATGGTGTCACCAGCAATGTATTTCTTACGTCCAATGAGCTTACTCAAAAAATATTAGATAAAAATTTTTTTAACGAGAATATTAATATTATTGATATTGATAAGATGGATAACAACCTTTTACCAAATAATAATGTTGTTACTATTTTTGATACACAGTTACCCTTATCTTATGAAGCTAAACTCACTAATAAAAATTTATTAATCAATTACGAATATTTTTCAGCTGAACAATGGGTTAACGACTATCATCTTAAAGAGTCAATTAACAAAAAATATAAAAAAATATTTTATATTCCTGGCGTTAGTGAACATTCAGGTGTCGCAATATTTGCTATAAATGATAAGGATTTGTATCAAACTGAAAAGTTAAGAGATACAAATACCATCAATTTTTTTTGCTATTTTAATGAGAATATTGAAGCTTCAATTAAAGTTCTACGAAACAACTTTCCGCAATATGATTCTGTAATGCATGATCGATATGATAAAGATAAGGATAGAGGTAAAAACTTATTGAGTTTTAACGATTTTGATAAAGCTCTAGCTAATAGTTTAATAAACTTTGTTCGTGGTGAGGATAGTTTAATCCGTGCCATTTTGGCTGGATCCCCTTTTATTTGGCAACCTTATATTCAAGAAAATGGTCTTCAAATAACAAAATTAAATGCCTTTCTCGATCATTACTTTATTTCTTTGCCACTACAGTTGAGAGAAATTTTTTTAATATGGAATAATCAGAGCCTAAATTTAGAACACTGGCGATATTTATTGGAAAATATTGAAAATCTAAAAGATTTTTATTTAGATGCAAGAGAGAATTTTATAAAAAGGGGTACAGGGATTGCTCAAATTTATTCATTATTTATTAAATAATTTAGTATAATCATCAAAAATTTTTTCAAGGATAGCTATGAAAACAGCACAGGAAGTTAGAGCAGGGAATGTCATTATGGTTGATGGAAATCCAATGGTTGCATTGAAATGTGAATACAATAAATCTGGACGAAATGCAGCTGTAGTAAAAATGAAACTAAAGAACTTACTCAATGAATCTCCTACTGAGTCAGTTTTTAATGCTTCCGATAAATTTGATGTAGTTATTTTAGAGAAGAAGGAAGTCACTTATTCTTACTTTGCTGATCCTGCTTATGTGTTTATGGATGAGGAATACAACCAATACGAAGTTGGACCTGACAGTATGGAGGATGCTTTGAAATTTTTAGAGGATGGAATGTCGTGTGAGGTTGTTTTCTATGAAGGAAAAGCAATTTCAGTAGAGTTACCAAATTCAGTTACTCGGGAAATTACTTATACTGAACCTGCAGTTAAGGGAGATACATCCTCTGGTAAGGTGATGAAAACAGCTTCAATCAATACTGGCTTTGAGCTGATGGTGCCGTTATTTTGCGACACTGGCGATATGATTGAGATTGATACGAGAACTCTTGAATATAAAAATAGGGTTAATAAATAAAATTAACCCTGGGTATCTGAGCCACCAACAAGTATTTCATCAATTTTTAAAGTCGGCTGCCCAACCCCAACAGGGACACTTTGACCATCTTTGCCGCATGTACCAACTCCAGTATCCAATGATGAGTCATTTCCCACCATTGAAACTTTTTTAAGGATATCAGGACCATTACCAACAATGGAGGCTCCTTTGATTGGCTGGGTGATTTTTCCATCTTCAATTAACCAAGCAAGCGAAGATGAGAAGACAAATTTGCCACTGGTGATATCTACCTGACCACCACCAAAATTTGGAGCATAAATTCCTTTTTTTACTGATTTAATGATTTCATCAGGGTTATATTTGCCATTGGTCATAATCGTATTAGTCATTCTGGGCATAGGGATATGGGCGTAAGACTCTCTTCGGCCATTTCCAGTAATTTCCATATTCATTAGTTTTGCATTTAGAGTATCTTGCAGATAATTTTTTAGAATCCCATTTTCAATTAAAACAGTTCGCTGCGTAGGGTTACCTTCATCATCAATATTTAAAGAACCACGTCTGTCCTGGATAGTCCCATCGTCAACAATAGTGATATCACTATGAGCCACCTGCTTTCCCATCAGTTTAGAAAAAGCGGAAGTACCCTTGCGATTAAAGTCTCCCTCAAGACCATGTCCAATAGCTTCGTGGAGGAGAATACCTGGCCAACCAGGACCTAGAACGACAGGCATCAATCCGGCAGGGGATGGTATCGCTTCAAGGTTAGTTACCGCTTGGTGGTATGCTTCATCAATGTAAAGATCAAGGACGTCGTCAGTAAAATAATCAATACTATATCGGCCGCCACCTCCAGCTGTTCCGATTTCCCTTCGATTTTTGTCTTCAATAATAATGCTAAGTGATAATCGAACAAGAGGGCGAATGTCACTCTTCATATCAGAGAGTTTATTTGCAATTAAAATTACATCATATTCAGCAGCAATCGAAGCACTGACTTTAATAATTCTTTTATCTCGGGAAAAAGCTAAACTTTCGAGTTTTTTTAATATTTCAATTTTTTTTTCGCCCGTATTTATGATTGGATCAATACTTGGATAAAGCTGTTGGGGTGTGTTTGAGTTAACTTGAGGAACAGATTTATTCTGACCCTGAGATCTTAATGCATTAATAATTTCACAGGATTGGGTAAGGGTTTGAAAATTTACTTCGTCAGTATATGCATATGCGGTTTTATCCCCAGACACCGCTCTGACACCACAGCCATTATCAATATTAAATGAAGCATTTTTTACTGCACCGTCCTCAATAGCTAAAAATTCATTTTTAGAGTATTGAAAATATAAGTCGCTGTAATCGATATTCTTATGATTCAAATTATTCATCACTTTTTGAATTTTTTGATTATCAAGTTCTGCTGGATTTAATATGAGATTATTTATTTCGTTATTCATCTTTATTTTTAAATATATTTAGTTTTTCTAGAATACTTTCAGATGGTTGGATGACTTCTTCATCCACCAGTTCAGATAATTCTTCTGATTTTGGTTTATCTACTTCAATTGGGTCATCCCATGTTCCTATGATTTGATATTCATCTGTTAAAACTTTATTAAGAGGATCTTTTAATACTTTTTGAGCAATAAAGGCAGCAGCACCAGCTAGAGGACCACCCGCTAGAGCAGCAAGGGATAGCGAATCACTCACAAAGGGTTTGACAGTAACATGAAGATTTTGCGTTTCTTCAATAATATCAACTTCACCATCCATTAAGACCTCTGCAGCAGGACCAACCATTTTAAAATTATTTGAAGATAAAATTCCAGAATTGACTCGTACCCCAGCATTAATGGAGTCAAATATAAAACCCTTGGAGAATAAATCGCTAAAGTCTAGAGTCAATCTTTTAGGTAAGTTTTGCAATGTAAGTAGACCAAACAATCTTCCAATACCAGGTTTAGCTTCAAGTATCTCACCTTTATCAATATCCATAGAAAAATTACCGCTTACCTGATTTGAAGAGAAGCCAAAAGGACTCCCTTCCCAGTTGGCTATGCCATTAAATCTGGCAATTCCCTTTTTGATCAAATTAGGATACCCAAGCTGTTCTAAAGTTTTTTCTAAGTCATCTGCCTTCCATTTAAAATCTATTTTGGTTTGTGTGCCAATTTCTTTTGCCTGCCATTCCCCATCTGCTTTAAATTCATGATGAGGGTTGGTGATAGTGAAATTTTCTATTTTCCAAATTTGATTATTTATATTTGATGCCTGGATATCAAATTTGCCCATGCTTTTATCATCGAGGATAACTTCATCTATCATCAAATCAATGAATACTGGCTGTGCGGTGGTCGGTAAATTATCTTCGTCATTTAATTTACCTATTTGTTTATCTTTTGAAATGATAAATTTATTAAATCTCCCTGTTAGCTTTCTTTCGTTGTTATCCCACAATGCATTACCTTTAATTTCATTTGAATATAAGGAAACTTTAAGATTATTATTAGATGGAAAAACAACGGTCTCCAATCGATGAAGGTTGAAACCATTTACAATTAATTTTTCAAAATTAAGTTTTGACTTACCAATCCTAAATGTTTCTTTCTTGTTATCTGATTTCAAATTAAATAGTGATGAAAAATCATCCAGGTCAACATCTTTGAAGTTTGCAAAAATTGATATTCCGTTCCTGTCTTGGAACTCTTCATTGGACAGGATATTAATCTGACCAGACCAACCATTTTTGCTCATGTAAATCTTGCCGTTGACATCATTGTCCAGCCTAATAACATAGTTTGTTAAGTTATCTTTTGATGGTTTTTTAACAATGGACAAGATTTTTACTTCACCCTGTTTTTTATTTAATGGATAAGGCCCATTAATTTCTATTCCTTTTAAATCAGTTTCTAAAGACAAGGAATTTGATTGTTCAGTAATATTAGATTTTAAAATCCACTCTGCAGACCCTTGGACCTTATTAGCCCAACCTGATCCTAAATTATTAATAAAGAATGTTTCATCAATTTTTCCAGTAGCATTAATTTTGGTTAAATTGTCCTCAACCAGAACATCTATATTTGTCGGCATTTCAAAAACTGATCCTGATGCATTTTTAAGTTCATAAAAGTTTGGTTTAATATTGAGAATTCCATTTAGATTGTTTATTTGAGGAAGACCTATTCTTGGATTTTGAATGACTACATTATTTAGTTCATATTTTACATCAAAGTTAATTTCATCTGGATTAGTGATTGGGTAATTAATTGTAAGGTTAAGTATTGCATTTCCATTCGTAATCAGCTGATTTGTGAATTCTTGAGTATCCTCGTATAGAGGCGAGTTATTAATGGCCTGAATTAAACTATTAGTGCCTCCACTGGTAATCCAGTGGGTATTTATCATTAAATCTGATTCAGACAGATCAGATATGACTTCCAAAGATGAAATATTCTGATTAGCCACTGTTCCATCTTTTGCTAATAATCTTAGGATATTAGAATCAAGACTGAATAATATATTTGCCTTTTCAATCTCAGGATAACCTGTCGCGAACTCGATGTTTGCATTATTGTAACTGCCTGTGATTTGAATATTTGAATTTGCATTTTTGTCGAAGAGCTTATCAAGCTCACCTTTGATAGTGATCTTTGTATTTTCAATGCTTCCTGCAAGCAAAGATGTATCGAGCCAATTTAGTAGATCTGGGTCAGTATTTTTTGGGTAGTATTTTTTTATTCTAGAGATGTCTGGAACAGATAAAGTGATAGCTAGATCTAGATCCGGTTGTTTTAAATTTTTAAGATTGACTGTTCCAGATGTTAATAAATTTAGATCATTGTTATTAAGTAATACATTTGTAAATTTAAAATTTTCTCCGTCAATCTTGATTACACCATTAAAAGTATCGAAGGTTAAATTTGTTCTAAGTCTATCCTCTTGATTAAAAGAGATATTTTTACTAGCAATATCAAGAAAACCTTTATTATTTTTAATATCAAAGCTAGCTGTAAGATTTTTAAATCCAGGAAATTCATTATGTGAATTAATACCAAAATTGATTAGAGATCCAGCTGCTATAAGTTCTTTATTTTTTTTCCATGATAACTGTAGATTTTTAATATCACCTGTGGGGCTATAGTCATCAAGATAAGATTTTAACTCTTCAAAAAATGGAGTCTGATTAATTATCGATTCAGCTGCATCAATATTCAACTGATTTAATTTTAATTTAAAAGATTGCGCTACATTATCTTTGACTAGGATTTCAAATGCACTGTTTTGGATATCAATATTATTTGTTTTAAAGTTTAAATTTGTGGAGGCTATTTTTTTTATATTATTATTGTTGTCAAAAATTGCACTACCAGATAATTCAGAAATATTAATGTACTTATCTTGATTATCATTAAAGTTCCCAATGTAATTCTCTATACTGAAAGATGTTTTAATTTCTTGAATTTTATTCTTAACAAATACAATGTTTAGTTTTAACTCACCATAGCCTTGCTTGACATCGAAAGGGTACTCAATCCAGGGCTTAAATGCAGGTAAAAATGCCTGTGAAATATTTACCTTCATCTTTGTTTTAACTTGATCAAAGTGATCAATAGAATCCAAATCAAAGAACCCATCTACATAGACTCTTTCTTTTGTTCCTTCTGACACTAATGCATTTAAATTAAATTTATGACGATCCAGGTAGGTCAGATATGTAGGACTTGTGTAGGTCAGGTTTATACCGCTAATTGTTAAATCTTTTGCTGCTCTATATTCATCCCTCCATGTTATTTTTCCATTGATTATTCTGACTTCATGTTGGTTAAGAAGCCAATCAGAGAAGGATGATTCAGTTGATTCGATGATCTCAACTCCTGCAATTCTTAATTTATTATCAACAGTCCGTTCAACTAAGATATCAAGATCACCAATAATAATTTGATTTAAGATTGGCTGAAATTTGAGTATGCTAAGCCATGATATTTCAAAGTCGATAGCATTTAAATTAATGGTTTTATTGTTATCCCGGTCTGTAATAGAAAAATTTCGCAATTGAAAACGGGGGTTCGTAATATTCCATACAATGTTGAGCTTATCAATCGAAACCTCACCACCTGTTTCTTTGGCGATAAAGCTTTCAATATTTTGTTTGTAGTTCTCTACATTAGGAATGAGGAAAAAATGGTAGGCAATGGCTGCAGATAAAATGAGAATTGATGCTAGTGAAAAAATGCCGTAATAAAAATATTTTATCTTTTTGGATTTTAAAACGGCATTAATTGTTCTTAGCATTAAAACATTTTAAACTTTTTGCTTGAGTTGATCCAGGATTGCAGGATTTTCCAGAGTAGAAATATCTGCGGTGATTTCCTCATCTTTGGCAATTGATCGAAGTAACCTTCTCATGATTTTCCCAGATCTCGTTTTAGGTAAATTATCACCGAATCTAATCTCATCAGGTTTAGCAATAGGTCCAATTTCATTTCCTACCCATGCGCGTAATTCATTGACTATTTCTGTCGCTTTCTCGGCATTAGGTCGATCTGATTTTAAAACAACAAAGGCGATGATGGATTCCCCTTTGACGTCATGGGGTCTTCCAACAACAGCTGCCTCAGCGACCAAGTCATTGGCAACTAATGCAGATTCAATTTCCATTGTTCCTAGTCTATGACCTGAGACATTTAGTACATCATCAATTCTACCCATGATAGTAAAATAGCCTGATTCAGCATCTCTTACAGCACCATCACCAGCCAAATATAATTTTCCACCTAATTCACTGGGGAAGTAACTATTTTTAAATCGTTCTGGGTCACCCCATATTGTTCGGATCATAGATGGCCATGGTTTTTTTATTACCAGCAGTCCACCTTGCCCCCATTCTAGATTTTGACCAGTTTCGTCCACTACATCAATTGCAATTCCAGGAAAAGGGAGTGTGCAAGAGCCTGGAACTAGGGGAGTGCTACCAGGAAGGGGTGTGATGACATGCCCGCCAGTTTCAGTTTGCCAAAAGGTATCAGCAATTGGACATTTTGAATTGCCTACATTTTCGTAGTACCACATCCAAGCTTCAGGGTTAATAGGCTCCCCAACTGTTCCCAAAATTCTTAATGAACTTAAGTCAAATGATTTTGGATGAACAGCCTCATCACTTTCAGAGGCTTTTATCAATGCTCTTATGGCAGTTGGCGCTGTATAAAAGATAGTTGCTTTGTACTTTTGTACAATTTCCCAAAAACGACCAGCATTGGGGAAGGTAGGCACTCCTTCAAAGATAATTTGTGTTCCACCCAGTGCTAATGGACCATACGCCACATAAGTGTGACCGGTAATCCAACCCACGTCCGCGGTACACCAAAAGATGTCGTCATCCCTTAAATCAAAAGTCCATTTGGTGGTGTTGATTGCATGAAGCAGATATCCCCCTGATGAATGTTGAACTCCTTTTGGCTTTCCTGTTGATCCTGAGGTGTACAAAAGAAAGAGCGGATGCTCTGCATTTACCCACACTGGCTCACATTCTTCTTTTTGATTCTTACATAATGCATGCCAATCAATTTCATTTTCTTTTAGAGCTGCTTCTTTACCAGTTCGATTTAAAACAATAACTTTTTCAACCGAATCACAACCACCTAGAAGAATGGCATCATCAACAGCGGTTTTTAGTGGGAGCTCTTTACCCCCTCTATTTTGATAGTCGGCTGTGATGATAAGTTTTGCTCCAGCATCAATAACTCTCTCTTGAATACTTTTTGCAGAGAATCCACCAAAAACAACAGAGTGTGTTAAACCAATTCGTGCACAAGCCTGCATGGCCACAACAGCTTCAATACCCATGGGGAGGTAAATGATGACACGGTCGCCTAAATTTAAGTTAAGGGTTTTTAAGCCGTTCGCGAACTGACATACTTTTTCATATAGCTCTTGGTAAGTAATTTCAGTTGTTTGGCCATCATCTGATTCAAAGATAATTGCTACTTTATCTTTTTTGTTTGGAAGGTGTCGATCGATACAATTATAAGAAACGTTCAATTCACCATCATCAAACCATTTATAAAATGGTGCGTCATCTTCGTTAAGAATTTTGGTAAATGGTTTTTTCCAATCTATTAAATCTTTTGCCAGATCACCCCAATAACCCTCATAGTCCGCTTCTGCCGCATCACACAGTTGTTGATATTCTTCTAGATTTTTAACATATGCATTTTCACTTAATGTTTTTGGCGGGTTAAAGACCCTATTTTCATGCATCACTGATTCAATCGCCATTCAAACCTCCCTTTTTGAATTTCGTTAGATTAAGTGTGTTGATGTGAATTATAAAATTAAATTACAGTCATTGTTATGAACTATAATACAAGTGTTTTTTTGATTTCCCAAATTTTATTTCTATGAGCTTAAGAGTAAGATTAAATCTATTAATTGCATTAATTATGATCCTTTTTTTAATCGGATTATCAATTACCCTCATGAAATCCTCAAAAAAAGCGATTGAGGAAGGCGTGGAATCATCTCATAGAGTGACTTTGCAATTATTAGATACATTTATCACTAGCTCTGTACAAAATCCAGAGTGGGGATATACGCATCAGGTGATTCAACCTTTCCTTGTTGAATTGGGGCATGTTCGCAGCAACATCATCTCGCTCTATGATTTAAATAACCATTTACTGTATCAATCTCCAGAGTCGACCTACCGTCAAGAAATTACTCCTCCTTTATGGTTTAAAAATTATATGACTCCACCACAAGAATTAAATGCAAAAATTATTAAATACGGAAGGTTGATTGTGGAATCTGCCCCTGAAGGTGCAATCAGGGAGGCTTGGTATCACACAAGAAGTTTTATGTATATTTCATTGATTGTGTTTCTATTAATGAACATATTTGTTTACATGTTGTTGGGAAGATGGCTATCCTCAATCAATCCATTGTTAAAGGGGATAGAGGATTTTGGTCAAGGCAATTTAAAAACAAGGTTGCCAAAATTTGATGTTCCAGATTTTCAAAAAATCGCCACAAATTTCAACAAGATGGGTCAGTCTTTGGAAAAATTTTTAAATGAAAATAAAATATTAGCGCTGATATCTCAACAAACAGCAGATGCCATAATGATCTTGGATGCAGATCAAAAAATTAATTTTTGGAATCATTCTGCTGAGAACATGTTTGGTTTCAAAAAAAAAGAAGTACTGGGTAAATCAGTTAAATTGATTGTTCCAAAAAATAAATTGGGCGAACTTAAGTCTAATCTATCTTATACACACAAGAATAAAAAGATTCAAAATCTCGAAACAAGACGTGTTACCAAATCTAAGAAAATTATAGACGTCTCTATTTCAATTTCACCTTTCTATGATCCCGATAAAAAAGAAGTGATTGGCGATATTGTTAGCATGAGAGACATATCTGAAAAATTAAAAGCAGAAAGATCAAAGAAAGCTTTAGATCAGAATAGAAAATTGACTGGGATTATTCGGGAAAAAATTGAGGACGAAAGAAGAAGCCTGGCCCGAGAACTTCACGACGAACTCGGTCAGTATGTTTCTGCCATAAAAATTTTCACGCAAAATATTAAAAATCAAGCCAAAGGAAATGATTTGATAGCAACAAGTGCCGAGTCTGTAACATCAGCTGCTAATCAAATATATGATGGCATGCATAATATCATTCGTAAATTAAGACCTGGCTCATTAGACAATCTTGGATTGGTTGAAACAATCAATGATTTAGTTGGAGTTTGGCAAAAGCAATACCCTTCAATGAAAATAACTTTCAAACACAATAAAGTTGAGAATTTATCTGAGGAGATCAGTATCAATATTTATAGAATCATTCAAGAGGGCATGAACAATTGCTTAAAACATGCAGATGCTTCTGAAGTTCATATTGACCTAATAGCTGACAAAAGGTATTTAAAAATTTCTTTTAGAGATAATGGTAAGGGGTTTGATACAAAAATTCTGAAATCTTCAAAGCAATTTGGCATTGCTGGGATGAGAGAAAGAATTCAAGGCTTAAATGGAAAATTTGAGTTACAATCGAACGAAAAAGGAACCATTATCACTGGATTAATTCCAATAAAAAAGAAATAGGAATCCTATGTCAAATTTAAATGTGCTTTTAGTCGATGATCATTCAGTAGTTAGGATGGGTTTTAAAATGCTTATCGATAGTGAAAAAGATATGCAGGTAATTGCCGAAGCCGAAACAGGTGAAGATGGCATCATAAAATTTCAAGAAATTAAACCAGATGTGATAGTGATGGACATCACTATGCCAGGCATTGGAGGCCTTGAAGCAATTGAGAGAATAATTGCAAAAGACAAAAATACAAAAATACTGGTTCTATCTGCTCATGAAGATTCCGTCCATCCAAAGAGAGTTTTAAGTGCAGGCGCAATCGGTTATTTGACAAAAAGGAGTGCTGCAGAAGAGTTGATTAATGCAATCAGAACTGTAGGAAGCGGGAAAAAATACATCGAATCTTCCGTTGCTCAACAGTTGGCGATTACCCAATTATCTGGAGAAAATGATCCTACTGAAGTGTTATCGGATCGTGAGTTTGAAGTGTTCATATCGCTGGCTAAAGGCAAAAGTACTAACGAGATTGCGGATACTATGTGTTTAAGTCCGCGTACTGTTGGAACCCATCTCTACAACATCAAACAAAAATTAAATGCGAACAACTCAGCAGAAATAGCTCTTATTGCAATTCGGTGTGGATTACTTGAGCCTTAACTTAGTTTTGTTGATAAATATTCCAGCTAAAAAAATCAGCAAGATTCCCATTAAAGTAAGCCAATCGAGACTTTCCTGAAATATCCATACTCCCCATCCCACTGAAAAGATTACCGTCATATAAGAGTAAGCGGCATTGTTTAATGTTTTTCCTTCACGATAGGCTCTTGTAACAGCTAATTGGGCAATAGTCGCACTAACCCCTAAGAGCAATAGATAAATCAAATTAATGTCAAAAGAGATCGGACTGATATCCTCTTTTAACATCAAACCGAAAGATAAGATCGATGATACCAGGGTGAAAAAATAAACTGTTCTTAAATCTGGCTCTTTTAGTTGACCTAATTTTGCCACCATAATATAAGCAATTGCTGCACCAAATCCTGATAGAACACCCATCAAGCCCGCGAACCAATTATAATTCAGAACAGGTTTGAGAATTAATACAATTCCTAAAAAACCAATTAATAAGAGAAATAGCTTAGAGCTGTTAAATTTTTGTTTCATTAAAAATGGAATCAAAAGTCCTAAAAAAATTGGGGATGTGTAATTAAGAGTCATTGATGTGCTAAGGGGGAGTTTTGTGATGGCGTAAAAAAATAACAAAAGGCTAATGAATCCAATAAACGATCTTAAGAAATGAAACCATGCGTATTTCGTTTTAATCGTAATGCTATTTTTTTTCATCAATACAATGATAATTATTAGACTCACAAACGATCGATAAAAAACCAATTCATATTCATTAAATGAAGAGGAGTTTAATTTCACGCATAAACCCATTACACTGAATGAAAATGTCGCTAATAACATCCATCGAAAACTTTTATATTTTGAAGGTAATTTTTTCACAGTTTGTAATGAAATCTTTTCAATCTTGACAATGTTGGTAAATAATATAGTCTATTCTTAAAATTTGGAGGAAAATTTTTATGAAAAATCCATTAGATTCAATTCTCGGAACCATTGTCGCAGGCGTTATACTTACTTTTGTATTTGTATATCTCTTGAAAAACTTTTTTTAATTTACATTACTAAATATTAGGAGATTATTATGGAATATGATTATTTCACCGCGATTGTAAGATTTCTGCATGTTATTGTGGGGGTTGCCTGGATAGGCCTACTTTATTATTTTAACTTTGTTCAAGTTCCAGCTTTGAAAAATGCAAATGCTGATGGAACAGCGGCTGGTATTACTAAACATGTTGCCCCTTTGGCGCTTCTTTGGTTTCGTTGGGCTGCATTAGCTACATGGATTGCAGGTGCCGCACTCTTAGGTGCCAACTTTGTTCCTGCTTTCACATTGAGTGGAGGTTATGAGGCTATTGGATTAGGATCATGGTTGGGTACTATTATGTTATTCAATGTTTGGGTTCTTATCTGGCCAAATCAACAAAAAATTCTTGGTTTAAAATCAGCGAGTGATGCTGAAAAAACTGCTGCCAGAAGAATTGCTTTTTTAGCATCTCGAACTAACACTATGTTATCTATTCCGATGTTATTCTTAATGACAAACGGACTATCACATAAAGGCTTAATTGGTTTATAATCTTCCTTTAACAACTTTGTAAAAACCGGCGGCGTTAGCCGCCGTTTTTTATTCTAGATGGAATCAAAATATTCAATTTTAAAAACTTACGGAAGACTTCCTATTTCTTTTGAAAAAGGTGAGGGTGTCTGGCTGTTTGATAAAGAAGGAAATAAATACCTTGATGCCTTAGCAGGCGTTGCTGTAAATACGCTAGGCCATGTTCATCCGCATTTCACATCAGGACTAAAAGACCAACTCGATCAATTCATTCACTTATCTAATTATGTCAATATAGGTGAACAAGAAAAACTAGCGGAAAGACTGGCCTCAATCACGGGTATGAGCGCAGTATTTTTCTCCAATTCTGGTTGTGAGGCGAATGAAGCTGCTATCAAGTTTGCAAGACTATTTGCCAATTCAAAAAAGATTACAGATCCACAAATTATTGTGATGGAGAATTCTTTCCATGGCAGAACCATGGCAACTTTATCTGCCACTGGAAGCAGAAAAGTTCAGGCTGGCTTTGAGCCACTTTTAAAAGGTTTTATCCGAGTCCCTTTTGATGATTTAGATTCTATAAAAAAAATTGCAGATCAAAATAAAAATGTTGTTGCTGTCCTAGTTGAGCCTATTCAGGGTGAGGGAGGGATAAAGCTCCCAAAAAATCTTTCATCTTATCTAAATGATTTAAGAAAAATTTGCGATCAAAATGAATGGCTTCTTATGCTGGATGAAGTTCAGACCGGCGTAGGTCGAACTGGACGTTTGTATGCTTTTCAGTATTCAGATATTAAGCCTGATGTTCTAACTAGCGCAAAAGGTCTTGGTTCAGGGGTTCCTATTGGCGCTACTTTAGTGAATGAAAAAATAACAAACATCATTAAACCAGGACAGCACGGCTCAACATTTGGCGGAAATCCCTTAGCATGTCGTGCAGGTAATTTAACTCTCGATGTTTTGGATCAAGAAAAGCTCTATTTAAATGCAACAATTCAAGGATCAAAAATTGCTCATGCTGTGAGAGAGCAAACAAAATCTTTAGATTTTGTAATTGACGTCAGGCAGCAAGGCTTAATGATTGGCATTGAGCTTGGTCATGATTGTCCAGAACTGATGACACTTGCTTTAGAATATAATCTATTGATCAGCGTGACATCTGGAAATGTCATAAGAATTGTTCCCCCTTTAGTTATCAATGATGATGAGTCAGAATTTTTGGTATCAAATTTAATATTGATGCTAAAGGATTATTTGAAAGAAAATAAAGTATGACGATTAAACACTTTTTACAATTTAATGACCTTACAAAAGACGAAATATATTACTTATTCGATCGAGCAAAATGGTTAAAAAAACAATTTAAAGAGTACCAAAAACACTGGCCGCTTGAAGATAGAACTCTGGTAATGATTTTTGAAAAAGCTAGCACTAGGACAAGGTTATCTTTTGAGTCAGGCATGCATCAACTCGGCGGTGCCGCTATTTACTTAAACACAAAAGATTCTCAACTAGGAAGGGGAGAGCCTGTTGAGGATGCAGCTCAAGTTATTTCCAGAATGAGTGATGTCGTCATGATTAGGACTTTTGAGCAGGAAATTATTGAAAGGTTTGCTCAGAACTCTAGGGTTCCTGTGATCAATGGTCTGACGAACGAGTATCATCCTTGTCAAATTTTGGCGGATATATTTACTTTTATCGAGCATAGAGGCTCAGTTGAGGGAAAAACAGTCGCCTGGATTGGGGATTCTAATAATGTTTGCAATACCTGGTTACAAGCTGCAGAGTTATTAGATTTTAATATGCATGTTTCAACTCCAAAAGGATATGAGGTTGAGGTTGAGAGAGCAGGCTTATACGATGATTCTCATTTTGAACAATTTGAAAATCCTATGGATGCAGCTAAAGATGCTCATCTTGTGACTACAGATGTATGGACGAGTATGGGGTACGAGTCAGAGCAGTCAGAAAGAAAATCAGTTTTTGCAGATTGGCAAGTTGATCAAGAAATGATGGATGTCTCAGCGAAAGATTCTTTATTCATGCATTGTTTGCCGGCGCATAGAGGAGAGGAGGTTACATCTGATGTTATTGATGGACCTAAGTCTGTGGTTTGGGATGAGGCAGAAAATCGTTTGCATGTTCAAAAAGCTTTACTAGAATATCTTCTTATTGGGAAAGTTTAATTTTTATGAAATCAATTAAAAAAGTTGTTTTGGCATATTCAGGTGGATTAGATACCTCTGTAATTTTAAAATGGCTACAAGAAAAATATGATTGTGAAGTGGTTACTTTTACGGCTGATATTGGTCAGGGTGAAGAAATTGAGCCAGCCAGAGAAAAAGCCAAACAAGCTGGAATTAAAGAAATTTATATTGAAAATCTTGAGGAAGATTTTGCAAAAAACTATATTTTACCAATGTTTAGAGCCAATGCGATTTATGAGGGTGAGTATTTACTTGGAACATCAATAGCTCGTCCTCTGATTGCAAAAAGACTAATTGAAATAGCTGCTGAAACAGGTGCTGATGCAATAGCTCATGGAGCTACCGGCAAGGGTAATGATCAGGTTAGATTTGAATTGAATGCCTATGCATTAAATCCTGATATTAAAGTGATCGCTCCATGGAGAGAGTGGGAACTCTTAAGTCGTGAAAAATTATTAAATTTTGCTGAAAAACATGGCATTCCTGTAGAAATGAAGCATAAAAATGGAGGAAGTCCGTATAGCATGGATGCTAACCTTCTTCACATTTCCTATGAAGGTAGACATCTAGAAAATCCTAGCAACCCACCAGAAGACTCGATGTGGAGATGGACTAAGTCGCCTGAAGCGGCAAATGATGAACCAGAATCATTATCAATTTCTTTTGAGAATGGAGATCCTGTAGCTATCAATAATGAAACCATGAAATCTCATGAAGTGTTTCATTATCTAAATCAGGTCGGCTCAAGAAATGGAATTGGTCGGCTAGATTTAGTTGAAAACAGATTTGTTGGTATGAAATCCAGAGGATGTTATGAAACTCCTGGTGGGACCATTCTATTAAAAGCTCATCGAGCCATTGAATCCATTACACTTGATCGTGAAGTGGCTCACTTAAAAGACGAATTAATGCCGAGGTATGCGAAGTTAATATATAACGGATTTTGGTTTGCTCCAGAAAGAGAGGCATTACAGACCCTGATTGATCATACGCAAAAAAATGTTACCGGTGAGGTTAATTTAGTTTGCTACAAGGGATCTGTTCAGGTCGTTGGACGAAGTAGTCCTCACAGTCTATTTGACGAAAATATTGCCACATTTGAAGACGATGGAGGATCCTACAATCAATATGATGCGGAAGGGTTTATTAAGCTGAACGCATTAAGACTTAAAACTTTAGGTAGAAATAAGAAGGATTAAATTATGCCCAGTTTCGATATAAGCTCTTCCGCAGATAAGGTCAATTTAGCAAATGCGGTTGATGTTGTTAGAAGACAAATACAAAATCGTTATGATTTTAAAGGCACATCTGCAAGTATTGAATTTAACGAGAAGGATTTAATTATCACTTTATTTGGTGATAATGATTTTCAGGTTAATCAAATTAAAGATATTTTATTTCCATCACTCGAAAAAAAAGAACCTGACTCAACTAAAAGATTGATGGATAAAAATCTTGAGAGTATTTCTGGAAACAATGTGAAACTTGATATAGAAGTGTCGGATGGAATTGATCAAGAACTTGGTAAAAAAATTATCAAATTATTAAAGGATAGTAAATTAAAGGTCCAGGCCTCAATCCAAGGCGATACGGTTAGAGTCACTGGAACAAAGAGAGATATTCTGCAGGAGTCGATTGCGTTGGTAAAAGCAAATGTGTCTGACTACCCTCTAAATTTTGGTAATTTTAGGGATTAGTTTATGGCAAAGACTCTATATGAAAAAATTTTTGATAAACATGTTGTTCTAGCTCAGGAAGATACCTGTCTCATATATATTGATCGTCATTTAATTCATGAGGTGACTAGCCCACAAGCATTCGAGGGTTTAAAAATCCATGATCGCCCATTGTGGCGTAAGGAATCTATCGTGGCTGTTCCTGATCACAATGTGCCAACAACGGACAGGGATAAGGGAATCCAGGACCCTATTTCAAAAATCCAAGTGGAGACTCTCGACCAGAACTGTAAAGATCATAACTTGCTTCAGTTTGATATGTCCGATGTGAGACAGGGTATTGTTCATGTGATTGGACCTGAGCAAGGTTTGACTCTTCCTGGTATGACGATCGTTTGCGGTGATTCTCATACAAGCACTCATGGAGCTTTTGGAGCCTTAGCAATGGGCATTGGCACCTCGGAAGTTGAGCATGTTATGGCCACACAATGCTTAATTCAAAAAAAGCTTAAAACAATGAAAATTGACGTACAGGGTAAAACTCATCCTCTTGTTTCAGCAAAAGATATTGCTTTATTTGTTATCGGGCAAATTGGAACTGCTGGCGGCACCGGTTATGCTATTGAATTTTGTGGAGATGCCATTCAGCAGTTATCGATGGAAGGAAGAATGACGCTGTGCAATATGGCAATTGAAGCCGGGGCTCGTTCGGGTATGGTTGCTGTTGATGATACTACAATTAACTATTTAAAAAATAAGCCATTTGCTCCAAAAAATGGAATGTGGGATCTGGCAGAAAAAGAATGGAGAACTCTTCACTCTGATTCAGATGCAGTTTTTGACAAAGTAGTTGAAATTGATGCGACCATGATAGAACCTCAGGTGAGCTGGGGAACATCTCCTGAAATGGTGAAGGGAATTTCTGAATCTATTCCTAAAAAAAGCAATTTAACATCCGACAAGCACCTTGATTTCCAAAGGGCTCTTGAATACATGGGTCTCAATGAAAATACTCCAATCAATGAGATATCTGTGGATAAAGTGTTTATTGGTTCATGCACAAACTCAAGAATAGAGGATTTAAGAGAGGCAGCGCGGTATTTGAAAGGCAAAAAAATTAATCCGAGTATTAAGTTAGCAATGGCTGTTCCTGGGTCAGGTATTGTGAAAAAACAAGCGGAGTCCGAAGGGTTAGATAAAATTTTTATGGAATCAGGTTTTCAATGGAGAGATCCAGGTTGCTCAATGTGTCTTGCAATGAATGCAGACCGTCTCGAAAGTGGTGAGAGATGCGCGTCAACGTCAAATCGTAACTTTGAAGGAAGGCAGGGGCAGGGTGGAAGAACCCATTTAGTCAGTCCTGCAATGGCTGCAGCAGCAGCAGTTCATGGCCATTTTGTTGATATAAGAAACGAGGAAATCAGTGGATAAGTTTAAACATATCATTAGTAAAGTTATCCCTCTTGATCGATCTAATGTTGATACTGACGCGATCATTCCCAAGCAATTTTTAAAGTCAATCAAAAGAACTGGTTTCGGACCAAATTTATTTGATGAATGGCGATACCTAGATCATGGTGAGCCTGGTATGGATAATTCGAAAAGATCGATCAATCCTGATTTTGTTTTAAATAAACCACAATTTAAAGACAGTAAGATTCTATTGGTTAGAGAAAATTTTGGGTGCGGGTCTAGCAGAGAGCATGCGCCTTGGGCACTATTAGATTTTGGTATTAAGGTCATTATCGCAGAAAGTTTTGCTGATATTTTTTACAACAACTGTTTTAAAAATGGTATTTTGCCAATCACTTTGCAAAAGGATGAAATTGAAGAGTTATTTTCTGAAACCGCGACCAAAACTCTTGAAATTGAAGTTAATTTAGAAAAACAATTTGTTAAATCTTCAAAATCATATTCTTTTGAAATCGATGAATTCAAAAAGAGCTCATTGTTGAATGGCTTAGATGAGATTGGATTAACTCTTGAGAATAAAAGTGTAATAGCAAATTTTGAGAAAAGTTATTTTTCAAATTATCCGTGGCTTAAACAGGAATAAAAATGAACATATTAACCCTACCCGGTGATGGTATCGGTCCAGAAATAACAAAACAAGCTGTAAAGATAATTAAGGCATTGTCTCCTAATTTTAATATTGATGAGGCACCCATAGGAGGCGCTGGTTATGATGCTGATGGGGATCCATTACCACAAACTACCCTCCAAAAAGCTAAAGACGCAGATGCTATTCTGATGGGTTCAGTCGGAGATTGGAAGTACGATCAATTACCAAGAGAGTTGAGGCCAGAGAGGGGATTATTGCGAATAAGGTCGGAGCTTAATTTATTCGCCAATTTAAGACCTGCCATGCTGTTTGATCAGTTAGTGGATGCGTCTTCACTTAAACCTAATATTGTTTCTGGCTTAGATATCTTAATAGTACGTGAATTAACTGGGGACATTTATTTTGGCCAGCCAAGGGGAATTCATAACCTTAAAAACGGAGAACGTGAGGGTATTAATACCATGCGTTATTCTGAGAGTGAGATCCGCAGGATAGGAAATATTGCTTTTCAGCTTGCTCAATTAAGAAATAAAAAATTATGTTCTGTAGACAAAGCCAATGTACTTGAGACAACAGAGCTTTGGCGAGAAGTGATGGTAGATTTATCAGCAAATTATCCAGATGTATCTTTGTCACATATGTATGTGGATAACGCGGCAATGCAATTAGTCAGGGCACCAAAACAATTTGACGTAATGGTTACAGGAAATATTTTTGGAGATATTTTATCTGATGAGGCATCCATGCTGACAGGTTCTATTGGCATGCTTCCTTCTGCATCCTTAGATATTAATAACAAAGGCTTATATGAGCCAAGTCATGGTTCGGCTCCAGATATAGCTGGTCAAGACATTGCAAACCCAATTGCCACGATTTTATCAGCAGCTATGATGTATAAATACACTTTTAAACAGCCTAATGAAGCCATTAGGATCGAAGAGGCGGTTGAAAAAACACTTCAACAAGGTTATCGAACTGCTGACATAATGGATGACAACTCTACAAAAATTGGATGCGAAGAGATGGGTGACCGTATTTTAGGAAATTTATAAATGAATAAGTTAAAAGTTGGTTTTGTTGGCTGGAGAGGCATGGTTGGATCAGTTCTAATGCAACGAATGCTCGAGGAAAATGATTTTAAAAATTACACCTCTTTTTTCTTTTCAACTTCACAGGCTGGCGAAAAATGTCCTTTTGATTTTGCAGAATCAGAATATCTTATTGATGCTAATAATCTTGAGGAGCTATCGAATATGGATGTCATCCTCACATGTCAAGGTAGTCAATTTACGATAGATGTATACGACAAGTTAAAAAATCAAAACTGGGACGGACACTGGATCGATGCAGCATCACATCTTAGAATGGAAAAAAATGCAGTTATTGTGCTTGATCCAATTAACTCAGATTTGATCGACAAATCTCACTCAGATGGTGCCAAGACATGGGTTGGTGGAAATTGTACCGTTTCGCTTATGCTGCTTGCCATTCATGGATTAATTAAAGAAAACTTAGTTGAATGGGTCTCATCCATGACCTATCAGGCAGCGAGTGGTGCTGGGGCAAATAACATGAGAGAGCTCTTGTCTCAAATGGGTTATTTATTTAACTCAGTCTCTGATATGTTAGAGAATCGACAAGGATCAATTCTTGATATAGATCATAAAATAACTAGTGCAATGTTAGATAAAAATATGCCCATAAATAATTTTGGGGTACCTCTTGCCGGTAGTGTAATTCCATGGATTGACTCAGATCTTAAAAATGGTAGTAGCAAGGAGGAGTGGAAAGGACAAAATGAGACCTTGAAAATTCTGGAATCACAATACGCACCAGTCAAGGTTGATGGATTATGTGTTCGAATTGGTACCATGAGATGTCATAGCCAAGCGTTAACGATCAAAATGAAGGAAAATTTATCAATTGAGCAGATTAATGAAAAAATTTCTGCAGGAAACCAGTGGGTAAAATTAATTACTAATGAACGAGATGCGACCATAAATCAGTTATCTCCAACCAATGCATCTGGTAAGTTAGATATTTTAGTAGGTCGGATAAAAAAACTTAACCTTGATAGCAATATGATCTCTCTATTTACCATAGGGGATCAATTATTATGGGGTGCGGCTGAACCATTAAGACGAATCTTGAGTATAATATCCAACAAATGATCAGATTAATTAAATTATTTCTTTTTGCTACTGCATTCACATTTATTTTTTCAGCTCAAGCGTTGCAGCTAGGAAAAATATCGATCAACTCGAAACAAGAACAACCTCTGAATGCTGATATTGAGGTCATTCTAACTAAGGCTGACGATGTGACTGAGTTAGTGCCGAGCATTGCCTCAAAAGAAGACTTTGAATCCCAGGGTATTGAAAGACTTCCTGTCCATGCCAACATTGATGCTAATTTTGTAAAAAACTCTGAGGGTAAGATTTACTTAAAATTAAAAAGTGATAAGCCGGTTAAAGACCCTTTCCTAGATTTGTTAATCCAGATTGATTCACCTAAGGGTAGAAATTATCGTGAATACACAGTGCTGCTTGATCCACCAGACCCGATGGACAAGATGATTAACGAAACCCTTGAAAAAGACTCTGTAAAGAAAGATAACAATAAACTTCCTGCAAAAGATTTGGCTGAAGGAAAAAAACGTGAAATTGATTCATATAAAAACGTAGAAGAAAAAATTGACTTAACTGAAGACCAAAAAGAAGAGGTGGTAGAAGAAAAACAAGAGACTGCTAAAAAAGAGGATGTTAAGGAATCAGTTGTGAACTCCAAAGAAGAGGACCTTGATGATCAAGAAATTGATGAGCTAAAAACAGTCAAATCTGTACCAGGAAAAACTTTGTACCAAATTGGTCGTGAAAATAGTCTATCAGGAATTACATTAGAGCAAATGGTCGTAGGCATATATCAAAATAATAGAAAGGCATTTGCTGAAGGAAACATTAACGGATTAAATAAAAATCAAGTTTTAACAATCCCAAACAAATCTTATTTTTCTGATTTAAGTCATTTAGAGGCAAGAAAAATTTTAAAATCTCAAAATGATGAATGGAAGAAATTAACACAACCAAAAGCTAAGGAAAACAAGTCTACTAAGAAAGTAGAGAATAATATTGAAAAAGAAAAAATTGAGAATCTAGAACAGAAGCTTGCTGAAGCAGAACAGAAATTAAAAAAACTGAGCCAGGCTCAAGTTGACAGTATAGAACCTGAGCAGCAAAAAACCATAGATAAACAAACTATGGATGAAATTTCGAAACAAAATGAAGTAATCGATATCGAGGGAAGTGATTTTGAAATTGAAGAAATTGTTCTTGATGATGTTAAGGAAAGTGATGAAGATGTATTCACCTCTTCAATTTCGGCAGATTCCGATATCAATGAAACTGTCCTAATTGAAGACGAAGCTAATCAAAATGACAATCTGATGATAGTTTTAGTGTTACTCTTTCTTGTGGTTGTTGTGGCGGGAGCTATCTTCTTTATATCTTCAAAGAGAAGAGCTGAAAGGACTATTTTTTCATCTGGAATAAATGATAATTCTCAAAATAATCAATCTGATATTATAGATAATTTATCTCGTGAGGATAAAAACTCATTTTAATTAGTGATTGAGCTTCTCAAATTATTAGCTACCCTGACATCTCTCAAGTTCATATATTACTTATCAATAGCTTTTAATTTCTACCTCCTCCTTTTTCTAATATTGGTTTGTTTTTTCATTAAATACAATCCATTCGTTTTTTTCTTAAAAATAAAATATTTCCTTGTGAGTATTTTTATTATCTACCCTCTTTCAATCCCTGGGGAAATAGCAGCTCAGTTTTATAATTTTTCGGTTACTTATGATGGATTTTATGCAGGATTAAAACAGTCATTGCTCTTAATGAACATCTTTTTACTTGCAAAAATTTATTTAGTAAAAACCCAAGAAATTGAGGTGGTCAATTCAATCATGTACTTTGTATACCCATTTAAATATTTGGGTTTGAATGTTAACAAACTGTATAAGATAATAATCTTAACTTTTAGTTATTTCAGAATATTTTCTCGTAAAAAATTTAATTACAGAAGTCCTGTAAAATCATTTGGGGCTTTTTTATTTTCTCAAGAAAATCTGAAAATTAAGATAGATACATTTGAACTGAATCATTTTGGTTATTTATTTGTTTTTTGTTACTTTTTAGTTTTATTTATCGCATGAGAATTGCAGCCATTGTCGAATACCTAGGAACAAATTACGCTGGATTTCAAATTCAGCCCAATCTAAACACCATACAATTGTGTATTCAAAAAGCTTTATCAAAGATTGCTAACCATGATGTCAAGATTGAAGCGTCAGGCAGAACGGACGCCGGTGTTCATGCACTTGGACAAGTATTTCATTTTGATACAGAATCACAAAGGTCTTTAAACTCATGGAAAAAGGGGGCTAATTCTTTTTTGCCTCAAGATATTTCTATCAAATGGGTCTCGGAAGTTGATAAGAATTTTCATGCACGGTTTAACGTCATGGAGAGAGAGTATCAGTACTTACTTCATTACAATGATTCACCTTCAGCCATTTGGCATCAAAAGGCAGGCCATTATGGCTATGAAATAAACTTTAAACTTCTGGATAAAGTATTAAAAGAATTTATTGGAAAACATGACTTTACTAGTTTTCGATCAAGCGAGTGTCAATCAAAAAAGCCTATCAGAATTATGCATGGTGCCAGCTACCAAAAAAAAGAAAATTTTATCCTCTTTAAATTTACAGCTGATGGATTCCTTCATCACCAGATTAGAAATATGATGAGCGTTATTTTAGATGTCGTTTCAGGAAAAAAGCCATTGGATTATGTACAATATCTATTTGAGGTTAAGGATAGAACGAAGGCATCGAATACATTTTCACCAAATGGTCTTTACCTTGCCAACATTAAGTATGAAAAGAAATTCAAGATAGTTGATTTAAAAAATACAGTCATTATATGAATAACGTAAAAGTAAAAATATGTGGTATTACCAATTGCAGTGATGCAATAAATGCTAGTAATGCAGGCGCTGATGCAATTGGTTATGTGTTTTATAATGACAGTCCAAGATTTTGCTCGATCGATCAGGCAATCCAAATTAACCGGACACTTCCCCCTTTCATTACAAAAGTTGGATTGTTTGTGAATCCTGAAGCCGAATTTGTTCGTTCAGCAATTAGTGAAAATGTTATAGACATCATTCAATTTCACGGATCTGAAACCCCTGAGTTTTGTTCTTCATTTCAGTTTCCTTTTATTAAAGTTATTTCTGTCAAAAAAGATACAAATATTGAAAAAATATGTGACGATTTTGTTGACGCATCAGCAATTCTGCTTGATACTTTTGATACAGATCACTTTGGCGGTACAGGTAAGTCTTTTGATTGGTCCCTAATTCCAAGAAATTTAAAAAAACCAATTATAATTGCAGGGGGACTGAAGCCTAACAATGTATCAACACTCATAAAAGAATACCTACCCTACGCGGTTGATGTAAGTGGTGGGGTGGAAAGTGAAACGAAAGGTAAAAAAAGCGAAGAGCTTATGAAACAATTTATTAAGGTTGTGAAAAATGGATAATTATAATTTCCCTGATCAAAATGGTCACTTTGGCCCCTATGGTGGAACGTTCGTAGCTGAAACATTAATTGAGGCACTTGATGAACTCAAAGAAATGTATAACCAATTCAAGGACGACAAAGAGTTCTTAAATGAATTTCATCACGACTTAAAACATTTTGTTGGCAGACCGAGCCCAATTTATTTTGCTGAGAGATTAACTCATAAAATAGGTGGGGCAAAAATTTATTTCAAAAGAGAAGACCTCAACCATACAGGTGCTCACAAGGTGAACAATACAGTAGGACAGGCTTTGTTAGCAAAAAAAATGGGTAAACCCAGGGTTATTGCTGAAACTGGAGCAGGTCAACATGGCGTGGCTACAGCGACTATAGCTGCTCGTCTTGGACTTGAGTGTGTGGTGTATATGGGCGCTGAAGATGTTAAAAGACAAAGCCCGAATGTCTATAGAATGAAATTATTGGGAGCTAAAGTGGTACCTGTCGAGAGTGGATCGAAAACTCTAAAAGATGCGCTTAATGAAGCACTTAGAGACTGGGTAACAAATGTTAGCAATACTTTTTATATCATAGGTACAGTGGCTGGCCCTCATCCATATCCAATGATGGTCAGGGACTTCAATTCTGTTGTTGGCAAAGAGGCTATTGGACAAATGGATGACTTGGAGGGTAAACAGCCTGACGCAGTTATTGCATGCGTCGGTGGTGGTTCAAATGCGATGGGTATTTTTTATCCATATATTCCATATAAAGAAACTAGATTGATTGGTGTTGAGGCAGCAGGACATGGTATTGATACAGGTAAACATGCAGCTCCATTAACTGCAAATAGTCCGGTAGGAGTCCTTCACGGAAACAGAACTTACATGATGCAAAATGAAGAGGGGCAAATTATAGAGACACATTCTGTTTCAGCAGGTTTAGATTACCCGGGTGTTGGTCCAGAACACTCGTGGCTTAAAGATACTGGCAGAGCTGAGTATGTGGCCGTGAATGATGATGAGGCTCTTGCAGCCTTCCACAATCTATGTAAAACAGAGGGTATTATCCCTGCTCTCGAGACAAGCCATGCTATAGCTTATGCAGAAAAACTGGCAAAGGAACTCCCTAAAGACAAAACAATTTTGGTAAATCTTTCTGGAAGAGGGGATAAAGACATTAATACAATAGCTAATATTGCCGGTATAAAAATTTAAAATCATGAGTAGAATTACAAAAACATTTTCATTATTAAAATCTAATAATAAAAAAGCATTAATCCCTTTTATCACTGCTGGTGATCCATCTGTTGAAATGACAAAAAAAATTCTTCATCAACTGGTAGATTCAGGCGCGGACATGATTGAGCTAGGCATCCCATTTTCGGATCCAATGGCAGATGGACCTGTGATTCAAAGGGCAAGCGAAAGGGCGCTGGCAAACAATGTTGGAATAAGAAAAACATTTGAAATAGCAAAAGAATTTAGAAGCTCCGACCCAGACACTCCGCTTATCTTGATGGGATATGCCAACCCTATTGAGGCAATTGGTTTAGATGAGTTTTTAAGATTATGCAAAGAGGCTGATATAGATGGAATTATTACAGTCGATTACCCACATGAAGAGTCAAATGAATATGTCACTAAACTTAGAGAAAATGACATTGATGCCATTTTTTTATTAGCACCCACGACTGAAAAAGAAAGAATTAAACAAATCATCAAACAAGCTTCTGGTTTTTTATATTATGTTTCATTGAAGGGTGTCACTGGAGCTCAAAACATTGATATTGACCAAGTGAAACACCGTGTTGCTGAAATTAAGTCATTAGCGGATTTGCCAGTGGGTGTCGGTTTCGGAGTAAGGGATCCAGAAACAGCAAAAGCCGTTGCCAGCTTTTCTGACGCCATTGTCATTGGTAGCAGAATTATTCAAGAGATTGAAAAATCTAATCAAGATAATATGCTGGAAAATATTTCAAAGATTATTAAATCTATTCGCGAGGCCATTTAAATGAGTTGGTTAAAGAACGTCATTCCTCCTAAAATTAAAAGAATTGTTGGTTCTCAAAAAAAGAGAGTTCCTGATGGAGTGTGGCATAAATGCAGTTCATGCCAAACTACACTTTATAATAGTGACTTAGAAAAAAATCTTTATGTGTGTCCAAAATGTGATCACCATCATAGACTCCCTGCTAGAGAGAGATTAAAGCTGCTATTTGATTCCATAGGTCAGCGCGAAATTTTTACAGATATTTTACCTAAAGACCCTCTTGGATTTGTCGACTCAAAACCCTATGATGAAAAACTTAAGGAGGCACAGGACAAACACAAAACTGCAGATGCATTAATCGTAATTAATGGAAAAATTGAGTCTTTGAATATAACAGCTGCTGCATTTGAATTTTCCTTTATGGGCGGATCAATGGGGTCTGTCGTTGGTGAGAAATTTGTGCGAGCTATTGATTATGCCATTGAGAATAAAACACCATTTCTTTGTTTCTCCGCCAGCGGAGGCGCAAGGATGCAGGAGGGTCTTTTTTCCCTAATGCAAATGGCTAAAACAAGCGCTGCATTAACTAAGTTAAGTAAAGAGAAAATACCTTTCATTTCAATCTTAACTGACCCAACTATGGGTGGAGTGTCTGCAAGTTTTGCTATGCTTGGCGACATTATTATTGCTGAGCCTAATGCCTTAATTGGTTTTGCTGGCCCACGAGTTATCGAACAAACTGTTAGAGAAAAATTACCGACTGGATTTCAAAGAGCAGAATTTTTGCTAGAACATGGCGCAATTGATTTTATTGTTGATCGAAGAGAAATGCGAAAATCACTTGTTAATATAATCTCTAAACTACATAAATAATTCTTGAAGGAAAAATTAAATCTCCTTCTCAAAAGTCTGGAAACTCGGCATAGCAATCCAATTGATTTGTCATTAAACAGAGTTCAGGAATTCAAACAAAAACTCACTCTAAACCCAAATTTTAAAATCATTACTGTTGCTGGAACAAATGGAAAAGGCAGCGTGTGCTTTTATATTAACCAAATTTTAAAACATAGTAATTATAAAATTGGTCTATATACCTCACCTCATTTTTTTGACTTTAACGAAAGAATTATAATTAATAGTGAAAAGTGTTCCGAATCTGAAATTCTTCAATCTATGGAATATATTTTAGGTTTTGATGATAGTGATTCACTTACTTTTTTTGAGATTACCACATTAGCAGCTATATTAATATTTGATAATCACAATATTGATATCGCTATATTGGAAGTGGGCTTAGGCGGTAGACTTGATGCTGTGAATGCTTTTGAACCTGATATTTCTGTGATCACATCAATAGGATTGGATCATACTGAATATTTAGGGGATACATTGGAGAAGATAGCAGTTGAAAAATCAGGTGTAATGAGGGCAACTAAACCTTGTGTCATAGGGGATGAAAATTGTATTGATATTTTAAAAAACCAAGCATCAGAAATTAATTCAATTCCTTATTTTTTTAATAAAGACTTCGATAGCAACATTATCCCATTTGATAAAAGCCAATTAACTTATGTCCAACAAAAGAATCTTTCGTGTGCAATTTTCTCCCTCCATCAGCTTGGATTAACTGAGTTTACTTCTAATTTAAAAGAGGAATTGTTGCAGCAGGATTTTTTTGGACGGTTTTATAGAATTTCTACAAAACCTGAAGTTATAATCGATGTGGCACATAACCTTGATAGCGTAAAAAATTTAGTTCACTCCCTCTTAAAACTCGGTAATAAAAAAACTTACTTTGTATTTTCAGCTTTAAAAGATAAAGATATCTCATCAATTATTAAATTATTTGAAAAATTTACTTATGATTCCGAATGGCTAGTCTCAGAGCTTAGTAGTCCAAGAGCACAAAAATTATCTTTTATTGAACAACATCTTGAGAAGAATAATTATACTTTTGATTCTGCAGATTCTATTAAAAAAGCTTATGAGTTAGCATTAAATAAGGCTTTAAATGATGATAGAATAGTTGTGTTCGGAAGTTTTTGTGTAATCAGTGAGATTTTTGAGGGTAATTATGCCGAGTAATGAAGATCCTTTCTCAGAAGCGATTCAGCTTAAAAAAGCAAAAAAAAGATTATTGGGTGCATTAATAATATTGGTAGGTTTACTTATCTTCTCTTATTTTTTTCTTGAAGACCGCTCATCAACTAACAGCCAAAACATAAAAATTTCATTTATCGATGAAGGCGGTAGTTCCATTAATAATGATGTTGATCAATCATCAGAAAATCTTGAAGTGGATAATTTTTTTATTCAAATTGGTATTTTTTCAGATAAAGAAAACACTTCTAAACTCTTATCATCTATACAGTCCTTAGGTATTGATTGCACACTTGAGGCTGTTGTGCTTGATGGCAAAAAAAAGTATCGGGTTAAAACTGGGATTTTCGAGTCTTATGGTGAAGCAGAAAGTGCTCTTGAAATTTTAAAGACTAATAAATTTAGCGGGATTATAAAAAAATATAATTCATGAGCCCATTTGATTATTTCATCTTAACGTTATTAATCGTTTCCTCGGTTTATGGCGTGTACCGTGGATTAATTAAAGAAGTCTTATCACTTACTGGTTTAGTTTTGTCTTTCTACTTGGCATCTAACTTTGATAACTTATTAGCGAGTATCGTTCCAATAGAAAATAAGTCTGATTTCTTAATTATTTCGGCTTTTATTTTGATATTTGTTTCTACTTTAATATTAACTTCAATTTTAATAAAGTTAATTAGTAAAATCTTAAAACTTGCGGGTCTTTCTATTGTGAATAGGTTTTTTGGTTTTGTCTTTGGTATTGCAAGAGGTTTAGTGATAGTTTTAGTTATCCTTTATTTGAATCAACTTATTCCTTTTATAAATTTAATAGACCCCGCAGAGTCCTTACTCATTCCCCTTTTAGATCCTATATTTTCATTTGTTTTGGAGTATTTACCAAATTATCAGTCTACCCATGTAGAATATAACTATGCAATCGTAACGGAGGAGCTCATCTAATGTGTGGAGTCATTGGAATTGTTTCTAATAACCCTGTCAATCAGATGCTATATGATGGACTTTTAGTATTGCAGCATAGAGGTCAAGATGCCGCCGGAATTGTTACCACAGACGGCAATAGATTTTACATGCATAAAAATAATGGCCTCGTAAAAGACGTATTTCAAACCCGGCATATGAGAAATTTGATTGGAAATGCGGGAATAGCTCATGCTAGGTATCCGACGGCTGGATCTTCTTCGGCAGCTGAAGCTCAACCATTCTATGTAAACTCACCTTACGGCATTGTACTTGGTCATAATGGTAATTTAACTAACTCTAGCAAGCTAAAACAAGATATGTTTAAACAAGATTTAAGACATATCAATACCAACTCTGATTCTGAGGTTCTCATAAACGTATTGGCTCATGAGCTTGTTGATTCATCTAAAAAAAGCGTGCTTACAACGGATATGATATTTGATGCTGTTACCTCTCTATATAGCAGATGTAGTGGTGCTTTTGCGGTTGTATCCATGATTGCTAACTTTGGTTTACTTGCCTTTAGAGATCCCCATGGAATTAGACCTTTGGTTGTGGGTAAAAGAGAAATGGGTGATGGTCCAGAATACATTGTTGCTTCAGAGAGTGTGGCTTTAGATGTATTAGGTTTTGAGTTATTGAGAGACGTAGAACCGGGAGAGGCAATATTTATTGATCTTAATGGAAATTTTTATTCAAAAAAATGTGTGAGTGATAAGAAAGTTAGCCCTTGTATCTTTGAGTATGTATATCTGGCAAGACCTGATTCGGTAATCGATGGGGTTTCTGTTTATCAAACTCGTCTAAATATGGGGGAAACATTAGCAGAAAAAATTAAATCTGTACTAAAAGATGAAAAGATTGATGTAGTGATTCCTATTCCAGACACCAGTAGACCTACAGCTTTGCAAGTTGCGCAAAAGTTAAAAACAGATTTTAAAGAGGGGTTTGTTAAGAATAGATACATAGGTCGTACATTTATCATGCCCGGTCAGGAAACAAGAAAAAAATCAGTCAGACAAAAATTAAATCCAATTACAATTGAATTCAAAGGGAAAAGTGTGCTGCTGATCGATGATTCAATCGTCAGAGGAACCACATCAAAAGAAATTGTTGAAATGGCTCGTGACGCAGGTGCAAAGAAAGTTTTTCTGGCCTCCGCTGCGCCACCAGTAAAATTTCCAAATGTGTATGGGATTGACATGCCATCTCGCAATGAACTGATTGCTTTTGATAAATCAGAGGCTGAGATCTGTGAGGAAATTGGTGCCGATGGTGTGATATATCAGGAGTTAGATGCCCTAAAAAAGAATGTGACCAAAGAAAATAAACAATTGACTGAGTTTGATGCATCTTGTTTTGATGGTCGTTACGTCACGGATGACATTGATGAAAATTATCTTAATTTGATTGAGTCAGTAAGGGCAGATTCATCAGCCAGCTTTAAACCAAAAAACTCAATTACCCAACTTGATTTAAATTTAATCACTAATCAAGATAGTGATGACGTCGACGAGGTTCTTGAGCTTTAGTTGACCGACTCAGCTTTTTTTTAGATAATGACATCGCGTTGATTTGCACCAGCTTGCTAGCGCAAACATAATTTAGCTAAACTGAGGAATTCTGTTAAACAGAGTTATGAAAAATAAAAATAAAAATAAAAATTTTGAAACTGATGCGGTACGAGCAGGAATTGAACGATCTCAGTTTGGAGAACATTCTGAGGGATTATTTCTTACATCAAGTTTTGTTTTTAAGAATGCACAAGAGGCAGCAAAACGTTTTTCTGGTGAGGAACCAGGGAATGTCTACAGTCGATTTACCAATCCAACAGTAAAAGCTTTTGAAGAAAGGCTGGCATCACTTGAAGGTGCAGAGCAATGTATTGCAACGTCCTCTGGAATGTCTGCAATTCTGGCTGCATTTATGGCTCTTTGTAAACCAGGGGATCATGTGGTTGTATCCAAAAGTATATTTGGTACTTCTGTTCAATTGTTCAATAATTTTTTAGCTAAGTGGGGGCTAAATATTAGCTTTGTTGACCTACCTGATTTGAATGCTTGGGAAGCAGCAACTACAAAAAATACTAAATTTTATTTTTTAGAAACCCCTTCAAACCCATTAACAGAAATTGTAGACTTAAAAAAATTATCTCAATTGGCTAAATCAAAAAAGGTTAAATTAATTGTAGACAATTGTTTTTGTACTCCAGCCTTACAAAAACCAATTGATCTCGGCGCTGACATCATTATTCATTCAGCAACAAAGTATTTAGACGGCCAGGGAAGATGTCTGGGCGGTGCTGTTCTTGGTAAAAAAAGACTAATGAATCAGGTTTATACCTTTTTAAGAAATTCAGGAGTTTCTCTCAGTCCTTTTAATGCATGGGTATTTTTAAAAGGCTTAGAAACATTAAAAATTAGAATGGACCAACAATCTGATAATGCAATCAAACTGGCAAATTATCTTGAAAAAAATAAAAACATTGCAAAAGTTTACTATCCCGGTCTAAAAAGTCATCCACAACATAACACGTCCTTAGCACAACAATCCTCTGGCGGTGCTGTTTTATCATTTGTTGTAAAAGGTGGACAAAAGGCTGCATGGAAAATCATCAATAAAACAAAGTTAATGTCCATCACAGCTAATTTAGGTGATACAAAAACGACCATCACTCATCCAGCGACAACGACTCACTCTCGCTTAACTCAAGAACAAAGAGATGATGCGGGCATTGATAATGGTTTAGTTCGTATCGCTGTTGGGTTAGAACATATTGATGACATTATTGCTGATTTAAACATCTAAAAAACCTACATTCTAAGCCTAATAACCGCCTATAAATGAGCACAGCCGTGCTAAAATGTAATGGAATAACAAACTAATTTTTCAGTCAATATTATGAATCAATTTGCCAAAGAAACTTTACCTGTAAGCCTTGAAGATGAAATGAAAAAATCCTATCTCGATTACGCCATGAGCGTTATCGTTGGAAGGGCACTTCCTGATGTTCGAGATGGATTAAAACCTGTTCATAGACGTGTCTTGTATGCAATGCATGAACTCAGTAATAGCTACAACCGACCATATAAAAAGTCTGCAAGAATTGTTGGTGATGTGATTGGTAAATACCATCCCCATGGAGATACAGCCGCATACGACACTATCGTTAGGATGGCACAAGATTTTAGCTTGAGATACATGCTCGTCGACGGTCAAGGTAACTTTGGTTCCATTGATGGCGACAATGCCGCGGCTATGCGATATACTGAAATTAGGATGTCGAAGATATCACACGAACTTCTCGCGGATATTGATAAAGACACTGTGGATTTTGGGCCAAACTATGATGGATCAGAAAATGAACCATTAATTATGCCTACAAGAATACCAAATCTACTGATTAATGGTAGTTCTGGCATTGCTGTTGGGATGGCAACCAATATTCCCCCTCATAATTTGACTGAAGTAATCAACGCTTGCGTAGAAATTCTTGATAACCCAAACATATCAATTGATGAGCTTTTAAACTTTATCCCTGGTCCTGACTTTCCAACGGCAGGCATTATTCATGGAAATTCAGGAATTAAGGAGGGATATCGAACTGGACGTGGCAGAGTTGTAATGCGGGCCAGAACCCATTTTGAAGAAACTGATAAGGGCAAGAGAGAGGTAATCATTATTGATGAACTTCCTTACCAAGTGAATAAGAAAAACTTACTCGAGAAAATTGCAGAATTAGTCAACGATAAAAAACTTGAAGGAATTTCTGATTTAAGAGATGAATCGGACAAATCAGGAATGAGAGTTGTTATTGAATTAAAAAGAGGTGAAATACCTGATGTAGTTTTAAATAATCTTTATAAACAAACTCAATTACAAGATTCATTTGGAATTAACATGGTGGCATTAATTGATGGTCAACCGAAGCTGTTAAATCTAAAACAAGTCCTAGATGCTTTCTTAAATCATAGGCGAGAGGTCATCACACGAAGAACTGTTTTTGAATTAAGAAAGGCTCGAGAAAGAGGACATATTCTTGAGGGTTTAGCGGTAGCATTAGAGAACGTTGATGAGATGATTAAGATAATTAAATCATCCCCATCTCCATTAGAAGCAAAGACTGAATTAATGCAAAGAGAGTGGAAATCAACCGTTGTATCATCAATGCTTAAGAAAGGTGATGCCACACAATACAGGCCAGAGGGTTTATTGTCAGTCTATGGCTTAAAAGAAAATGGCTATAAGTTATCTGACATTCAGGCACAAGAAATTCTGCAAATGAGACTGCAAAGATTGACAGGTCTTGAACAAGATAAGATTGTTAGCGAATATAAAGAAATAATGGACGTTATTGCCGATTTAATAGATATTCTTAACAAGCCAGATCGTGTAACTACTATTATAAAAACTGAGCTTGAAGAAATTAAAGATACATTCGGTGATGACAGACGAAGTGAGATAGTTGAAAATGCAGAGGATTTGTCAATCGAGGATCTGATTGCACCTCAAGACATGGTAGTGACTTTATCGCATACTGGATATATTAAAGCTCAAGCACTTGATGATTATCGTGCTCAAAAACGAGGTGGTCGTGGTAAGCAAGCTACGGCAACAAAAGATGATGATTTTATAGATCAGATGTTTGTTGCGAATTCCCACGACAATATCTTATGTTTTTCAAGTCGCGGGCAAGTCTATTGGTTGAAGGTTTATGAAGTTCCTCAGGGAAGCAGAGTCAGTCGTGGCAAGCCAATAGTGAACTTATTCCCTCTTATGCCTGGTGAAAAAATTAATGCAATATTAACGGTCAAGGAATTTGTTGATAATGAGTACATATTCATGGCTACAGCCAAAGGAACTGTTAAGAAAACACCTCTATCAGATTTCTCCAATCCAAGAAAATCAGGAATTATTGCCATTAAGTTGGACAATGGGGATTATTTGATTGGTGCTGGAATAACCAAGGGTGAAAATGATATTGTTTTAGTATCTAATCACGGTAAGGCAGTGTGGTTTGGTGAATCTGATGTTAGAAGTATGGGAAGAAACGCCAGGGGTGTGAGGGGTATGAAGCTGACTGATGGCGGTGAAGTATTATCATTGTTAATAGCGGAAAATGAAGCACAGTCAGTTATGGTGGCTACAGAGAATGGCTATGGAAAAAGAACACAGCTGTCAGAGTTTAGAAGATCCGGAAGAGGGACGCAAGGTGTTAAAGCAATCCAAGTGAGCGATAGAAATGGCCAGGTGGTTGGTGCGAAACTTGTTGACGATCATGATGAATTAATGTTAATTACAACCGGTGGAGTTTTAATTAGAACTAGAGTAAGTGAAATACGTGAACTTGGTCGTGCCACTCAAGGAGTAACCCTTATTAATCTTGGTGATGATGAGAAGTTGAGAGGGTTGGAGAAGGTAGCTGAAAGCGAACATCATGATGAAGAGGATGGGGATATAGATTCGTGAGTCATCAAAGTTTAGCAAAGAATCCATGTAAATTTAATTTTTCAGCTGGACCTTCAATGTTGCCATCAGAGGTCATGAAAAAGGCTTCAGAAGAATTCCTTAATTGGAACAACACAGGCATGTCTGTCATGGAAATGTCTCATCGCGGCAAAGAGTACATGTCTATTTTTCGAAAAACTGAACAGGATTTAAGAAAAGTTTTTCAAGTACCAAAAAATTACCACATCTTATTTTTACAAGGTGGAGCAATCACTCAAAATTTTATGGTACCAATGAACTTATTAGATAATGGGACAGCATCTTATGTGGTGTCTGGGTATTGGTCCAAAAGAACTTACAATGATGCACTTGCCTTTCAAAATATTAATTTAGCTGCATCTTCAGAATCTGAAGATTACGTGTCACCACCAGAATTTAGTGATTGGAATTTTTCACAAAATGATAGCTACGTTCATTTCTGTCAGAACGAGACGATTCATGGGGTTGAGTATTTTAATACTCCAACCATTGACGCTCCTTTAGTAGTTGATATGTCCTCAACAATTCTGTCTAGACAGGTTGATATATCAAAATATGGAGTCATTTATGCTGGAGCACAAAAAAATATAGGACCGTCTGGTTTAACGATTTTAATCGTTCGAGATGACTTGCTTGAGCGTTCAAGAATAGATACTCCAACTACTTATAATTGGAAGATTCAGTCAGAAAATGATTCAATGATTAATACTCCTACGACTTATAGTATTTATATGGCAGGTTTAGTGTTTGCATGGCTAATAAGTTGTGGTGGTCTTAGTGAAGTCGAAAAATTAAACATTAAAAAATCAAAATTACTTTATGATTACATTGATAACTCGGACTTTTATTATAATGAAATCAAAAATGATTATAGATCTAGAATGAATGTCCCTTTTAGAATCAGGGGTGATGAATTAACCATGAAATTTGTAGAGGAGGCAGAATCTGCTGGCCTATATCAGTTAAAAGGCCATCGACTGGTGGGGGGTCTTAGAGCTTCTATTTATAATGCCATGCCAATTGAAGGTATTGAAGAATTATTAAACTTTATGAATGATTTTGAGAAAAATAACAAATGAGCAATCTGGATAAATTAAGAATCTCGATTGATAATTTAGATAAAAAAATATTAGAGCTTGTTTCTAAGCGAGCTGACTGCGCAAAAAAAATTGGTACCTTAAAGAAAGACGGGGTTATATATAAGCCTGAGCGTGAAGCACAAATATACAGAAAGCTGATTGAAGAAAATAAGGGACCATTATCCTCGGAATCGATTCGTTCAATTTTCTCATCAATTATTTCAAGCTGTAGGGCACTTGAAAAAAAATTGGCAGTGAGTTTTTTAGGCCCTCAGGGCACATTTAGTGAAGAGGCTGCTATTAAAAGATTTGGTAATAATATTCATTTTGTTCCGGCAGCAAGTATAGATGAGGTATTTAGCAATGTGCAATCAAATGAAAGTCAGTACGGAGTTGTCCCGGTGGAAAATTCCACTGAAGGTGCGGTAAGCCGTACGCTTGATCTACTTCTTAGCTCTGATCTTAAAATATGTGGCGAAGTGATTTTGCCTATTCACCATAATTTGATGGCATCAGTAAGTAATTTAAAGTCTATTAAAAAAGTATATTCTCACGGTCAATCTCTTGCTCAATGTCATAACTGGTTGATGAATCATTTACCAAATGTGGAAACTCAAGTTGTGTTTAGTAATTCCGAAGGTGTCAGGTTAGCAAAAAGGGAAAAGGGAAGTGCAGCTATTGCTAGTGAGAGAGCAGCAAGTTTATATACTTTAAAAGTTATTCGTGAAAATATTGAAGATGAAAAAACAAATACGACAAGATTTCTTATCTTATCTTCACAGGATACGAAGAAAAGTGGTGACGATAAAACCTCAATCGTTGTTGCAACAAAAAATAAACCAGGTGCCATAGCAGATCTAGTTCAACCATTCGCAAAAAACAAAGTAAGCATGACCAAACTTGAATCAAGACCTGCAAAGATTGGTATGTGGGAGTATGTTTTCTTTATTGATTTGGATGGTCATCATGATGATCCTAAGATAAAGAAATCCTTGGCTGAAGTGGAGTCAAAAGCAAGCTTTTTAAAGCATCTTGGTTCCTATCCAAAATATTAAATTTTCATCTAATGACAATACAGTTTTTAAAAAATCTAGATAATATTGAACCGTATATTGGCGGCATGCCAATTGAGGAGCTATCCAGAAAAATTGGCATTCCAGAAGATAAAATTATTAAATTAGCTTCGAATGAAAATCCTTACGGCATCTCGCCTACTGTAAAAAAAGCTCTATTGAAATTTAATGATTATGAGCTATATCCTGATGGATCTGGTTATAAGTTAATTCATAAAATTTCAGAGTATTTCGAGCTTGAAACAAGTCAAATTGTAATTGGAAATGGATCAAATGATATTTTAGAGCTTGCTGCTCGTGTAGTTTTAGATCAAGACTCAGAAGTAATTTTTTCTGAACATGCCTTTGCGGTTTATGGATTGGTTACAAAAGCTATTGGGGCAAGAGAAGTGACTGTGCCTGCTATTGATTATGCTCATGATCTTGATGGTTTTCTCAAACAAATAACATCTAAAACAAAATTGATATTTGTAGCTAACCCCAATAACCCAACTGGAACCTTAGTAGATAAATCATTGTTGCTTAACTTCTTGGAAAAAGTACCAGAGCATATTCTAGTTGTGTTGGATGAAGCTTATGAAGAATATTTAGAAGAAAATCAAAGATCGGATTCGTTTAAATGGTTAAATAAATTTAAAAATTTATTAATAAGTAGAAGTTTTTCGAAAGCTTACGGATTAGCATCTCTTAGAGTTGGTTTTGGAGCTGCCTCAAAAGAAATCATTGCCAAGATTAATCAGATTAGGCAACCATTCAATGTTAATTCAATTGCTCAAATGGCTGCATTATTATCTCTATCGGATGTTGAATTTGTCATAGAAGGTGCAAGAAAAAATAGAGAACAAAAAAAATATTTAGAGAATAGTTTTGATAACCTTGGTATTGAATACATTAAAAGCTATGGAAATTTTATAAGCTTTTCACTCAAGAGTGATGAAAATGCGCGTGGTTGTTATGATTATTTGTTAAATAAAGGTATCATATTACGGCCAATTGCCAATTACGGTATGCCAGAATTCTTAAGAGTTAGCATTGGTACAGAGGATGAGAATAAAATATTTATTAATTGTTTGACTGAATTTATGGGAAAGATTAAATGATAATTGTGATGGATAAATCTGCCACTCAAGAGCAGATTGATAATGTTATCGATAAGATTAAAGACAAAGGTCTAGACGCATCTGTATCAAAGGGTATTGAGAAAACTGTTATCGGCGCTATTGGTGATGAACGCATTCTTGATCCAGAATTACTTGAGTCACTTCCTGGGGTCCAGCAAGCTTTACACATCGTAAAGCCATATAAAATTGTCGCTAGAGAATGGCATAATGAAGACACAATTGTAAATATCAATGGCCACCTACTTGGCGGTGAAAACATACAAATTATTTCTGGTCCCTGCTCCGTAGAAACACCTTCACAAATGGCTGCTGCAGCAAAAGCAGTGAAAGCTGCTGGCGTACGTTTGATGAGGGGAGGTGCATTTAAGCCTAGAACAAGCCCATATTCTTTTCAGGGAATAGGGTTTGAAGGTTTGGATATGTTTAAAGAAGCAGCCAGTGCACAAGACCTGCCCATAGTGACTGAGCTTCTAGATGTAAGACATCTGGATACCTTTCTTGAAAAAGGGGTTGATGTCATTCAAATCGGTACACGCAATATGCAAAATTTTGAGCTTCTGAAAGAGGTTGGAAAAGTACATGTACCTGTTATTTTAAAACGTGGATTGTCCGCAACTATATCTGAGTGGCTCATGGCTGCTGAATATATTGCCTCAGGAGGTAATCACAATATTATTTTCTGTGAGCGAGGTATCAGAACTTTTGAGACATCTTATAGAAATGTAATGGATGTAACTGCAGTACCTGTATTGAAACGTGAAACTCATTTACCAGTAATTATTGATCCTTCCCATGCTGGTGGAAAAGCATGGATGGTTCCATCACTTGCCAGAGCAGCAATAGCTGCTGGAGCGGATGGATTGCTGGTTGAAATGCATCCTACTCCCTGTGAGGCTTGGTGTGATGCTGATCAAGCAATTGACGCAAGTGAGTTAAAAACATTAATGTCTGAATTAACTCAAATTGCGTCCATATTAAATAGAAAAATCTAATTTGATCTCATGAAATCCATGAGTTTTTTTTGCATATTTATGCCTAAGTTTTAAATCGAAAATACTTCATACTCTTCACTTATTTTTTTAAGGGTATTGTATGCATATAAGAGTTCTAGGTTCTGGTGCTGGAGGTGGCTTCCCTCAGTGGAATTGTAATTGTGAAAATTGTAAAGGTTTAAGGCAGCACAACATAAAATCTTCTGCTCGAACACAGTCATCGATCACTGTGAGTAGTAATGGTGAAGATTGGATTCTTTTTAATGCATCTCCAGATATCCGAGCTCAAATTGAGTCATTTCCACCTCTTCAACCTGCAAGGAAAGTGAGAGATACTGGGATTGCTTCAATAATTATTTGTGATGGTCAAATTGATCACACAACGGGATTATTAATTCTTAGAGAACATGATAAACCGTGGGATATATATTGTACAAAGTCTGTTCACGAGGATATGACCACTGGTTTTCCAATCTTTAATATTTTAGGTCACTTTAGGGGAGTTAATTGGCATGAAGTCAAAACTGATCTGAAGCCTTTTGAAATTCCTAAAGCTGATGATCTAGAATTTACTGCAGTCCCCCTAAAAAGTGAAGCTCCACCATACTCACCGCACAGACACAATACAGTCCCCGGAGATAATGTCGGTTACCGTGTTTTAGATAAAAAAACAGGTAAAAATTTATTTTATGCTCCAGGCCTTGGGGTGATTGAAGACCATGTATATGACTTTATGAAAAATGCTGATGTCATTCTTGTGGATGGAACTGTATGGACAAACGACGAGATGTCCCGTTTTGGAATAAATGATAAGTTAGCTAGTGAGATGGGTCATTTGGATCAATCCAGCAAAGGTGGAATTATCGATACGCTCACCTCGCTTGAAAAGCCAAGAAAAATATTGATTCATATTAATAACACAAACCCAATCCTTCGCGAGGACTCTCCTGAGAGGCAAGTTTTGAATTCTCATGGTATTGAAGTGTCTTATGATGGTATGGATATAATTATCTAGATATACAAGAAAGGTTTTTTAATGGAAGCACCATGGAGTAGAGAAGAGTTCGAACAAAAGCTTAGGACCAAGGGTCAGGGTTATCATATTTACCATCCATTTCATGTTGCCATGTATGAGGGCAAACTAAGCAAAGAGCAGTTACAAGCATGGGTGTTAAATCGCTTTTATTATCAGATCAGCATCCCCCTTAAAGATGCAGCAATATTATCAAACTGTCCTGATGTTGAAGCTCGTAAACAATGGATAGTTCGAATCACAGATCATGATGGAACAATGGAAAATGCTTATGGTGGTATTGAAGCCTGGGTCGAATTAGGCAGTGCTGTTGGATTATCCAGAGAAGATGTGGTATCCCTTAAGCATGTTTCACCAGGTGTGAAATTTGCTGTTGATGCTTATGTTAATTTTTGCAAACAACGCTCTTGGCAAGAATCGATGTGTTCTTCATTGACTGAGTTATTTGCACCTCATATTCATCAGCAGAGAATTAGTTCATGGCCAGAAATGTATCCATGGATTGATGAGTCGGGTTTAAAGTATTTTAAAAAAAGATTAACAGAAGCAAGACGAGATGTTGAGCAAGGCTTAAATGTAACGTTGGATTATTTTAGCCAATCACGAGAAATGCAAGAGAAAGCTTTAGATATTCTTCAGTTTAAGTTAAATATTTTATGGGTAATCGCAGACTCAATCATGCTCCAGTCATCAGAAATCACTATGGATGGCAGAGAGTATCTCAAACAACCGGTATATTGATATGACACAACAAATTGAATTATCAGATATTTATAAAATAGCTCCACACCACAGATTCCAATGGGAAGAAGCACAAAATTGTTATGTCATTTTATTCCCTGAAGGAATGATTAAGCTCAATCCAAGTGCTGGTGAAATTTTAAATCTTGTTGATGGTAAAAATAGCGTAGAAAATGTAGTAACTTTATTAAAAGAAAAGTTTAAAGATGCTGGCGACATTGAAAAAGATATTATTTCGATGTTTGAATTTGCTCTTAACAAAGCTTGGATTTCTAAGGAATAATTATGACAACTCTAAATAATGGCGTTGAAGCAAATATCACTCAAACTCAACCGTTATGGTTGTTAGCTGAAATCACATATCGGTGCCCACTCCATTGTGCATTTTGTTACAACCCAACAGATTATGCAGATCATACAAAAAATGAATTGAATACTGATGAGTGGATTAAGGTACTTCGAGATGCCAGAAAAATGGGAGCTTTACAGCTTGGAATTTCGGGTGGCGAACCCCTTTTAAGAGACGATATTGAGGATATCGTTACCGAAGCCAATCAATTGGGATACTATTCTAATTTAATCACTTCTGGCGTTGGTTTAACAGAAAAGAGAATTGATGCCTTTAAGGCAGGTGGGTTAGACCATATTCAGTTATCTATGCATGACATTACCGAAGAGATTTCTAATTTTGTTACTGATACAAAAACCTTTAAATTAAAACAAAAAGTTGCAGCGATGATTAAAGATCGTGGCTATCCGATGGTCCTTAATGTTGTTATTCATCGCTATAACATTGGCCATATCAAGGAAATCTTAGAAATGGCCGAGAAGCTTGGTGCAGATTATGTTGAATTAGCTAATACACAGTATTACGGCTGGTCGCTTATTAACAGAAATCAGTTAATGCCTACGAAAGAACAGATCGATGAGGCTGAGAAAATTACTAATGAGTTTAGAGAGTATATTGGCAACAAGATGAAAATCTTTTTTGTTGTTCCTGATTACTATGCTGAAAGACCAAAAAAATGTATGAATGGATGGGGTGAAGTATTTATGATTGTGACAGCTAATGGCGATGTGCTCCCATGTCACTCTGCTAGAGTGCTTCCTAACATTGACTTCCCAAATGTTAAAAATGATCAGCTCAACGAGATTTGGTATGATTCTTCTGCATTCAATAAGTATCGCGGGGATGATTGGATGAAAGAACCTTGTCGATCATGCTCTGAAAAAGAAAATGATTTAGGCGGTTGTCGATGCCAAGCTTTCTTGCTTTCTGGCGATGCGGAAGGTGCTGATCCGATATGTACAAAATCACCTCATAGACATCTAATTGATCAAGCCCTTGAGGATTCTAAAAATGAAATACTTCAGGCGCAACCAATTATTTTTAGAACCGATAAGAATTCAAAAGAGTTAATTCAAGGAGAGCATAAAGAAAGACTTAAAGATTTTAAAGCCATGCCATAAGCTTTATAATGAATCATGTTTTTCCTTAATCCAAGAATTCTCATTCTAGCCTCCTTAACTGCGCTAGCACCTTTCGCAATTGATACTTATCTTCCAGCCTTTGAGGTTATGGAAGACGACCTTGCAACAAATTCTAACTTTATCCAACAAACACTAACTTTTTATTTAGTGCCTTATACCATCATGACGATTTTTCATGGAGCCATATCTGACTCGATTGGAAGAATTAAGACAATTAAATATGGTATGTCACTATTTATTCTTGGTTCAATTGGATGTGTATTTGCAACCAGTATCGAGATACTCTGGATAAGTAGATTAATTCAGGGGGTAGGTGCCGGGGCCGGTAATGTAGTGGCTCGAGCCATGGTAAGGGATCTTTACAGTGGGGCAACTGCACAAAAAGTAATGGCAACAGTTCAAATTATTTTTGGTATTGCTCCTGCTATTGCGCCAATGGTCGGTGGCTTATTGTTAGGAATAAGCTGGCAAGCCATTTTTATTTTTTTGATTATTTATTCAGTCTTAATAACTATTTTTTCAGTCAACTTTCTGCCAGAAACCATTAGTAAGCAGAATCGACTTCCTTTTAATTTTGAATCTGTTTTAAGTAGGTACAAAGATTTGTTGATTGATAAAAATTATATTTTTTTAATCCTCTCTGTTTCATTCAATTTTTCTGCTTTCTTCCTATATGTGTTATCAAGCCCAATATTTTTAATGCAGCATTTAAATCTTAGCTCATCACAATTTGGTTACCTATTTATACCGACGGTTACGGGGATGATACTGGGATCTTTTATTTCAAAAAAAACAGCAGGCATCATTAGTCCAGCAAAAATGTTAAAAATAGCTTATTTATGGATGCTATTAATTACATCTATTAATTTGATTTTCTGTTTATTTTTTCCAAGTATTATATTTATCAATATTGGCTTAATTGCTCTCTACAATATAGGTATGGCGGCTGCAATGCCATTAATTTCAATAAAAGCATTAGATTGTTTCCCTAAGGCGAGGGGGACTGCCGCATCCGGTCAGGCTTTTAGTCAGATGCTAGTCTCATCAGTTGTTGCAGGACTGGTAATACCTATAATATGGGGATCTTTAGCCACCTTGGCTATTGGTATGTTGGTAATCTTCTCTTTAGGATTGATAACAATTACAAAAACTCAGGCGTGGAAGGATCAGGAATTACTCCTCGATGAGTAATTCCCTTTTACCTTCTTTTCCATTAAAAGAATCAGCATCAGGAAGGGGATCTTTTCTTTCAGAGATAATCGGCCAAACCTTTGCTAATTTTGCATTTATTTCAATAAAATCAAGTTGATCTTCGGGTACGTCATCCTCTGCAAAAATTGCTTCCGCTGGACATTCAGCAACACATAAAGTGCAATCTATGCATTCTTCCGGGTCAATTGCTAGAAAGTTTGGACCTTCTACAAAACAATCAACAGGGCAAACATCTACACAATCCGTATATTTACACTGAATACAATTTTCTGTTACTACGTAAGTCATAATTTTCCTTTAATTAATATTGTTTATCATTCCAGCTGCAACTGTATGATTGGTGCTGTCATCGACGATTATAAATGAACCTGTTTTTCTGTTATCAAAATAATTATCGGACATGATAGGTTGAGCTAAAGCAATTCTTATGTTGGCAATATCATTTGTCTCAATTTTGTCAGCCTCAATAGAGGTTAAAGTATTAACGTCTATTTTATCAAATATTGATGATATTTTCGCCTTTGCAATTTTGCTCGTATGCATTATTTTATAAACTCTGCCTTGGTTTAATGGCTCTTCAGACAACCAGCAGATGGTAGCATTAAAGTCTTTGGTTATCGAAGGAGTATTTGTTAGTTCGGTTAACATATCACCTCTTGATATATCAATTTCGTCATTCAGTAAAATTGAAACAGATTGTGGTGAGATAGCCTCATTTATCACTTGATCTCCAATATAAATTGCTTTAATGGTTGATTCTTGGTTGCTTGGGAGGGATTTGATTTTGTCACCCACTTTAATTCTTCCTGATTCAAGGCGTCCCATGAAACTTCTGAAATCATGCAATTCCTTGTTTTCTGAATCTCTTGGCCTACAAACATATTGAACAGGATACCTAAATGCAAGATTGCTATTAGTTGATTGTGAATCCGCGTTCTCTAATATTTCAAGGAGCGTATCTCCCGGATACCAATTCATATTGTCTAACCTTTCAACAACCATGTCTCCGTTGAGGGCTGACATGGGGATAAAGTTTATAGTGAACTGATTATTTTTATTAACAGATATAGCATCGAATAAAGCTTTATACTCTTTCACTATAGAATTGAAAGTTTCTTGATCATAATTGACGAGATCCATTTTGTTTACAGCAACTACAAATTGATTAATGCCTAAAAGTTTTGATAGGTATGTATGCCTCTTGGTTTGAGTAAGAATACCTTTTCTTGCATCAATCAGAATTATTGCAGCCTGAGCTGTTGAGGCTGCCGTAACCATATTTCTTGTGTATTGCTCATGCCCTGGTGAATCAGCAATAATATATTTTCTTGTGGGTGTTGAAAAATAGCGATACGCAACATCGATGGTAATCCCTTGCTCACGCTCTGCTTGCAGGCCATCTGTCAGAAGGGATAGATCAACCGCGCTCAAACCCCGTTTATGAGATGTCTTTTCAATTTGATTTAAAGTGTCAGATAAAATAGTTTTTGAGTCATACAGTAGTCGACCAATGAGCGTACTCTTTCCATCATCCACACTACCACAGGTAATAAACCTCAATAAAGAATCTGTTTTATCCATCAAAAATACCCTTCTTTTTTTCTTTGTTCCATCGACGCTTCAGACATTTGGTCATCTAAACGAGTCGCACCTCTTTCTGAAATTCTTGTTTCAGCTGTTTCAATAATAATTTTTTGCACATCATCGGCTTGACTCTCTACAGGAGCGGTGCAAGTAATATCACCAACTGTCCTAAATCTCACCATTATATTTTCTACAATTTCACCATCTTTAGGGGGCGTCACTTCAGTAACAGGGACTATTGCACCATCACGTCGAATAATATCTCTTTTGTGAGCGAAATAGATAGAAGGAAGCTCTAATTGTTCTCTTTCAATATATTGCCATACATCCATTTCTGTCCAGTTTGAGATTGGAAATGCTCTAATATTTTCTCCTTTATGAGTTATCGCATTGTAAAGATCCCAAAGTTCAGGCCTTTGGTTTTTTGGATCCCATTGTCCAAAACTATCTCTAAAACTCATGATCCTTTCTTTTGCTCGTGCCTTTTCTTCATCTCTTCTAGCACCACCAATGCAGCAGTCAAATTCAAATTCCTCAATAGCCTCCAACAATGTGATGGATTGATATTTATTTCTGGGTTCTAATTCATAATTTAGCTTCACCGTACCTCTTGCCATCGAATCTTCAACTGATCTTACAATCAATCGTTCATTCAGTTCTGTAACTTTTCTATCTCGAAAATCAATGACTTCCTGATAATTGTGACCGGTATCAATATGCATTAATGGAAATGGAAACTTTCCTGGCCTGAAAGCCTTCTCGGCGATTCTTAATAAACATAAAGAATCTTTTCCCCCAGAAAATAAAAGAACTGGATTGCTGCATTGTCCAGCAACCTCTCGCATAATATGGATGGCTTCTGCTTCAAGCCAGTCTAAATGTGATAATTCATTTTGCATTCATTTTCCTTATTTTTTATGTAGCCCACACTCTTTGTGTTCTGGATTTTCCCACCACCACCTACCTGCACGGACATCCTCACCCACAGAAATTGCACGTGTACAAGGCTCACATCCAATACTTGGGAAAAAATGATCATGGAGTTTGTTGTATTGGACATCATTAATTTTGATATATGTCCAAACTTCATCCTCAGTCCAATCGAGTAGGGGACTGATTTTATCAAGATTAAAAGTCGGATCTCTATCAATTAACTTGGTATCTGATCTAGTTATAGACTGCTCGGATCGAATTCCAGTAATCCATGCGTCTTTACCATTTAAAGCTCTCTTTAAAGGCTTGATTTTTCTCACTCGGCAACATTCTTTCCTTGACTCCAAAGAATTATAAAAATCATTGATGCCATATTCGGAAACATAATTTTCAACATCATTTGATGATGGGCTGTACACCTTAATTTGTGTTGAATAATTTTGATTTACTTCAGAGATAAGGTTATATGTTTCTTGATGAAGCCTGCCGGTATCTAGAGTAAATATCTCAATTGGGCTATCAATTTTATTGAGAGCATGGGTAATTACCATATCTTCTGCACCCATACTTGTGGCAAATGTAATCGCCTTATATTGATTTGGAAGTTCACTCATTAATTGCAAGAGTGATTTTTCTTTTTCTGTTACAACATTACGAAGCGACTCAGTGATATTAATTGTCTCAATCTTCATTGGAACCTTATTCATATCGATTATCTTTCATTCCATAACGGCATTTGATTAAGCGTGCCTTGGTAGCTGTATGAAAAATCATCTAGACCAAGTAGAGCTTTTTTTGCATCGTAGCCTTCTTTTATAAGGAAACTATCAAAGCCTGATCGAGCCAAATAAAATAATTGATCTTTAAAGACGTCACCAAGGGCGCGAAGGTCATTCTTGTAGGATAATTTTCTGCGAATTAGATTACCAAGCGAATAAATTCTGCCGTCTGCAAATTTTTCAACATACACACCAACCACTGGAAAACTATTAATATCCTCTTTCAGATGATTGAACAGATCTAATTCGTCATGTGAGTATATCCAGATGCCATATTCCTTATATTTCTTTTTAATTTCATCAGTTTTTAATAAATAAAGACGCAAGGGAACGATTACTTTTTCAGCTTCTGGAAGTGTCACATTATGTAATGTGCCATCGCTCGGAAAATCTTCTCCTGTTAACTTAAATTGAACAACCTTACCAGCTTGTTTTTTTACCTCTTCATTGCTGGTGTCAGGAACTACCCAAAACCAATCATTTAGCACTAATTCTTTATTTTTTATTAATTGTGTATCCATATTAACTTTTATAAATTGCCTCTTTAAACGGATCTAATCCTATACGGTTATAACAGTCTATAAATAATTCTTCTTCAGAGTCTCTTTGCGCAACATAGACATTTAAGATTTCTTTAATCACAGCTGGTACTTCATCTGCAGAAAATGATGGACCAATGACTTTTCCTAATGAGGCATTGACACCTTGCTGACCACCAAGTGTGATTTGATACCACTCTGAACCGTCTTTATCAACCCCTAAAATACCAATGTTTCCAACATGGTGATGACCACATGCATTCATACAACCTGATATATTTAACGAAATAGTTCCAATATCAAATAAAAAGTCATAATTATCAAAAAGGTTATCAATACTTTTTGCAATAGGAATGCTTTTGGCATTAGCGAGACTACAGAAATCACCACCAGGACAGCATATGATGTCAGTAATTAATCCAATATTTGCTTCACCAAGATTATTCTCACAAAGCACAGAGTAAACATCATATAAATCTTTTTCTTTTACATCAGCTAGAACTAAATTTTGTTCATGAGTGGATCGAATTTCTCCAAATGAATATTGGTCTGCCAAATCAGCAACAACACGCATTTCGCTCGATTGTATGTCACCTGGAGCTGTTTGTTTTTTCCCTTTTAGGGAAATGGTCACTGACCGATAACCATTTTTTATATGCTCCCTTGTATTTCTTTTGATCCAATGTAAAAAATTATGATCCTCCCTAAATTGATCTTCTAGATCAATTGATTCAACTGTTTCATAATTTGGACTTGTAAAAAACTGTTTAACGCGGTTAATTTCTTTATCGTTTAAATGATTGGTTGAGTTTTTTCCATCATTCCAGTCGTCCTCGACTTGTTTTTTGAATGATTCGACACCGAGTGCTTTCACAAGAATTTTTATTCTTGCTTTATACATGTTATCTCGGCGACCGTAGAGGTTGTAAATTCTAATAATAGATTCGCAATATGACAGTAAATGTTCAATTGGTAACTTTTCTTTTAAAAGCTGACCAATCACTGGGGTTCTGCCAAGCCCACCTCCAACAAATACATTAACGCACAAATTGTCTTGTTCTTTGACTAGCTCCAAACCTATGTCATGCGTCTTGACCAGAGCACGATCATGTTTTGACCCACTGATTGAGATTTTAAATTTTCGAGGTAATAGGGCAAATTCAGGGTGAAAGGTACTCCATTGTCTTAAGATTTCAGCAATGTATCTGGTATCGACAATTTCATCTGGAGTGACGCCAGCATAAGGATCTGTCGTGATATTTCTAATGCAGTTTCCTGAGGTTTGTATGGCATGCATTTCTGCATCTGCTAGTTTGCGTAAAATTTTTGGCGTATCTTCTAACTTAGGCCAATTGTATTGAATGTTCTGTCTGGTACTAAAATGGCCATATCCACGATCAAATTCATCAGCTATATCAGCCAGTGTCCTTAATTGGTTTGATGACAGAAGACCATAAGGAATAGCCACCCTAAGCATCGGAGCATGACGTTGAATGTAAAGACCATTTTGAAGTCTTAAAGGCCTGAATTCCTCATCAGTTAGTTCTTTATTAAAGTAACGATTGAGCTGATCTTCATACTGATCAACTCTCTGATTAACTATTTTTCTATCATAATGGTCATATTTATACATTGATGTGATTACCTAATAGTTTTAATGCAATTCCAAATAAAATAATAACGAGCAATAGTCTGATCCATTCATCGTTTGCCTTGGCATTCAGCTTAGCACCTAGCCAAACTCCAGGGATAGACCCAACAAGTAGAACGATTAAAAGCTCCAAGTCTACAGTGCCTATAGATGCATGACCAATACCGCTGATTAGTGTTAAGGGAACTGCATGGGCAATGTCAGTCCCAATAATTTTTTTTATTGGTAGCTTCGGATATAAAATGAGAAGCATCGTCACCCCAATAGCACCAGCCCCAACTGAAGTGAGTGTCACAATAAAGCCCAATATTATACCCAAGATAATAGTTATACTTTTTCGTTTTTTTTCACTTAATGATGGTCTCTTTAAGGATTTATTAATAATCAAAGGTTGAAAGAAAATTGCAACAGAAGTTACGATTAACGCTATCCCAAGAAAGACTTCAATAAAGCTCGTCATATTTCCCTCTTGAACAAGGTTTAAGCTCAAAAAGAAGCTTGTTAATATTGCAGCAGGCACACTTCCTGTCATCAAGTCTTTAACAATCGGCCATTCAATATGACCAAGTTTTTGATGTTTAAAGATACCAACAGATTTTGTTATTGAGGCATACAGTAAATCAGTACCAACAGCAATCGCAGCAGGAACTTTAAAGAACAGCATGAGCAGTGGCGTCATTAAGGAGCCACCCCCAACACCTGTAAGCCCGATGAGTAAACCGATAATAAAGCCAGATAAAGTGAAAAGCATAAAAAAAATTATTAAAAACAGCTTGAACTATAGCAGATTTTATATATAAAATAATAATATAAATAACTACTTATATAAAAAAAAGTTATATGAAATTACAGCAACTTAGGTGTGTATATGAAATTGTGAATTGTAATTTTAATGTTTCCAATGCGGCTGACAATCTGCATACCTCTCAGCCTGGGGTGAGTAAACAAATTCAGTTGCTTGAAGATGAAATTAAAGTAAAGATTTTCGTCAGAAACGGTAAAAGGTTAGTGGGACTGACCGAGCCTGGTCAATATGTTTATGAGGCCATAGATGATATTTTAAAGAAAGTAAAAAATATCAGGCATATTTCAGATAATTACGCTTCATCCGAAGATGGTGTCTTCACCATCGCGACGACACACACGCAGGCAAGATATAAATTACCTAAGGTTGTTGAATGGTTTGTAAAACAATACCCGAATATAAAATTAAATATCCATCAAGGAAATCCAGATCAAGTCACGGATCAGGTAGAAAAAGGGGTGGCGGATATTGGTATAGCCACCGAGTCAATTGGCCTAAATGACAAAATTTTTACCATTCCATGTTATCAATGGAATCGGATCCTAGTCGCGCCAGTGAATCATCCTTTAAATCAGTTAGATAGCACGATTACGTTAAATGATTTGTCTCAGCATCCTATCATCACTTATGATTATGCCTTTACTGGCAGTACGAGTGTTTCAAAAGCATTTAAACAGGCCCATTTATCACCCAATATAGTTCTTACAGCAATTGATGCAGATGTGATTAAAACCTATGTCAATCTCAATTTAGGGATTGGATTAGTTGCTGAAATGGCATACGATAAGAATAAAGATATTGATTTAAAAGCAATTGACTTGAGTCATTTATTTGAACCTAGTACAACATTGCTAGGATTAAGAAAAGATCTTTTTATAAGAAGCTTTGTGTTTGATTTTATTCAACGATTTTCTGGACTGAAGCCAGATGATCTAAAAGAAAAATTAGAGGATAGAGTATGAAATCAGATTTGCAAATATCTCAGACCAAAAAGCTAAGAGATATTACTAGTATAGCTAAGAAAATAAACTTAAAATCCACTGACTTAACGACATTTGGTAAACATATTGCAAAGATTAACTCCATCCCAAACCGTAAAAAAAACGCAAAACTTATTTTAGTTACTGCCATGAGCCCAACCCCGGCCGGTGAGGGTAAAACCACCACCACAGTGGGCCTTTCAGACGCTCTCAGAAAAATAGGAAAAAAATCAATTGCCTGCCTCAGGGAGCCTTCCCTAGGCCCAGTTTTTGGAATGAAGGGTGGCGCGACTGGGGGAGGATATTCTCAGGTCTTGCCCATGGAAGAAATTAACCTCCATTTTACTGGAGACTTTCATGCCATCACCTCTGCAAATAATTTACTGGTTGCGATGATTGATAATCATATTTACCACGGCAACAAGCTAAATATAGATATTAAAAAAATTCAAGTAAGGCGCTGTTTGGATATGAACGACCGCTCATTGAGAAGGATTCATCAAGATGGTCTTCGTTATGAACGAGACTCAAAGTTTGATATTACGGTGGCATCAGAAGTGATGGCAATATTTTGTTTGGCTAAAGATATGGATGATTTAAAGCTTCGCCTCGGTAAAATTTTGATCGCTTTTAGTAAAAATGGCAAGCCGATTTATGCTAGACAGATTAAGGCTCATGGCGCAATGACAGCGTTACTAAAAGACGCTTTTAAGCCAAACTTAGTGCAAACAATATTTGAGACCCCAGTCATTATTCATGGAGGACCTTTTGCAAATATTGCTCATGGCTGTAATAGCGTAATGGCCACTCGAGCGGGCCAGAAGTTAGCTGATTATGTTGTGACTGAGGCAGGCTTTGGTGCTGATCTTGGTGCTGAAAAATTTATGGATATCAAGTCTCGAACATTGGGAGCCATGCCTGATGCAGTGGTGATTGTGGCTACAATACGAGCTTTAAAATATCACGGCGGTGTTACAAAAGACAAATTAAACAAAGAAAATCTTGATGCTCTTAACAAGGGATTTGAGAATTTGCAACGCCACATACAAAATTGTTTAAATCAGTTTGGAATGAATGTAGTTGTTGCGGTAAACAGATTTAAATTTGATTCTGTCAAGGAAATATCATTACTGAGACAGTTGATCGAATCAGAGGGTGTGAGTATGCACTTGTGTGAGCATTGGGAGAGGGGTGCAGCAGGGGCAACTCACTTAGCAAAAGATATTGTGAAGTTATGTCAGAAGAAAAATAAAGCACGTACATTGTATGGATTAAATCAACCGATTCTCACTAAGATAGAAACCATTGCTAAAAGTATATATAGGGCAAAAGGAATTAAATTGTCAGCGTTAGCAAGAAAAAAATTAAAAGAATTTGAGGATTTAAGTGGAGTAAAAAGAATGCCTGTTTGCATTGCTAAAACACCTTATTCTTTTTCATCTGACCCTGCGCAACTTGGTGCAACATTGAATCATACCTTGGAGATCAAAGATCTTGATCTAAAAAATGGAGCCGGCTTTATTGTAATCATTTGTGGTCCAATTATGACTATGCCAGGATTACCTCTTAAACCAGCGGCAGAGTCAATTGACGTTAACTCCAAGGGTGTTTTGGAAGGGTTGTTTTAGTGGTTGTTGTTGAAAGGGAAACAGGGTTCAAAGAAACAGTGGTAAATAAATCTAAATTCTTAAGCCAAGTTATACCTTGCGACAATCTAAGCTCACTTAAGAAAAAGTTAGCTCGTTTGTGGAAAGAACCTTTTGGTAATGCGAGCCATATTGTTTATGCCCTTAGAACTAAGAATGAACATGGTATTGATGCATACTTTTCTGATGATGGTGAACCTTCAGGGACCGCAGGTAAACCCTTATTAAATATTTTAGAGGGAAGGGCTATGATTAATACCGCAGTGCTGGTTGTTCGTTACTATGGAGGAATAAATTTAGGTACTGGAGGGTTGGTGAAGGCGTATAGCGAAGCGGCACAAATGGCCCTTGATATGGGAAAATTTATTCAATATGTGGAGTATAATTTTTTTAAAATAGTTATTAAATACAATATTTTAGAACAATTTATTAAATTAGTTTCTAAAATAAAAGGTGAGGTTATTAAAAAAGAATTTGATGATAATGTGACTCTACATTTCAAGTTACCTAAGGGCGAAGAGCGGCAGCTAGATTCTTTTTTGAATTCTAATCAATTGGATATGATTCATGTTTGAATATCTAATTCTAGGCGCTTTAATCATAGTTATCGTTGCAGTTTTTATGGTCCTAACTAAACAGCGACCCGCCAACAATGATATCAATTCAGAATTAAATGAGCACCATCGTAAAATACTCCAAGACTTTAATGATTCTTTAAACAAAACTACGGATCGATTTAATAAGCTCGTGAGTGAAGAGTTTAAATATAATCGTGACGTATTAGAAAACCTAAAAGTTAGTCAGCAAGAGATTATTAATCAATTAAAAACCGAGGTGGTTGAGAAACTTAATCAAGCGCTTCAGAACCAGGGCAAGATTCAGCAAGAGTCGATCCAGTCTTCCCTTAAAAACACCACATTGCAGCTTCTGGCTTCAATTGATTCACTCACCAAATCTGTTGATACCCGTCTTGAGGAAATAACTGGCAAGGTGCATGAAAGACTTGAAGAGGGATTTAAAAAAACTAATGAGACTTTTTTAAGCGTTATGGAAAGGTTGGCTACAATTGACGAGGCTCAAAAGAAAATTGATGGCTTAACCACAAATGTTGTTAGCCTGCAGGAATTGTTGGGAGACAAAAGGTCACGAGGTGCTTATGGTGAATTGCAGCTTGAGAGTTTAGTTAAAAATATACTGCCACCCGATTCTTTTTCTTTTCAACATTCCTTCAAGAATGGAAGTCGCGCTGACTGTGTTTTATTTCTCCCGGAGCCAACAGGCACGGTAGCAGTTGACTCTAAATTTCCCATGGAAAATTATCAAAAAATGTTTGATACCTCTTTAAGTGAGCCAGAAAAAATAAAAGCAGAAAAACAATTTAAGTTAGATGTTCGTAAACATATTACTGATATATCCACTAAATATATAATTCCTGATGAAACTTCAGATGGAGCAGTGATGTTTGTTCCGGCAGAGGCAGTATTTGCCGAAATTCATGCCTACCATCCAGAACTCATTCAAGACTCTTTGAATCATAAGGTCTGGGTTGTGTCACCAACCACCCTAATGGCTGTATTAAATACAGCAAGGGCTGTATTAAAAGATGTTGAAACAAGAAAGCAGGTGCATATTATCAAGTCAGAGTTAGGAAAGCTTGGCAAGGAATTCGAAAGATTTGATCAGAGAATGAAGAAGTTAGCTGATAACATCAGAATGGCCCATGAAAATGCACAAGATGTTCATATTACATCTCAAAAAATATCACGCCGTTTTTCCCAGATAGAAAAAGTTGAATTACAGGATGATCCGAATGAATTATTGGAGTTTGAGGACTCTTTGATAGAAAAAGGTGAGCAAAAAGAAGATGATTAAGGTGCTGTTTTTTGCAAAACTTCGTGAAGAGTTAAAAATCAATGAATTGGATGTCGAATATAAGGCTGATGTTGCCTCAATTAGAGAGTTAATAAACCATCTTCGACAACAATATCAGCAAATTGATAATGTCAAAAATATCAAGGCCGCTGTCAACCAAGAATTGGTAGTAGACTGGGATTTAAGCCTTAATGATGGTGATGAGGTTGCTTTTTTCCCACCGATTACCGGAGGTTGAGCTATGGTAAGAATTCAACAAGACGGTTTTGATATTAATTCTGAAGTAAAAAAAATAAAACGTTCTGATGATAGTGGTGTTGGCGCCCTGGTAACCTTTGTTGGTTATGTACGTGATTTTAAAGAGGATAAGTCTGATACACTGACGTCAATGGAAATTGAATTTTACCCAGGCATGACTGAAAAAGCCTTGTTAGAAATTGAGGAGAAGGCAAGAAGGGCATGGGATATTTTCGATGTAAATATAATTCACCGTTTTGGTAAATTAAACTTAAATGATGAGATTGTATTGGTTGCAGTAACTTCGGCACATCGAACAGAGGCGTTTAGGGCGTGTGAGTTTATAATAGATTTTTTAAAGACTGATGCACCATTCTGGAAAAAAGAGATTGGACTAAAGTCTGAATCCTGGGTGAATGCAAATAACAAAGATTATGAAAAAATAAATAAATGGTAATAAAATCAATTATTTATTTATATTATTAAATGTAATTTATTTATGAAAATAACGAATCCTTTGCAGGATATAAGGTTCACTTTAATAAAGTTTAAGATATGAAAAAATTAAGAAAAATTATTTTTCCCGTTGCCGGACTCGGATCTCGTTTTTTACCCGCAACAAAAGCAACACCAAAGGAAATGCTACCCATTGTTGACAAGCCATTAATTCAATATGCGGTTGAAGAAGCCATTGAGGCTGGCTTTAAAGATCTCATTTTTATTACGGGTAAATCCAAACGAGCAATTACAGATCATTTCGATTCTACCCTTGAGCGATTTTCCAATGTTGATGAAAAAAAAGCAAAATTAATGGATGAAATGAACCAAATTGTTCCGAAAGATGTTTCTTGTATTTATATCAGACAAGGCGAACCTCTTGGTTTAGGACATGCAATCTTACAAGCAAAGCCAGTTGTTGGAGATGAGCCATTTGCGGTATCTCTGGCAGATGACTTGATCGATGCTCAACCTGGTGTGTTGACCCAATTAGTTCAGCAGTATGATGAGCAGCAAAAGTCTGTGATTGCCGTTCAAAATGTAGACAAATCGGAATCCAAAAAATATGGCATGATTGACTCCAATAATTTTGATTCAGATCTTGTGAAATTAAGTAATATCATTGAGAAACCTGATCCAGAATTTGCACCATCAAACCTTGGGGTTGTCGGCCGATATGTTTTTTCGAATACATTGATGTCTTTTTTAGAAAAAACTTCTTTTGGTGCTGGAAACGAGATTCAGTTAACCGATGGCATTAAATTAATGTTAAAGCAAGAAGAGGTCTTTGCTTATACATTCAAGGGTAAGCGATATGATTGTGGCTCAAAGTTAGGTTATTTGATGGCGAATATTGATTATGGAATCAAAAATAGTGAATTTGGTAAAGAATTAAAAGCTTATATAAGAGAAATTAAATGATTTCTCCAATAACGGACCGCTGTCTTTATACATATAAAGATATCATCTCATCAATTAACAATTTAGCTAATCAAATAAACGCCAAAACTAAGACCAAGGAAATGGTTTTCGCTCCGGTAATGACAGGATCCCTTGTTTTTGCAGGGCATTTATTACCACTGTTAAACCATAAAGCACTTCATATAAATTACTTACACTACTCAAGATATATTGATAATAATGGTATAGAAAATGGTCTTTGGATTCATAAACCCCGCAGAGATGAAGTGTTGAATAAGCATGTATTATTGATTGACGATATCCTTGACGAGGGAAAAACTCTTTATGAATGTGTTTCAACTTTAAAAAGACTGGGCGCCAAAACGGTTACCTCCTGTGTTTTATTTTATAAACCCAATACGAAAGCAAAAATTGATGCAGATTTTAAGGGATTGGAACTGCCAAATCTCTATGTCTATGGTTTTGGGTTAGATAGTAATAGCATTGATAGAAATCACCGGAATTTATATGCGAAAAACAGCTAAAACAAAATCAAATAAAAGGTCTAAAGATCCGTTTTTTAAGAGAGAGTCTCAGAAGTACGCACATCCCATTCCGAGTCGAGAATTCATACTTGATGTCATGAAGAAATATGGCACCCCAATTAAAAAAAATGAGCTCATTAAGTTATTGCGTATAAAAAAATCAGAAGAAGAACCCTTAACTCATCGTTTAAAAGCCATGAGAAGGGACGGTCAGATTTTAAAAAATAGAAAAGATGTGTTTTGTATTGCAGAAAAACTCAATTGTATCTCCGGAAAGGTTCAGGGTCATCCGGATGGTTATGGTTTTTTAATCCCAGATGAGCCAGAACATGATGATGTTTTTTTAAATCAAAAAGAAATGAGTAAAGCTTTTCATAACGATCGGGTGATGGTACAAATTTCTGGCTTGGATCGTAAAGGGAAGGCTGAAGGAACCATCGTTGAAGTTTTAGAAAGATGTAATACAGTCCTGGTTGGTCGTGTGGTTCAGTCGTATGGGGTGACCATCGTCGCTGCAGAGGACAAAAGAATTCATCAAGATATCATTATTCCTTACGGCAAAGACATGGATGCAGTCCCAGGGGATATAGTCGAGGTAGAAATTACTACCCAACCAGCCATGAATATCAAACCGATGGGACAGATCATTGAGATAATTGGAAAATTAGATGACAGTGGTATCGAAATTGAAATCGCTCTTAGAAAACACAACCTTCCTTTCAAGTTTGATAAAAAAATTGAAAAAGAATTAGAGAAAATTTCTGAGATTTCTGATGGCGATTTGAAAGACCGAATTGACTTGAGAAATCATTTCTTTGTAACCATTGACGGTGAAACAGCTAAAGATTTCGATGACGCAGTGTATGCTGAAAACCACAAAGAGTATTTTAAGTTACTGGTGGGTATCGCAGATGTTAGCCACTATGTTAAAGAGGGATCTGCTCTAGATAAAGAAGCTTTTGATAGGGGAAATTCAGTTTATTTTCCGCGCAGGGTTATTCCCATGCTTCCAGAAAAGCTTTCCAATGGATTATGTTCGCTCAACCCACATGTTGATCGATTGGTCATGATTGCAGATATGGTTATTACAAAAAAAGGAGAACTTCAATCATATGAGTTTTACCCAGCGGTAATTAATTCAAAATATCGCTTGACCTATACTTTAGTTGACCAGTTGATTTTTCAAAAACAGAATCAAAAAGAGCATCCAAAAAAATTAATCGAATACCTTAATACCTTAAAGTCAGTTTATGAAGTTCTCAGTGAGGCCAGAAATAAGAGGCATGCAATTGAGTTTGATCGAATTGAATCTCAAATTTTATTCGATGAGGGTGGAAAAATTAAAGATATAGTCCCTTTGTCACGAAATGAGGCGCATCGATTAATCGAAGAGTGTATGCTTGCGGCGAATGTTAGTGCGGCCGATTATCTATTATCAAAAAAAATTGGGCTGTTTAGAAATCATGAAAAACCAAAGGAAGAAAAGCTTGAAATCTTAAAATCAGTTTTATCAGACTTCAAAGTACACATGGAAGGTGGTTTAAGTCCAGATGTGAAGGATTATGAAGAGCTAATCAATAAAATTAAAAATAAAGAAAATTTTCAGATGTTGCAAACCATGATTTTACGGTCAATGCAGCAAGCTAACTACGGTGCCGAAAACAAGGGTCATTTTGGTCTGGCGTACGAAAAATATACCCACTTTACTTCACCAATTCGAAGATACCCGGACTTGGTTGTGCATCGTTTAATTAAATCTTTTTTAAATAAAAAGAAAATTAAAACAGATAATTTAGAATCTATTGGCAATCATTGCTCATCTACTGAGAGAAGGGCAGATGAAGCAACTCGAGATGTAGAAAATTGGTTGAAATGTTTTTACATGAAAGATAGGATTGGTGAAAAATTTGATGTTGTTATTTCTAGCGTGACAAATTTTGGAATTTTTGTTGAAATTCCTCATTTACATATTGAAGGGTTGGTTCATGTAACGGAGCTCGGAAATGATTACTTTGTCTTTAATAAAGAAAAACAGATGCTCGAAGGTGAAAAAACAAAGAAAAAATTTAGACTGGGTGATGAGTTAGCGGTAAAACTCATTCGAGTGGATTTAGATCTTGGAAAAATGGATTTTACTTATTTAAAGAATTTATAGAATGACTAATTTAATTTATGGGATTCATTCAGTTGATTCGGCCGTTAGAAGCAATCATGTGGATCAACTATTTGTTTGTCAAGATCGAAATTCAGAAAAAATGGGGAGAATCATTGAGATTGCTCAAAAAAATAAGATCCCTGTGAGTTTTATGGATGTCCAGTGGTTTAAGAGAAGCTTTAGTGATAACAGTCATCAGTTTATTGCTGCATCGAGTAAAAAAGAATCTTTCTCAAAACTGAGCCTTGAGGATTTTCTCGCTGATGCTACTAAGCAACACTTTTTTTTGATCCTTGATGAAGTTCAGGACCCACATAATTTAGGTGCTTGCTTTAGGATTGCCAGCGCTTTCGATTTGAGCGGGATAATTGTACCGAAAAATAACTCTGTCGGGATCACCCCGGTTGTTTCAAAGGTGGCAAGTGGAGCAGTTAATCACATCCCTTTTTTTTCAGTGACAAATTTATCACGAACAATTGACTTATTAAAAGAACATAACTTTTTTATTTATGCTGCTGATGGTTATTCGGAGTTGTCAATTTATGATCAAAGCTTCTCCGGGAATGTTGCCTTGGTCATGGGTTCTGAGGGTAAGGGAATTAGAAGGTTGACCAAAGATAAGTGTGATTTAACATTCTCAATCCCAATGTCAGGGTCTATTGAAAGTTTGAATGTCTCTGTTGCCACAGGGATTTGTGTATCTGAAATCAGAAGAAATCTAAAGTAGCTTCAGAATTTTTCTGTAGGAGCGTCTCAGTGTTTGTAGCTTGCTTGGATTTTCATTCAATTTTATTCCATAGCTTGGGAAAATTACCCTTAATTTTTTCCTATATTCCTGATTCTTATTCAAAAAGCACTTTTCAACAATCTCTAACATTGATGCAGCAGAAACTGATGCACCTGGAGAAGCACCCAATAGGGCAGCCAGAGTTTTATTGTTATCATAAATAATCTCTGTTCCAAATTCTAATTTACCAAACAAACCATCTGAAGGTTTGATAATCTGAACTCTTTGTCCGGCAGATATTAATTCCCAGTCGGATGACTTTGCCTCGGGATAGAATTTCCTTAAATGTTTCATTCGGTTTGTATGATTTTGTAAAGCCTGTTTTACTAAGTAGGAGACAAGATTTAAATTTTTGATACCAACAGTTAGTATTTCTTTCAAATTTGATAATTTGATGGAGCTGGGAAAATCTAAAAATGAGCCTGATTTTAAAAATTTAAAAGTAAAACCGGCGAATGGACCAAATAATAATGATTGTTTGCCGTTGATGTTACGAATATCGAGATGAGGCACAGACATCGGAGGTGCTCCTGTCTCGGCTTGACTATACACCTTACCCTTATGCTGTTTAATGATAGCTTGATTGTCACATACCAACCATTTACCACTGATTGGAAAACCACCATAACCTTTGGCTTGAGGTAATTTGAGGTTCTGAAGAATTTTAATTGAATTACCACCCGCACCTAAAAAAATAAACTTTGTATGTACCTGGCCTAATTGTGTTTGAAATTGGTAACCGTTATTCATTTTTTTGATTTTGGTTACGTGTTCATTGGTATGTATTTTGAAAGATGGATTTTTCAGTAATCTTTTAATTAATATAGATGTTAACTGACCAAAATTTATATCCGTGCCGTATTCATAATTTGTAAGAGAGATGTTCTCATTATTTTTTCGACCTTTGATGAGAAGAGGAAATAATGATTTAATTGTCTGTGCATCTTTTGTAAAGGTCATTCCCTTGAAAAGAGGTTGCTTGCTTATTAGCTTAAATCTTTTTTCTAAAAATTCTGTATGTTTTTTATCCCATACAAAACTTGCATGTGAAGATTTGGTGATAAAGGTTTCAGGAGCAATACTCTTATCGTTTTTAACAATATAAGCCCACAATTGTAAGGACAGCTCGAACATTTCACAGACTGAAAGGGCTTTATTGAGATTGATTTTATTATTTTTCTCAGGTGTGTAATTTAATTCACAATTTCCTGCGTGACCTGTGCCTGCATTATTTAAGGCGGCAGAACTCTCTTCGCCAAAAGAAGGTAACTTTTCAAAGAGGTGAATTTTTAATTTTGGGTCAATTTCATGAAGAATTGTTGCCAATGTGGCACTCATTATGCCACCACCAATCAAGGCGACATCAATTTCATTTACAATTTTTTGCATCGGGTTATTATATGTAATTATTTAAAAATCTAAAAATTATGTACCAAATAATTCTCGCTGTAGGACTGCTTATTTTTGCTGCTCATGCCTTAAGTTTTGTTTTTAAAAAGACCTTAATTCCGGATGTGTTAATTCTAATCATCTTTGGCATTGTTATTGGTCCAGTTCTTCATCTGGTTTCGTCCTCGGATTTTGGAAAAATTGGTCAGGTGATTACGACGATTGCTTTGGTGGTAATTCTTTTCGAAAGTGGGTGCTCTTTAAATTTTAGGGTCCTGATGAATTCATTTAAAACTTCAGGTTTTTTAACCCTGGCTAGTTTTATTGTTACCACTATAATTGTGTGTTTGTTTTCCTTAAGTTTTTTAGATTTAAATTTTATTTCTAGCTTGATGCTTGGAGTTATTTTGGGCGGTACATCCTCAGCAGTGGTTGTGCCAATTACAAATGTTTTAGATATTGAGCCAACCACTAAAACCACTTTGCTACTTGAATCAGCAGCAACTGACGTACTCTGCATTCTTACCTTATTCTCCCTTGTTGAATTTTACGAACATGGTCAGGCTTTCAATATCATTAAATTTATTTCGAGCATTGGCTCGTCTTTTGTCATGGCCATCGTGTTTGGTCTGTTTGCAGGAACAATGTGGCTCATTATTATCGATAAAATAAAAAACTTCCCTAACACTCTCACAACAACGATTGCGTGGCTATTTATTGTCTATGGATTAACTGAGATGTTTGGTTATTCTGGCCCAATTGCAGCATTGGCATTTGGTTTAATCCTCACTAACTACAAATCATTTAGTTTTATTAATAATTTTATTTTGGCTAAACATGAAATTAAGCCGCTCACAAAAACAGAATTAGATTTTTATAGAGAGTTAGTTTTTTTGTTAAAGATCTTCTTTTTTATTTTTTTGGGAATCCAGTTCGAGATAAAAGAATACAATCTTCTCGCCTTTGCTATTGTGTTAGTTTTTTTCATATTTATCTTAAGAATCCCAATGACAAAGCTTTTATTTAAAGAGACGAACTTTACTGATAAATCCTATATTTCAATGATGGCGCCTAAAGGGTTGGCTGCGGCGGTGTTGGCATCCATTCCTTTAACTTATAATGTCCCAGGATCAGAACAGATCATTGATATTGTTTCAATGGTGGTGGTCTTTAGTATTATTCTTTGTGCAGTACTGGTAATGTTGTTTAGATTTAATTTTGTCAAACGACTTTATCAGAAAGTATTATAAAAAAAGCCACATCATCTGATGTGGCTTTGAATTTGGCTCCCCAACCTGGGCTCGAACCAGGGACACACGGATTAACAGTCCGTTGCTCTACCGACTGAGCTATTGGGGAAGAGAAGTGAGATGGTAAACAGAAAATGGCTTTTGGTCAATATGAAATACGATTAAATTTCTACTGCTTTTTTAATTCGCGAAATAGCCTCAACTAAATTTTCCATAGAGGTTGCAAACGATAACCTGAAATAACCTTCAGCACCAAAAGCTGATCCAGGAACAACAGCTACGTTGGCTTTATCTAATAGGTATTCACAGAATCCGATATCGTTATTTTTTGAAATCACATTTGCTTTAAACAACCGATCTATCGCATCTTGAGCATAAGGAAATGCATAAAAAGCGCCTTCGGCTGGAATGCAGCTTAATCCGTCAATATTGTTTATATTTTCAACAACATAAGTATGTCTTAGCTTAAATTCCTTAACCATTTCTGCTATGCATTCATTGTTACCTCTTAGGGCTGTTTCAGCAGCAGCCTGAGATATTGATGACGGATTAGAAGTTGACTGTGATTGTAATTTCGTCATCGCTTTTATAATTTTTGTTGGTCCAGCAGCATAACCGATTCGCCATCCAGTCATAGAATAGGCTTTAGATACTCCATTTAGAATGACGGACCTATCTTTTAAACTAGGATCTTCCATCACAATATTATTAAAATCTTGATCATTTAAATTAATATGTTCATAAATGTCGTCGGAGGCAATGATCACATTAGGATATTTATGAAGGACTGTTGCCAGTTGAAGTAACTCTTCTTTTGTGTAAACAGACCCTGTTGGATTCGAAGGCGAGTTTAAAAAAACTAACTTTGTTTTTTCTGTAAGGGCTACATTTAGTTGTTCTGCAGTAATTTTAAAATTATCTTTAATAGTTGTTGAAATAATTTTTGCTTCAGCACCGGTGAGGACAGCGATATCTTCATATGAAACCCAATACGGTGCAGGAATCACAACTTCATCACCAGCGTCTAAAACAGATAAACATAAATTAAAAATACACTGCTTACCGCCAACACCGACAACAATTTCTTCTGCCTTGTAATCTAGGCCGTTGTCATTTTTAAACTTATCAGCAATGGCATTTTTTAATGAGGGTATGCCACCAACCGGTGTATATTTTGTTTTACCATCATTGATAGCTTGGATAGCACCCTGCTTAATAAACTCAGGCGTATCAAAATCAGGCTCGCCTGCTGCTAAGCCAATAATGTCTATTCCCTGTAATTTTAATAATGAGGCTTTTGCAGTAACAGCTAGAGTAGGGGATTCTTTGATACGTTGTACTGCAGAAGATAAAGTAATATTGTCGGACAAAGCGGGTTCTAAAATTAAAGTGTTTAAAGATTAAGATTCTACAAAATAAATGACTACGCGTGAAGAATTATTTCTCAAAAAGATCTTTTATTTCCAGCGCCTTATCCATATTTATTTGATTTAATTTTTGATAATATGCATACGCTACATTAGGGTCATCTTCTTTAAACAATTTAGCTAACTCAAATAACGGATCAATGTTATTCTTGTCGCATTGATTCGATTTTAAGAATGCTTCTTTTGCTTCAATATATTTTTCCATAGACAAATAAGCATACCCAAGCTCATACCATGCTTCCGTATTGTTAGGTTCTGTTTTAGTCCATTCTTTAGCTAACGGTACGACTTTATCCCACTCCATTTTTGCTTTGGGTATGGCAATTCTTAAATAGTATGGCTTTTTGTCTTCATCTTCCTCCCAAAGAGCCTTCCCATCAATTGGAAACTCATCATACTCTTTCTTAGCCATAAGCTCTTTTAACCATTCAACAGGAACAGCATAATAGGTTCCATACCCTGTAGTCTTAAAGGTATTAATGCCAACAAGTTCACCGTTCATATTAAACAGACCACTTCCGCTAGCACCAAGGCGAAATTTAGCGCTGGAAAGAATAAGGTTTCCATTTTGATTTGGATATGTTGCAATGATTAACCCGCCGATAGTTAATGGTACAGGCGCACCATTTGAGTGCCCGATACCTACCACCTCATCATTTTTATTTAACACAGAAGTACCTAATGGTATTGGCGTTCGATTTAGGTTATGAACCTCCAATAAACATAGATCATGCCAAGCATTTGATTTAACCGAAACAATTGAGTAAGTGGTATCACCCTGAGATACCCAAGGCTTTTTCGTACCGCGAAGCACATGGCAATTAGTAACAATTTCATTTTCCCCAACAATCACTCCAGACCCATACCCAAGTGAACCATTTTCTTGATACCCTCTAATCATCACCACAGAGTTGTAAGCATGCATTAATGCAGCTTGATCATAGGCTACTGCAGTTGTTGATAAGAGAATGAGAGATAATATTATTTTTTTCATCTTTTAGTGACTGAACTGAGACTATAAAGTTCTTTTGCTGATAGTATTTATAGTTTATGAATGAAGTCGAGTTTAAAAAATATCCAAACAGTCCATATGAGTTAGCTCTTCCGTTTGAGCCATCAGGAGATCAGCCAAAAGCTATTGAGCAACTGATAGATGGTATTAATCGCAATGAGAAGTTTCAAACATTGCTTGGTGTAACAGGCTCTGGAAAAACATTCACGATTGCAAATGTTATTGCTCAAACAGGAAGGCCTGCCATTGTGATGGCGCCAAATAAAACTTTGGCGGCGCAACTATATTCTGAATTCAAAGAATTTTTTCCAAATAATTCCGTTGAATATTTTGTTTCCTACTACGATTATTACCAACCTGAGGCTTACGTTCCTGCCAGAGACCTTTTTATTGAAAAAGATTCGAGCATTAACGACCACATTGAACAAATGCGTCTCTCTGCAACTAAAGCACTTTTAGAACGCGACGATTCTATTATTATTGCTTCGGTTTCAGCCATTTATGGAATTGGCGACCCAGTTGATTACCAAGGAATGGTGTTGCACATTCAGTCTGGTGAAAAAATCTTGCAAAGAAATATTGTGCAAAGACTTGTCTCGATGCAGTACGATCGAAATGATTTTGATTTTGCAAGAGGAACATTCCGCGTCCGTGGAGATGTTATTGATATATTCCCAGCTGAAAACTCAGAAACTGCGTTACGGATCTCGATGTTTGACGATGAAGTTGAGAGTCTCACTCTATTCGATCCGCTAACTGGCCAACTGTTTAATAAAATCAAAAGATTTACGGTTTACCCATCAAGTCACTATGTCACCCCCCGACAAACCGTAGTGAATGCTATTGAAAAGATTAAAGTAGAGCTCCATGACCGGGTGAATTTTTACCTCAAAGAAAAAAGACTGGTTGAAGCACAGCGTATAGAACAAAGAACAAAATTTGATATTGAGATGTTGAATGAAATTGGTTTTTGTAAGGGGATAGAAAACTATTCAAGGCATTTATCAGGAAGGGGCCCAGGAGAAGCGCCTCCTACATTAATTGATTACCTACCTGACAATGCCTTAATGTTCTTTGATGAAAGCCACGTTACGATCCCTCAGGTGGGGGGGATGTATAAAGGGGACAGGGCGAGAAAAGAAAATCTGGTTGATTTTGGGTTTAGATTGCCGTCCGCCATGGATAATCGTCCATTAAAATTTGAGGAGTTTGAAAACCTTATGAAGCAATGTGTTTTTGTATCGGCAACTCCAGCAGATTATGAAGATAAGCGCTCAAAAATCATCGTGGAACAGGTTGCTCGACCAACCGGCTTGGTGGATCCTGCGATAGAAGTATATCCAGCAGACTCGCAGGTTGATCATCTTTTAGGCGAGATAAAAAAAACCATTGAACAGGAAAACAGGGTGTTGGTCACCACACTCACAAAAAGGATGGCAGAAGATTTAACTGATTATTTAATTGAAAATGGCATTAAGGTGAAATATTTACATTCAGATATTGACACTGTGGAACGTGTCGAGATTATTCGAGATCTTCGCTTAAAAGAATTCGATGTTCTTGTTGGTATTAATCTTCTAAGAGAAGGTCTTGATATCCCTGAGGTTGGATTGGTTGCAGTTTTAGATGCAGATAAAGAAGGTTTTTTGAGGTCTGAGCGCTCTTTAATTCAAACAGCGGGGAGGGCAGCAAGAAATCTAGATGGAAGGGTAATATTTTATGCAAATACTGAAACCAAGAGCATGAAGTCTGCCATCAAGGAAATGACTCGCAGGCGTGAGCGACAAATTGCCTACAATACAGAAAACAATATCACTCCAGCCGGGGTTCGAAAAAAAATTAAAGATATTATTGAAAAAGAAATAGACACAGAATCCTTTAAAATCAATCAAAGTGAACGTAAAAAATATAGAAAATATGAAGATTTAACTGAACCAAAATTGATTAAAGAAATTTCTAAACTTGAAAAAAGTATGCAGAAGTTTTCAAAAAATTTAGAATTTGAAAAAGCAGCTGAGATTAGGGATGAAATAAAGTTTTTAAAAATCAAGGTGTACGGTCCCAATCTTAAAGATCATATGTCATAAATTCAATTTGTTTTTTATTGATATTCTCAAAAATGTTAGTATAATCTCCTTTTTTTAATCCTTGCCTCACAGCATTTGACTGGAGGCTATAACCAAGAGGAAACACTATGCGACATTACGAAGTTGTATTTATCGTTCATCCTGATCAAAGCGAACAAGTTCCTGCGATGATCGAGCGATATCAAACCCTCCTAAAAACAAACTCTGGCAACATTCACCGTCTTGAAGACTGGGGAAGAAGACAGTTAGCGTATCCAATTCAAAAAATTCATAAAGCTCATTATGTTTTAATGAATATTGAATGTGATCAAAAAACACTTGAAGAGCTAGAGACATCATTCAAATTTAATGATGCTGTTTTAAGACACCTTACTTTCGCAACTAAAAATGCAGTGACTGCTCCATCTCCAATGATGAAAGAGGAAAAATCGAAAACAATCGTTGGTGATAAAGAAACAGTTGAAAAAAAGGAAGAGGAAACTAGCGAATCTTGAATGAATTAGTGTTGACTGGAAAGGTGTTAGGTTTAGATGATATTAGATACTCACCAGCAAACGTTCCAATCAGAAACTTAATAATCCATTTTGAAGATTCAAGTAAAAAAAATTTTTTTAAATTTGTTGAATTTGAAATAAACGCAGTAATGATTGGTGATTTGGTAAAAGAAGATTTGACGATAAACGAAACTTACCAATTTAAAGGTTTTTTAGATAGAAAATCAAAAAAATCCAATCATCTAATATTTCATATTCAAGAATATAAGATAAGGAGTAAATGATATGGCAAGAGATATGATAAGAAGAAGAAGATACTGTCGCTTTTCAGCAGAAGGTATCAAAGAAGTTGATTACAAAGATGTTGATTTGCTGAAAGACTTCATTTTAGAGAATGGTAAGATTATTCCAGCTAGAATTACTGGTACAAAAGCTCGCTACCAAAGACAGTTAACGACAGCTGTAAAGCGTGCTCGATTCCTAGCACTTCTTCCATACACTGACAAACATTAAGGAGATAGGCATGCAAGTTATATTATTAGAAAAAATTGCTAACTTAGGTAACCTTGGTGATGTGGTTAAAGTCAAAGACGGTTATGGTAGGAACTTTTTAATTCCTCAAGGCAAAGCAAAAAGAGCAACAGAATCTAACATGGCTGAATTTGAGGCTAAAAAAGCCGAGTTTGAAAAACAACAGGCGACTTTACTTAAGTCAGCGCAGGATCGTGCTAAAAAATTAGATGGTTTTACTTTGCAAGTAACTCAAAAGGCAGGCGTGGATGGTAAATTATTTGGGTCTGTAACGAATTTTGACATTGCTGAAGAACTAGTTAAGGCTGGCCATGAAGTTACAAAATCTGAAATTAGAATGCCAGATGGCCCATTGAAAATTGTTGGCGATCACAAAGTATCGATCGCTCTTCATGCCGATGTTGTGGTTGAAATTACGATCTCTGTTCTAGGAGAAACTGAATAAAAATTATTTTTTTGGCTGCCAGTGGCAGCCTTTTTTTTATCGTTTATAATCAATAAATGGCCGATGATTCAATTAATAAATTAAGACTTCCACCCCATTCACTAGAGGCTGAACAGTCCTTACTAGGAAGCCTGTTGATTGATAATGAAGCGCTGGATAAAGTTGCAGATATAGTCTCTGTTACAGATTTTTATAGACAAGATCATCAAATTATCTACCAACACATCCATCGACTTATTGAAAGATCGCAGCCTGCTGATATTGTCACTCTTGGTGAGTCTCTTGAATCGAATTCAGAATTAAATACAGTTGGTGGCCTTGAGTATTTGGGCCTTCTTGCTGAAAGCACACCTACGGCTGCAAACATTAGAGGATATGCGCAGATTATTAGAGAGCGATCAATCATGCGCAATCTGGTAGAAGTTGGTACGGATATCGTTGATAATGCCTTATCTCCACAAGGAAGAGATGCTCAACAACTCCTAGACGAGTCTGAGTCAAAAATTTTCCAAATCGCTGAGGCTGGTAAAAATGATCGTATCGGTTTTGCTGACATTAAAGAGTTATTACCTCAGGTAGCTGAAAGAATTGACCAGTTATTTCAAAGAGATAATCCATCCGATGTGACTGGAATCCCTACTGGTTATAAGGATCTGGACATGATGACCTCAGGCTTGCAACCGGGCGACTTAATTATCATTGCAGGTCGTCCATCCATGGGTAAAACTTCTCTTGCTTTGAACATGTGTGAATATGTCTCTGTTGACACTGGTTTGCCAACGGCGGTGTTTTCTATGGAAATGGCTTCAACACAACTTGTTTCCAGGTTAATTGGTTCTGTGGGTAAGTTAAATCAACATAAGATGAGAACAGGTCAACTTGATGATAACGATTGGGAGAAATTATCCTATGCCCTTGGTCAATTAAACGAAGCACCAATTTTTATTGATGAAGGTTCCGCCTTAAACCCATATGAAGTTCGAGCTCGAGCCAGAAGACTCCATAAACAGTGCGGCAGATTGGGTCTTATAGTGATTGATTATCTGCAATTAATGGGCTCAGCTGGTTCGACTGAAAATAGAGCTACCGAGATATCTGAAATTTCACGATCCTTAAAAGCATTAGCTAAGGAACTCAACGTCCCAGTTATCGCTTTATCCCAATTGAACCGAAGTGTGGAGCAAAGACCTGACAAGCGACCGGTCATGTCAGATTTAAGAGAATCAGGCGCGATTGAGCAGGATGCAGATGTCATCATGTTTATCTATCGTGATGAAGTTTACAACCCAGAAACGCCGGACAAGGGAATAGCTGAAATTATTTTAGCTAAGCAAAGAAACGGTCCTGTTGGTAGGGTGAAATTAACATTTTTGGGTGAGTTTACGAAATTTGAAAATTATGCCAATCCTGTTGGTTATGAAATTCCAGAATAATGCGTCCCTTAAAAGCTCTAATTAATCTTGATAATGCGAAACATAATTTAAATTATGTAAGATCTCTAGCTCCCTCATCAAAGATTATGGCGACACTCAAAGCTAATGCATACGGACACGGCTTAACTCTTATGGCAGGAGCCTTTAATGAGGCAGATGCTTTTTCTGTACTTACCATTGATGATGCAATTGAGCTCAGAGAAGCTGGGTTTGATAAAAAAATATTGTTGCTAGAAGGTGCTTTTGATGAGGAAGACCTAAAGATTGCTGCGGCTTACCATTTTAATTTGGTGGTCCATAATGACTATCAGTTGGCATTAATTAGACAGCTTCCTCATGACAAGCAGATTGATATTCATTTAAAAATTAATACCGGCATGAATCGACTTGGTTTTTCAATTAATGCCATTAATAAAGTATATAAGCAACTAAAAAATGATGTCCGTATCAATGAAATTGTATTTATGAGTCATTTTGCAAATGCTGATAAAACTAACGGCACTGATGGACAATATCAAGCAATTGAAAAACTTATGAATGACTTCAACGAGCCATTCTCTATTGCAAATTCTGCAGCTCTGATTTCAGACAATAAGACTCATGCAGACTGGGTGAGACCGGGCATTATGTTGTACGGTGCAACTCCATTTGATTTTTCACAAAAGATACCTGACTTAAAACCAGTTATGACTCTTCGTTCAGAGGTCATTTCTATTCAGGAAATCAAAAAAGGACAAGGTGTTGGTTATGGTGAAGAATTTATTGCTGACAAGGATATGAGGATAGCAACCGTGGCTTGTGGATATGCGGATGGTTATCCAAGACATGCGCCGACTGGAACACCTGTGGTGATTGATGGGATAAAAACTAAAACTGTGGGCAGGGTATCTATGGATATGCTTGCGGTTGATATTACTGATCTAGGAAATGTAAATTATGGATCTATAGTTGAGTTATGGGGAGAGCAGTTGAGTGTTGATGAGGTGGCTAATAATGCGAAAACAGTTGGCTATGAACTCTTGTGTGCAATCTCATCAGCATCAAGGGTACCAATTGATATAAATTATGGCTAAATCAAAGACTTTATACCAGTGCCAGCAATGTGGTGGTCATTCGTCAAAGTGGCAAGGCCAATGCCCACATTGTTTTGAGTGGAATTGTCTGGAAGAACAAGCAGTTCAGACATCAACATCACGTTTTAAGTCATTAAATAAAAAATCAAACTTAATTAATATCAATGAAGTAGAAATTAATGAGATATTTAGGCATCCAACCAACAATAGTGAGCTTGATCGAGTCTTAGGAGGAGGTCTTGTCCCTGGAGGTGTGACATTGATTGGTGGGGATCCAGGCATTGGAAAATCTACATTGTTGATTCAGGCTTTATCTTCTCTGACAAAAAATCCAAATCAAGAAATTACTGCAATCTATATAACGGGTGAGGAATCTATTGAACAGGTTGCGATGCGAGCAAGAAGATTAGATTTAGAGGTCTCTGATCTTTTAGTGCTATCGGAAATAAATTTGGGCAATATTATTACCGTCATTGAAAAAGAGAAACCTAGTGTAGTAGTGATTGACTCTATACAAACCCTTTTCTCTGATGAGCTTAACTCAGCTCCAGGATCAGTATCGCAGGTAAGGGAATGCGCTGCGCAATTGACACGGGTAGCTAAAGCAAATGATGTCAGCATGATCTTTGTAGGCCATGTGACTAAAGAAGGCTCTATAGCCGGTCCGCGAGTGCTTGAACATATAGTCGATACAGTCTTATATTTTGAAGGGGAGTCAAACTCCTCTTATCGCTTAGTAAGGTCAATTAAAAATAGATATGGCGCAGTCAATGAATTGGGTATTTATGCGATGACTGAAAAGGGTTTGAAAGAGATCTTAAACCCATCAGCTATATTTTTATCTGAGACCTCTTTTGATCAAGCAGGTTCAGTGGTTACGGTCATGCAAGAGGGAACCAGACCAATTCTAATCGAACTCCAGGCATTAGTTGATGAGTCAAAGCAATCTTCCCCTAAGAGACTATCTGTTGGCTTGGAGAATAATAGAATATCAATGATCTTAGCCGTCTTAAATAAACACCTGGGCTTATCCTGTCATAGCCATGACGTTTTTTTAAATGCGGTAGGTGGGGTTAAGATTTCTGAACCCGGTGTTGACTTGGCTGTGTTGATCGCAATCGCTTCCTCATTGCAAGAAAAACAGGTCCACAGCAAAACCCTTATTTTTGGAGAGGTTGGCTTAGGGGGTGAAGTAAGGCCCGTTGTGCGAGGGCAGGAGCGAATTCAAGAAGCCATAAAATTAGGCTTTAAACGCATCATTTTGCCTAGAAAGAATCTACCTAAAAAGACCATTGATGATGTCGAATTAATCCCTGTTGATAATATCAAAAATGCTTTAAATGCAGCTATAAAATAATAATAATTTAAATTAAATTATTATTCTAAGTTATTATTTTTAAAATAGTTTTTAATATTATATAAAATTTTCTTATTGGTGTGAGCTGAGTTCGCTCATTAAGAATATTGGCTAAATTACCTTCCTCAATCGATAGCAATAAATCATAGTAAATATAACCCATCATCATTCCAGGAAGTTGCCTGTTCTTATCTTCTTTTGGGAGCAGTGAAAAAGCCTTACTGTAAAATGATTTAGCTCGCAGAATTTGATATTCCATTAAATTAATAAGTTTTTTAGGGTCTGCATGGCCTTTAAAATCATTTTCATCAATCTTAAATTGTTTTAAGTCATTTAATGGAATATAAATTCTATTTCTTCGAATATCTTCACCCACATCACGAATAATATTGGTTAGCTGCAATGCGATACCAAGGTTATGGGCATAATCTAGAGTTTTTTTGTTCTCGAACCCAAATATATGAGCCGCTAAGATACCCACAACTGAGGCTGCTCGATAGGTATACAACTGGAGTTGCTTGAAATCCTCATATCGATTGAAATCTAGATCCATCTTCATCCCATCAATGATTTCTATAAAGTAATTTTGATTTAGATTATATTTACACACAGGCTCTAGCAGGGCTTTGGTTACAGGGTGTTGCGGATTGTCTTGGTATAAGTTGTTAATTTCGGAGTGCCACCAGTTTAATTTCGCTAAACCAACCTCGTACTCAATGCAATTATCAGCGATGTCATCTACCTCTCGGCAAAAGGCATATAAGGCAATGAGAGCCTTTTTCTTTTGGGGATTGAGAAAGATAAAGGGCAACGCGAAATTGGTTTTGCTCTCTTTAAGTTTGTTTTTGCAATATTGATCAGGTGTCATCGAAGAAAAATTGCCTTTGTAAAAACAATAAACCAACTTATTGGGCCCATTTTTATGTTGAAAGGGTTTCCCCTTTTTTTGATTTTTCGACTAAGCATGATACCAGCTGATATTAATAATTTCATTTCTAACCTAAAACGCCAATTACCATAGTTAAAAATACCTTTTCCCAATACTAAGCGATTATTGATTTGATCGGTCCAATAATTTTTAAAATTATGCCAATCTCCATGAAATTGACCTTTTTTAAGTGCTGAAACATCTATTTTGTATTGTTTGATCAATGATTCTGGAAGATAAACCCTATCTTTATTAAGATCTTCCTGGATATCTTGAATCATGTCTATCATCGCAAAAGCAGAACAAATATGATTTGCATACTTATAGGTTTCTTTTGAATCAAGTTGGTTGACTTGAAGATATAACCTCCCAGCAGCATTTGCAGCATCTTCGTAATAATCAAATAACTCCTTTTCATTTTTGTATTTCTTTTTGGTTGTGTCCTGAAAAAAAGCATCGAGGAGTTGGTAGAAGTGTTGAATATTCAGTTTATAAGTTTTAATGAGGTGAAATAAGTCGACAAACAAAGGTTCGCTAGGCATTCTGTGTTTTTTTATCACATCTAACTGAGATTTTATTTTTTTAAGTTGATCTTGTTTTGCTTTTGCTGAAAGATTTTCGTCATCTGCAATATCGTCACCAATACGAGCGAAAGCATAAATGGTAATAATGGCATTTTTATTTTCTTTAGGTAAAAGTTTAGCAATAGAAAAGTTTTCATAATGCTTTTTGATTACTCGATTATCTTTTAGACTTGTATAATTACTTGATCTCATTTAATCATTATATAAGGATAAATTATTTTGCTAGCAATAATAGGTGGATCTGGGTTATGCAATATTGAGGGGCTTGAAATAATTCGTCGTGAAATTGTCAGAACCCCTTACGGCCAGCCATCGGAACCCTTGATTTTTGGTAATCTAGGTGGAAAAGAGGTTATTTTTCTAGCCAGACACGGTGCCAATCATACTTTAGCCCCTCACCATATTAACTATCGAGCAAATATTTGGGCCCTTCAATCTGTAGGTGTTAAATCTATTATCTCAATTGCCTCAGTAGGGTCTATTGAAAAATCAATCAAGGTTGGAGACTTTGTTATACCTCATCAGATTATCGATTACACTTATGGAAGAAATAATACCTTCTTTGATGGAATAGATAATCCGGTGAAACACATTGATTTCACCTATCCCTATGACATGAGTTTAAGGGAAATTATTATTCAATCTGTTCAAAAATTAACATACAACTTTGTAACCGAAGGGATGTATGCAGCAACCCAAGGCCCTCGATTGGAAACGGCAGCTGAAATTGATCGTTTTGAAAAAGATGGAGCAACGATTGTGGGGATGACGGCGATGCCAGAGGCAGTGTTGGCTCGTGAGTTAAATTTAAGCTATGTAGCAATCTGTCCAGTGGCAAATCATGCGGCTGGAAGGGGAGAAAGTGCTGAGGGAATCTCGTCTGCCATGCTCAATCATAGTTCGGAGCAGACCATTAAAAACACCATCGATATTCTTGTTCATCTTGTAAAAACATATGGCTATTAGAGATATTCTTAAAATGGGTAATCCTGAGTTACTCAAGGTAAGCGAGCCGGTAGACTTTGAAAAGGATGACCTTACAACTCTTATTGATGATATGAAAGAGACCATGAAAGCCAATGATGGAGCTGGCTTAGCTGCTCCTCAGATTGGTGTTTTTAAGCGCCTAGTCATCTTTGGGTTTGATACAAACGATCGTTATCCAGAGGCAGACTCTGTACCATTTACCGTCCTCATTAATCCGATCATTACACCATTGTCAGATGAAAAAGAAAATGGCTGGGAGGGTTGTTTGTCTGTCCCTGGTCTTAGAGGAGTCGTGCCGAGGTTTACTTATATTAAGTATGAGGGGTATGATGCTGAGGGTAATAAAATTGAAAGGGAAGTGGAGGATTTTCATGCTCGTGTCGTACAGCATGAATGCGATCATTTAGATGGTATTTTATATCCAACGAAAATTGAGGATTATCGATACTTTGGTTTTCATGAAGAAATATTTAAAGATTAGTTTTGTAGATTTCAAACCTATGATAAAATCTGCACCATGGAAGAGTGGCAGAGTGGTTTAATGCACCGGTCTTGAAAACCGACGTGGGTTCGCGCCCACCGTGAGTTCGAATCTCACCTCTTCCGCCATTTTCTCCCATTAAAAATCAAAACAAATACCCCATAAATACTGCGTTTCATAGTTTTTACTTGTTGCGAAATATCTCTTATTTTGGCAATAGGGAACAGTATAGGGAACAGTTAGTTCACCAAAAACACCATTTTTTAACCAATATGGAGTAAGAAATGGAAATATCAAAACTACAATTTATTATCTTTTGTTTATGGGTTTATTCTCTTGGTCATGCAGATGAGAAGATTAGTAATTGGAGACTAATGATTCCTGACTTTGAATATAGACATGCGTATCAAGAAGACATTAATAGTGATACTGTCACCATAGTTGATAAAGATGGAGAGATTACTATCTGTCAGGTGATGGAAAATGGTGTCATCGTGTGCCTATAATCCTCAAACTAGTAGTGATATGTTAATACTATAGTAATACAACCCTATATAAGTATATGATTGTTCAACCTCTAGGGGTTTCGTATACGAATATAAGTCATTGATTTATATAGACTTTTTATCCTCTTGAAGAGTAGGGTAATTTATACCTTTTGCTTAAAATATGAGCAATTCTATTAACTCTAATTACATCAAGGATTTAGGTTTTATCCACAAAATAATCCACTTATTTATCCTCAAGAAATGTGGAAAACTGACTTGATAAACTTGATTGTTTTTCAAAATAACTACTTGATTCTGATTCCACTAGACACAAATCTTGATTGTTTTCTTCAATGTATGACTGAAGTAAGTGCTTGATTCTGATTGGACTGGACAACTGGTTGTATGACACCAGATGTGATTTAGAAGAGGTCGGTATCTAGATTAATACTGTTAAACATGTCTTCTGTTTGGTGTCTGGCTTCTACCCAGTTCTTTACGCTTGTTTGTGTCCAAAGGGTTGCTCGTTCATTTAAGCGTATGGGTCTGGGGAATAATCCACCCTTAACCATTAATGAGAGTTTCTCTTTACTAATCTTGAATGCAGCTGTTATTTGTTCGGCCGACAGGTATGTTTCTTTCATTTGATAAATGTAACATAAATCAAAAGTTACACTACAAATTGTGCGATGCCGTCCTTGAAAGAAAAATCAATGTCACGATTCTCGGTAAATGTAATAAAGACATTTGATGGTTTTACCCCAACTGTCTCATGTAAATCTGCAACACATTTTTTATAAAATGCCTGTTTTGCTTTATCAGGTCTTCCTGCACGCATAACTAAATGCATCATGATTCTATCCTCATTACGACCTTGATATTGAAGACAATGAGAAGGTAATTCATGCACAACTTGATAGCGGTCGTCTTCTGGAAAATTCATAGTCTCAATAACTGCATCGTTAATAGTGTCAGTTACTTTTTGAATGTATTCCTTGCTTTTACCTTCAAGGATATTAATAGTTACAAAAGGCATTTTTACTCCATATAAAAAGGAATGTAGATTCTACCAAAAATTTGACTGTGACACCTAAATAATGTCCCATATGGGCGGGGGAGATAAGTTAGTGTTTACAGAATATTTATTACTTATCGACACAAATTATTAAATAGATTATAGTATGTGAATATGAAGATATTTATGACAGTATTTTTATTCTTGGCTTTATCAATTGGCTCTGTATTGCAGGCGAATGCTTTCGCAAGCCATCAATTTATGGATACACAAAGCAATGAAATGAGTCATGATATGTCTGATTGCCATAAAGAAAAGTCAGACAAAAAAAAATATAGTGCAAAATGTTTCAGTTTTTGTAATGCCATGACCATTGCTAAAATGCTTACTAACATTAATTCTCTACAAATAAATAATTCAAATATTCAATTAGATACTTATTTTTTAAAAAAATACAGTATCAAGCTTCCTAATCCAGAAAGACCACCCATCTCCTAAAAGTTAACTTTTTAACTTTAATTATTTTAGGAGAAAAATATGAGATATCTACCTCTCATTCTATTTAGCATATTTTCAATTGAAATATATGCAGCGCCTATGAGCTATAAAGGCTCGGTTACTTCAATGAGCGATATCGGAAAACGATATACATCTTTGGAGAGTAGTTATGCTTACGATGTTAAAAACTCAATTGGCGTGAAGCTTTTTCATATGGACAATAACAGTCGCATTAGAGATGCGTTTGAAATTAACCATATACATCGCTTATACCGCAAGAACGCGAAGCAGTCACAAATGAACATTTGGTTGTTTGGCGGGGTTGGTTATATGGAGGGCTCTAATGAAAAGCTCAATGGCGATAATCATTTTGGTACTGCGTATGTAAGTCCAGGTATTCAATGGGATTACGAAACCAAGAGGGTGTACGCGCTAGCAAGTCATCAGCTGATACGAGGAGAGTCTGTTAATCACGACACAACTAAACTTAAAGCTGGGTTTTCATTTTACGAAACAGGATTTAATGAGACGCAGCCCTGGTTTATATTGGAAGCGTCAAATATTAACGGCATAACCCCAAAGGTTGAAATAACACCAACGATTCGTTTAATCAATAAAGCGTTTTATTTAGAGGCTGGAGTGTCCAATATGGGCAACCCAAAAGTTCATCTAATGTACACATTTTAAATTTTAAGGAAATTATTATGAAAAAATTATTTTTATCATTGCTACTCATCAGCAGCAGTCTATTTGCATCAACTCAAAAGATAGAAGTGAATGGAATGGTATGTGCATTTTGTGCACAGGGTATTGAAAAAAGCTTATCTAAATTCGAAACCACAAAAGATGTGTATGTAAATTTAGATGAGGGTTTTGTGATTTTAGAAAACAAAGCTGAAGCAGTCAGTGAAGACAAAATTAGAACGATTATCACTGACTCTGGATATGATGTAACTAAAATATCTTTAATCAATGAAACTGCTGATGAGGTAAGGAAAAAATATGAAAACAAATGATGAATTAAATGAGCTGGATAAGATTAAAAATATATCCATTCTGTCATTATTTACCAGCACAGGCACAATTTTATGTTGTGCCTTGCCCGCATTACTGGTGACTATTGGAGCGGGTGCTGCACTCAGTTCTGTGATTTCAGTGTTCCCGCAAATTGTTTGGGTGTCAAAGTACAAGGTTTATATCTTCACGGCAGCATTTATTCTAATAGTGCTTTCTGGGTATCTGCAGTGGTATGCAAGAAAGTTACCCTGTCCTAGTGATAAATTATTAGCTGCTAAATGTATGAGTGCCAGAAGGGTGTCTTTGGTGATTTACTTTGTATCGGTGGGGATATTGCTAATTGGATTTACTTTTGCGTTTGTAATCCCATATTTTTTATAGATATATTTAAGATTCATAACAAGCTTAATTAAACCACCTTCGGGTGGTTTTTTATACCCAACCACTACTTACGATTACCTGCAAAAATTTGTTTAGGGTATCCAAATATAAGGGGGTAGGGGTGGGGGATAACATACCCTTACAGACACTAAAATAATGCGTGTATGGTGCTTATGCAACGCCATGTCAATATGTTTTGTATACATTTAATCGTATTTCCTTTCCAATCGTCCCAATAATCTTTCTTTATCTCTAGGTTGTAGTAGTGTGTATTAAAAATAAGAATTTCTGTCGCTCGATTAAAATATTCTTTGCTATATAGTGTTTATGTGATGTGTTAAAATCGATAAATATGAAAGACCAGTTTAAAGATTCCATCATGTATGCTGAAAAGTTGTTATTGATTGTTGTTGCAATTGCAACTTGTTGTGCAGCAATTATTGAAATAAAAAGCATGATTTTGGAAATGCATGTCACGCTTGCTGACTTGTTATTACTCTTTATCTATTCAGAAATTCTAGGAATGGTTGCCGTGTTTTGTAAAAGTCAAAGAATTCCAATATCTATTCCGATGTTTATTGCTATCACAGCGCTATGCCGACTCATAATCCTAAAAGGCGATGGTTCAGACCCAACCAATATTCTTATTGAGGCAGGTGCAATTTTATTGATTGCTTTAGCAATTTTAATAATAAATTATCGCCCCACCAATAAACTTCTTGATGAATGATTTTTTGTATTTTAAATTTAACCAAATTTTCACACCTCCAAGAATCAAACAAAACTTTCCAAAAATTTGAGTGTGACACCTAGATAATATCCCATATGGGTGGGGGGAGATATAGTGCCTTTTAGCAGAACGCATATGTTTTACATTCCTATGAATCATCTTGGACAATCTTATTACCATCGGCATCTCTAGGTTGCGGTTCAATGAACTCAATAGTCGTGCCTTCCCAACCTTCTGCGTCCATCTGTTTTGCCTGTTCAGGTGTTACTCTCAAGGTCTTATATTCCTCATCTGTTACAGGTCTTCTGCCACCATCAGGTGTAGGTATTAAGTCCACATAATCTCTTCCATCAGAATCAGGTATGCCAGTAATAACTCTCAATGGTCTATTTACATTATGATTAATATTCCCATCAAGCGTATTCCCTTGAACAACCTTTCCATCAATCCTATCTAGAATGATTTCTGTAGCACGAAGGTCACCTTCTTCTGCTTTCTGAACTAATGATTCAACAACCTTAAGTGCCTTCTCATAGTCATTAGCACTAACCACCTCATTAATCATGTGCTTGAACAGTTTGTTCTTCTCACGATTCTTACGACTAGAATGATTGTTACCTAGATTTGCCTTACTTAATGCTTCCTTATGCTTATCGTCCATCTTTGTTTTCCTTATTAATCAGTTCATCAAAAATGCTTACAATCTTGTCGTTACTCTCATCAAGAAGACCAGTTGGTTTCTCTTTCTTCTTCTCATCAAGTAATGACTTTAGGGTCTTATCAATGTCATAGTTCGCCATTCTTTTTTGCCAGCTCGCCAATCTTCATTTATTTAATCTCTGTGCTTGACTCTATAGTGACTATAGAGTTTAAACTGCACAAACTGGATAGAACAAGGGTTTTTTATGACAACCACATGCGGTGGCAATTGCCAAAGTGACGCGACGCAGAATACTCCCCAGACTGCCGAGGTACATGATGCTTCTCATGGCGGCTTTGTTAGTGAGTACCATGTACCCAAGATGGACTGTCCTTCAGAGGAAGGCATGATCCGTATGGCATTGGACAGTGTGGAACCTAAAGTTACATTGGAATTCGATACTCCCAAGCGCAAGGTGCGTGTCTACCATGGTGATAACGCTGACCTTATTGAAAAAAGAATGCAATCAGTCGGTCTGGGCGCGAGGCTTGAAAGCACAACGCCCGTCGCCAGCGAGTCCATCGTCCGTGCAAAGGCGTCCGCAAAGCAGGAGGCAGAAAGAGAAGCTGGTATTCTCAAGTGGCTACTGGCAATCAATGGCATCATGTTTGTCATTGAAATCACTGTCGGCTGGTGGGCGCAATCCACTGGTTTGATTGCGGACTCCCTGGATATGTTCGCTGATGCCGCCGTCTACGGCGTGGCGCTGTATGCCGTAGGGCACAGTGTGCGGATGAAGTTGCGTGCAGCCCATTTTTCCGGTTGGCTTCAGATCATTCTCGCCTTGGGCGCTTTGGGCGAGGTGGTAAGGCGATTGGTATTGGGTAGTGAACCGGTTTCCACTTTGATGATGAGCTTCGGGCTTGTTGCCTTGGCGGCCAATGTGACCTGTCTGCTGTTGATTGCCAAAAGCCGGGATAGCGGCGCCCATATGAAAGCCAGCTGGATTTTCTCCGCCAATGACGTGATTGCCAATCTAGGGGTGATCCTTGCCGGTGGATTGGTGGCCTGGACGGGCTCACGTTATCCAGACTTGGTGATTGGCCTTATCATCGGTTTGATTGTGTTGAATGGCGCGCGCCGCATCTTGCAACTTAAGTCCTGAGACACCGGGCACAATATGAACAACAAGCAATCGTCTTTTTTTGATAACTCGCCAATAAAAATCCTCGACCTGGCTCGCTTTGATAAGCGGATAACAGGTAAACGAAAGGCGCTGGGACAATCGGGGATTGAATCCGTAATCAAGGGTGGACTGCTTCGCAGTTTATTCCATTTCATTGGGGTTATGTTCGGTTTATGAGTCGAAAAGCACTGTCTTATCTGCTGTTACTCTTGATTGCACTGCAATCAGTGACAGCTATGGCTGACGTGCATCCCATTAATTATTCGGATACAGCCCCTTATTCCTCTGATTTCATCGATGGCTCATCATCGGGAGTACTGGATAGCTCGACCGCTACTGATCCCACTGATCAGAATATGTCCACTGACTGCCTGTTTCATTGCCATCACCATGGCTGCCATTGCCATGTCTATTTATCCGGTAACCTGACTCACCCAAACTTTTTGCATAAACATTCGTTGCATAACGACTCTCAAGCCCTCATTCCCGAGGCCCCATCCTCGTCGCTGTATCGCCCTCCAATCGCCTGATTTTAACGATTATGTTTTTTCTGTGTTACCGTTATCGTTGCAACGCGCGGTTTGAATTATCTTAAATAAAGGATCTACCATATGCTATCAATACTATCAATACGTACTGCGCCGGGTTCTGGCGCTTTGGGGCGGAGGAATATCAAAAGCCGATGTATTCTGTTCAGTTTATTATTTTTCATTTCTTCGTCGGGGCTTAGCGCCGAGCCTGGGGACTCAACGATCACGCTGACCAATGCGGTGCAGCGCTCCCTGTCACAAAACCCGTCTTTGAAAGTTTTTCCCTACCGCTACGCAGCCCTTCAAGGGCAGGCCGAAACAGCCGGGTTAAGACCGGCGTATGAGATGGGATTTGACGCTGAAAATGTCGGGGGCACTGGGGACTTCAGCGGCGCAGGTGGTGCTAAACTCACCATTGCGCTGTCTTCGGTCATCGAAATGGGGGATAAGCGCGCGGCACGGCAAGGCGTAATCTCCCACAGTCGGTCGGTGCTCAATGCCAGCCGACAGGTGGAATCCTTGGCCTTATTGGGCGAAGTCACCCGCCGTTACGTCGATGTGCTAGCGGCACAGGAGCAGGTCACCATGGCTGGCGAGGCCGTCCAGTTGGCGAGCGAGAGCTTACGCATTGTGAAAAAGCGGGCTACGGCGGGAGCGACACCCGAGGCGGAAGTCAAACGGGCACAGGTCGCTGCCGAGCAAGCGAAGCTCGCTTTGCTTTCGGAGCAGCAACGGCTTGCTTATTTGAAAGTGTCGTTGTCTGCCCTGTGGGGGGTAACCTCACCGGACTTTGACAAAGTGGAAGGTGATCTATTCCAGTTTGGCGAGGACGTGGCATTCGACCTGTTGTACGCCAAAGTTGAAAAAAATCCTGCGATAGAAGTATTCGCAGCAGAGTCCCGCCTCAAAGAAGCAGAAATACGCCTTGCTCAAACCCAATCCAGTGCCGATATCAGTTGGTTGGTGGGGGTTCGTCGCTTGCAGGAAACCGATGACACCGCGTTGGTAGCGGGTTTCAGCATGCCGTTGTTTTCCGGCAAGCGAAATGTCGGCGCCGTTTCGACCGCGTTGGCCGAAAAAAATCAGGTGTTGGCAGAGCGCGATGTAATGCTGCTGGATCTACACACGCAACTGTTCCGGGCTTTTCACAACCGCAAACAAGCCATTGTCGCGGTAGAGGCACTGCGCACCGCCATCATTCCCGCCCTTGAGCAGGCCCTGGTAGAAACTCAGGCGGCCTATCAACGCGGTCGCTACGGGTATCTCGACTATGTCAGCGCGCGGCAGGAATTATTGAGCGCCAGGCGCACCCAGATCGAAGCGGCCGCAGCCGCCTTAACCTATGGTGCAGAAATTGAGCAGCTAACAGCAGAGCCCTTGGCCTTGACACAGTATGGCGAAGACAACACATTTTCAGGAACCCCACAATGAAATCAAATACCCAGTTAAAAAAATCATTTATCCGTCTAATTACGTGTTGCTTTGCGATCACCCTGTTGTCTGGACAAACTTTCGCCGAGACGGGTCACGGAGAAGAGGAAGAGCACGGTGAAGAAGGCCACGTCGAGCTGACCCAGGAGCAGATAAAACATGCCGGCATTACGCTGGCAACCGTTACCTCGGGCACCATCCGCGATGTTTTGCCAGTATATGGCGTCGTCGCCACCAACGCAGAGCGTGTACAGTCGGTAACGGCACGCTTCGACGGCGTTATTCGGGAAGTTAAAAAAAGTGTTGGTGATCCGGTTCGCAAAGGCGAACCCCTGGTGACTGTGGAAGCGAATGAAAGTCTGAAAACCTATTCGATAGTATCCGCACTCAATGGTGCCGTTACCCAGCGGAATGCAAACGCTGGCGAGCACACTACGGATATCCCGTTGTTGGTAGTACAGGATTTCTCAACGGTTTGGGTGGAGCTGTCGGTTTTTCCCAAGGATGTTGCTCAGGTTGAATTAGGCCAGCGGGTTCGCATTCTCAGTCTCGATTCGACCCATATCGCAGAGGGAAAAATCATCTATATTGCGCCGCTTGGCCAAACTGGTAATCAGGCCATTATGGCGCGCGCTTTGATCGACAACCCGAATGGCATTTGGAAACCCGGTCTCTTTGTCAACGCGCAAATCACCCGCGCCGAAATAGCCGCTCCAATGGTGATCCGCAACGAAGCCTTGCAAATCGTCGAGGATAACCCTGTCGTTTTTGTTAGGGGTGAGGAAGGTTTTGAAGCACGTACAGTGACTTTGGGGCGAACCGACGGTGAGCTAACCGAAGTGGTGGCAGGTCTGTCCGCAGATGAAGTGTATGTCAGCAAAAACAGTTTTATTTTGAAAGCGGAATTGGGTAAAGGGGAGGTTGGCGATGATCATTAATAGCTCCCTGAAAGACATTCTGGATTCCATCGGCCGGAGCAGCATTCTATCGCCGCTCAACGAAGGAGTGTGTGATGATCGATAAACTCATTCAATTTTCCATCGCACGCCGCTGGCTGGTGATGTTTCTGGTGCTGGTAACGGGCGCCCTGGGTGTCTGGAACTATCAGCAGCTACCCATTGACGCGGTACCCGATATCACCAATGTCCAGGTGCAAATCAATACAGAAGCCCCAGGCTACTCACCGCTGGAAGTGGAGCAACGCATTACCTACCTGGTAGAACTGGCGATCACGGGGTTGCCCTATGTTGAGAGTACCCGTTCGATATCACGCTATGCCCTGTCTCAGGTGACCGTGGTGTTTGAAAAAGGCACGGACATTTACTTTGCCCGCAATCTTATCAACGAGCGCTTGCAGCAGGCGAAAAGCGAGATGCCTTCGGGAATCGATCCGGCGATGGGACCCGTTGCCACAGGCCTCGGTGAAATCTTTCACTATGCGGTGCATGCGAAACCGGGCGCCTTGATGGAAAATGGTGAGCCGTATGATGCGACGGCCTTACGCACCTTGCAGGATTGGGTGATACGTCCGCAATTGCGCCTGGTTCCAGGTGTTACCGAAGTCAATACCATTGGCGGCTTTGAAAAGCAGTTCCACGTCACCCCGGAACCGTCAAAACTGCTGGCCTACCAGCTCAGCTTCGATGATCTGGTGGCGGCATTGGAGAAAAACAACGCCAACATCGGTGCCGGATATATCGAAAAAAATGGCGAACAATACCTGATTCGTGCCCCCGGACAGGTAGCTGACATCCCGGCGATCGAAAAAATCATCGTCGCCCGTCGTGACGGCCTACCCATAACCGTGGCTGACGTGGCCGAGGTGGGATTCGGCAAGGAATTGCGCACCGGTGCTGCGACGCTCGATGGCGAGGAGACGGTCTTGGGTACCGCCATCATGCTACTGGGCGGCAACAGCCGGACGGTTTCCCAAGCGGTGTCGGCCAAGTTGCTGGAGATCAACAAAACACTGCCCGAAGGCGTGGTTGCAGAGCCGGTTTATAACCGTACAGTACTGGTCGATAAAACCATTTCCACGGTACAGACCAACCTGGTCGAAGGCGCGATTTTGGTTGTCGTCGTGCTCCTGGTCATGCTCGGCAATGTCCGGGCGGCCTTACTCACCGCAATGGTGATCCCTTTGTCAATGTTGATGTTGATGACAGGCATGGTGCAAACCAAGGTCAGTGCCAATCTGATGAGTTTGGGCGCACTCGATTTTGGCTTGATTGTGGATGGCGCGGTGATCATTGTCGAAAACTGCATTTTGCGCCTAGCCGGGCGGCAACACCATCTTGGGCGTACCTTAAAACTGGACGAACGATTTCAAACGGTGTTTGCGGCCACCCGTGAGGTATTTACACCGAGTTTGATCAGTGTATTGGTAGTGATTCTGGTGAACTTACCCATCCTGGCGTTAACCGGCGTGGAAGGCAAAATGTTTACGCCCATGGCCATGGCGGTGATCATGGCCTTGCTGTCTGCATTGGTGCTGTCACTCACCTTTGTGCCTGCGGCCGTGGCGTTGTTTATGACGGGCCATATTGAGGAAAAAGACAATTTTATTGTTCGCCACTCCAAGCGGTTTTACCCCTCGGTATTGGTGTGGGCACTTAAGTTTCGCGTACTCGTATTATCTGCGGCTCTGATCTTTGTGGTTTTGGTTGGCGCACTGGCCACACGGATGGGGACGGAATTTATCCCGAATCTGGATGAGGGAGATATTGCCATTCAGGCGCTACGAATACCGGGTACCAGTCTCACTCAATCCCTTGATATGCAGTTTCAACTGGAAAAAGCGGTGCTGGAAATCCCGGAAGTTAAAACCTACTTCTCGCGCGTCGGGACAGCCGAAGTTGCCAGTGACCCCATGGGGCCGAACATTTCCGATGGTTATGTCATGCTCAAGGATCACAGTGAATGGCCTGACCCTGACAAAACCAAAGCGCAGTTGCTGGAGGAAATCGGTGACAAGTTATCATTATTGCCGGGTAATGCCTTCGAGATCAGTCAGCCGATCCAGCTGCGTTTTAACGAGTTAATATCGGGTGTGCGTTCCGATCTCGGTATCAAGGTGTTTGGCGACGATTTGTCGCAACTGCTTAAATCGGGCGGCGAAATCGCGGCGGTATTGAACGGCATTGAGGGCGCCGAAGGGGTTAAGGTCGAGCAGGTGTCTGGGTTACCTATTCTATCCATTAATGCGGATCGTTCAGCCATGTATCGTTATGGTTTGAATGTCGCCGATGTGCAGGACGTAGTCGCCGCCGCCACGGGTGGTGAGGAAGCCGGCCTGATCTTTGAGGGCGATCAACGGTTCTCGATAGTGGTGCGGGTAGCCGAGCGCGTCAGGGGTGACTTGCGCGCGTTGGAGCGTTTGCCGATACCGCTGCCAGACGGTGGCTACGTGCCACTACGGGAAGTGGCGAGTCTCACGCTTGCGCCTGGACCGAATCAGATCTCTCGTGAAAACGGCAAGCGGCGACTGGTGGTCAGCGCCAATGTTCGCGGTCGCGATTTGGGTGGCTTTGTGGCTGAAGTTCAAGGCAAAGTGGCGCAACAAGTGAAATTGCCACCTGGTTATTGGCTGGAATACGGCGGCACGTTTGAGCAACTGCAATCAGCCTCTCAGCGTTTAAGCCTGTTAGTCCCCGTCACTTTGGTGATGATTTTTGCATTGCTGATGATGACCTTTGGTTCGGCAAAAGATGCGGCATTGGTCTTTAGTGGCGTACCGCTGGCGCTGACCGGTGGCGTTATCGCCTTGTGGTTAAGAGATATTCCCCTCTCGATCACAGCCGGCGTTGGGTTTATTACCTTATGCGGGGTTTCTGTACTGACGGGGGTCATGATGGTGTCGGCCTTTCGAGATGAGCTCAATCGGGGTGAATCCGTCGAGCAGGCGATTCAGGGTGGCGCCATGTTGAGATTGCGGCCGATTTTGATGGTCGCTTTAGTGGCTGCATTAGGCTTCTTGCCGATGGCACTTAACACCAGTACTGGGGCCGAAGTCCAAAGACCACTGGCCACGGTCGTCATCGGCGGCATTATCTCATCCACGTTACTCACGCTACTGGTGCTTCCCGGCTTGTATCGACTGGCCTGGAGAAAGCCAAAAGAGATTGATGACAACGGCGATCCGATCACTCAGTAATAAATACCCGCAGGATCGCGGCAGGTAACCTCTTGCCGCGATCCATCCAACAGCAATAACGACACTTTTTTTGGAGTATTTACATGAAAAAAATTACCGCTTTTATTCACCATGTTCGATCCGCCGAGGCACAGCGAAGCCGTGCGCCCATTCAAAGGCTGGCCGATATTGTTTCGGGATGGTTTGTGCCTGCAGTGATAGTTGTCGCCGTGATCGCTTTTATTGCATGGCTCATATTTGGCCCTGTACCCGCCTTTAGTTATGGCCTTATTGCGGCTGTTAGTGTCCTGATTATCGCCTGCCCCTGCGCCTTGGGACTGGCCACGCCGATGTCGATTATGGTTGGCGTTGGTAAGGGGGCGCAGGCAGGCGTGCTGATTAAGAACGCCGAGGCGCTGGAACGCATGGAAAAGGTTGATACGCTGGTGATTGATAAAACCGGAACGTTGACCGAGGGTAAGCCGACTGTGACAAAAATCGTTGCTGCTGAAGGTTTTAGTGAGGATGAATTGTTGTTATTGGCCGCGTCTCTGGAACAGGGCAGCGAACACCCGCTGGCCCATGCCATAGTTGTTGCTGCGCAGGAGAAAAGACTGGACTTAGCGGCGGCAGAGGATTTTGACTCGCCAACCGGCAAAGGCGTGATCGGCAAAATCAATGGCCGGGCTGTGGCGCTCGGCAATGTCATATTAATGGAAGAACAATCCATTAATGTGTCGTCTTTATCGGCGCAGGCCGATGAACTGCGAAGCGATGGCGCAACGGTGATTTTTATAGCCGTGGGGGGCAAACCCGCTGGATTGCTGGCGATTGCCGATCCGATCAAGGAAACCACTCCGGAGGCTATCAAGACCCTGCACGCGCAGGGCCTCCGTATTGTCATGCTGACCGGCGATAACCGCCGCACGGCAGAGGCCGTGGCCAAGACACTTGGAATTGAAGAAATCGAAGCAGAAATCCTGCCTGAAGATAAAAGCCGCATCGTCAAAAAACTGCGTGAGGAAGGGAAAATCGTTGCTATGGCCGGGGACGGCACTAACGATGCTCCGGCTCTGGCCGCCGCCGATGTCGGCATAGCCATGGGCACCGGCACCGATGTGGCCATGGAAAGCGCGGGCGTAACATTGCTCAAAGGCGATCTCACCGGCATTGTCCGCGCCCGTAAGCTCTCCGTGGCCACCATGCGCAATATACGGCAAAACCTGTTCTTCGCCTTTGTCTATAATGCAGCAGGTGTACCAATCGCAGCTGGCATTCTCTTCCCAGTCTTTGGCATTTTGTTATCTCCGATTATAGCAGCAGCAGCCATGTCGCTCTCTTCGGTCAGCGTTATTGCAAATGCTTTAAGACTTAAAATACTGCATGTTTAAAAAATATATTGGTTAACCTCTTCTTGTCTCCGTCGAACCAGTCCTTTCAGCTTACGACCCCCAGCCCAAACCCAGCGCATGAATTGCTCAGGTACTTCGGCTCAGCTTGAACATCACTTTTTCTTTGCGATTCAGGTTGCTCTGACTTGCCTTGACTGGGGTTACAACCGCAACAGGTCTTTGAGTCTACAGACATAAATGGCTCTTGTTTACAGGATAAAAGATAGTGTAAACTCTATAGTAACTATAGCTTCAAGGGTGGAGTGATGAAAATTGGTGAACTGGCAAAGCGCAGTGGCTGCTCAGTGCAGACCATTCGGTACTATGAGAAGGAAGGGCTTATATCGGCCCAATCACGTACTGAGGGTAATTTTCGCCTTTACGATAAGCAGACACTTGAAAAACTCCTGTTTATAAGGCATTGCCGCTCTCTGGGTTTAACCTTGAAAGAAATCAAACAGCTCATCCTGCTTCAAAGCACACCAGAATCCGATTGCGAGGAAGTCAACGACATAATCAATACCCATCTTCACCTTGTGGAATCGAGTATTGAAGAGCTGAAAAAACTTCATAACGATTTGAGTGCCTTGAGACATCGATGCACGACCCCAAAAACGGTCGGCCAATGTGGAATCTTAGAACGCCTAGTCGAAAACACTTCAAGCAAGAGTGGTTCCAAAGTTTTATCAATGTCATAGTTCGCCATTCTTTTTTGCCCTTTCTAAATCAATAGAACCTCTAGGTTTAGGCATATCATTAATGCTCTTTATCATCTTCTCAACCTGTTCCTTTGAGATTGATTGTTGCTTATCGTAGTCTTTAATATCAACCCTTATATCACCACCATTTGCATAGCGTTCTTTAAGTTCTTGAAGTTCTTCTTCCTTGCGTTTAATGATTCCTTCTGCCGTATCCTTACGCATCATGAATCGTAGTCTATGGTTAATGTAATCTTTCACACCACGCAATTCTTCAATAGTTTCCATCTCGTCTATTTGTGGTTTCCATAATGCTTCTTTTGCCATAAGTTCTTTTCCTTTATCTAAAAGTTATCAATACACAAGTTCACACAAAACATACACAATGTGTTTCCTTGTGGTTCTCTATATCTATCCACAAACACACAACACCCTTTAGGGTGTGTGAGTTGTGGTAGAAGAGTTCGTTAATACTTAATGTGGTATTTATCATTCTCAATTAACCAAATCCTGTTGGTTCTTCCATCACGATTACCTGTATCTAAAACCATGCCACGATACTTTTCAGCAGTTCTTAATGTAGAGATACATCGTTTAACTATCTCCCTCGCTCTTGGTTTATTTGTTCCTTCAACCCATTGGGTCGTTACATCTTTCACAACTGTTTCATAGTCATCTTCATGGTCGTTGTAAGCATCAAGTCTTTTTACTAATAGGGCATAGATTTGCTTATTGTTTTCACCATCAATCTTGACCTCATATGAATCTTTTTTAACTGAAGTGTAGGTAGGAATAACTACTGCGGTATTGGCATTCTCATCGTTGTAGTATTGTTTATCTAACTCAACTGTCTCTAGTTTGTAACCAACATTGTGTCCGTCTTTTGCATTCTTAATCTTTTCAAACTTAAGAGAATGGTTATCACTATGCTTCTCAATGCTATAAATAAGGTCTGCACCTGCATGTAATGCACTACCACCTCGCATACCTTTACCTTTATCTTTTCCGTTATGGTGGATATTGATTACCAAAGAGTTGGTTGCTTGAGATATTCTTTCTGACTGGATAATTGCCATACCCATCTTGCCATTAGCATTCTCTTCCTCACCGCCACATATCTTGTTAAATGTATCTAGAAAGATAACTCCATCTTTAAATCCATCTAACTGTAATGCTTCTATGAATTGATTTACTGATGCTTCTGAAGTGATATTAAGACTTGCACCTTCACCACCCAGTCTGAACTTATTAGATAAGTCTTCTTGCGTATATCCATGATATTCCGCCCACCCATCTACTCGCATAGCAACACCACGATAGTCTTCAAAGGCACAATATCTAACTGGCACATTCTTCTTAATATCAAATCCCAACCATTGAGATTTAAAGCATAGACATAGTGCTAAATCTACTGAAGCAAATGTTTTACCTGCCTGACTAGACCCATAAATAAACATAACTCCCTTTGATGTGAGGTGCTGACTAACCAACCATTCAATAGGTGGCATTTGCATTAACTCTTTGTAGGTTCTGAACCCAAATGGATTATCTTTAGGTGGTGTTGGTAGTGGATTATCTTGATAATGAGTTCTCCAAATACTATCAACTGATTTCTTTACTTGAGATAACTCTAGAGGTGGTTTACATCTTTCATCATTAAGAACTAATGCTTTTGCAAGAACCTGTTCTTTACTTAATCCTTGATTCACTAGAGTGCCAACGATGCTAGTAATGGCATTATCTCGTCCACCCTCTAAAATGCTGTCAGAAGTGCTTAAAATCGCTTGTGAGGGCATGTCCTGACCTGTATACACATCGTTACTACTGACATATTCGTCTTCGTAGTTTTTTGGGGTATCAGGTTTTAAAGGCACACCCCCCAAGTATTCAATTACCGCATAATCTTTTCGTTCTGGGTGACAGGTTGGTAAGTAATAGAATTGGCATGGGTTCTTGAATGCTTTATCTAAATGACCACTATTGTTAATCATATGAAGGGAAGGGCATAAGTCCATAAACTTCCTTCCTACATACTCAAGATGTATCTTCTCAATAGGATTGGCAAAGGGAATGATTATCCTATAGCAATACCTCTTATCAGTTGGGTCATGACTATAGGTAGTGTTAATTACTGCTTCTATACCAGTATTCCTAATGTCCTTCTTTAACTGCTCAAAGACATCAAGGTAGTATTTATCTATATCAAACACTAGGGCAGATACGGACATGACATTGTCATTCTTTCTATACCCATTAGATATATCTGCAAAGACCACACCTGCAACTGAATCCTTAAACTCGGTAATAGCAAAACCTATTTCTGCATATTCTTTGATGGTCATTACTTTGGTGCGACCTTCGGTATATTTGGCATCATCTACCCTTACCATCGGTAGTTCAAATACTTTCATTTTTGTATCCATTATTGAGTTAATTTAAGAGAGAAAAGGGTGCTAATTAACTGTCCATTTTCTTCGTTGATTGCTCATCAACCCACTTAAGAATATCTTCCGATTTCCAAGCAGTTACACCTTGAGAAATCTTGATGCTTTGAGGGAATTTTCCCTCTTTCATAAGACCCCAAATGGTGCTTTTTCCCATGCTTAATATTTCAGATAACTCATTAATTCTGTAATAAAGTTTTTCCATGTTTTGTTTCCTTCTTTCTATTTATTATCAATTAATTAAAAACAAGACTTAAAGTAAATTGCACTTCTTTAAATCAATTGTTTACTCGTTCTTCCACATACTGTTTGGTATAATGTTCTTACCGAATCCGATGGGACATTAACGAGTGTCCATACATACATTTAATCATGGAAATTTAGGGTTCAATGGGGAACAGAAACGCACTATCTAATCCCTATTTTTGAGGAAGATATGGATAGAAAAAGAACTCAAGATGAGATAGATTTAATACCAACCTTCTTTGGTTGTATGCACCTCTATTCATGGCAAGAATGTCACGATAATTTGAAGTTTAATTTCGGTAAGATGAAGAAACTTCTAGGTATCCTTCAAAGAACTATTGAGAATCTAAAAAGACATGGCACAAGTCAGAATGTTGAAGTCGTAGAATTCATAAAAAAGAATCCAACTCTTTACCAAACATTAGTTTATAGAGTGACACTTGGTCAGATACAAGTTGGGGGTGGTGCATTTGATGGTGAGAATGTTAGAACCGCTATGGAAATCTTTACGCATCAATATAAAGCAAACCCACCAATCATAGACCCAATCATCTTAAAGGCACTTAATGATGCTTTTACTGAATACCTAGACCCAAAGAATAAGAAGACACTAGACCATATCTTTAAACAGAAAGATTACAAGCAAGAATACCACGACCCTTTTACTGTTCCTGATGATATTAGAAAGTTTGCTCATAAACTTATTGAGACTAAAGGTATAACCAAGAAGGATTGTGCAGAACTGATGGGGGAAGGTGGTTATGATTACTGGAACGACAACTTTGAGAAATACAAATGGATTATTCTTAATGACTACCTATTTGAGAAGTGTATTCTAGGTAAAGCACCAACTGCACCTATACCAACCTATAGAAAGAATATAACGAGGTTTTGGAACAAGATTGTTCTTCCTGAAAGATGTGAATATGTTGAATCATTAGTGGTAGACAATAGGGATAAAGAAGTAATTAAGAGAACACTACAGGACTTACGCTAGTTCTTCCTTACCAATATTCATAATATCTAGATACTCTTTCTCTTTCTTATCCATTTCAGACACCATGTATTCAACTATGGGGAATCTTTCTGCTAACCAATCATAGTCTGCCATATAAGACCTCTCAACCTTATCTGCTATGTCATGATGGAGTTGTGCTTCAATCGCAAGACTATTAAAAAGATGAGACTTTTCACATGTAGTCTTTAGAACAGTCCTTGCACCATGTGCAGTTGCGTAACTAAAACCTAACATCTCTCTAATAAGTTTTCTAGGACGATTAAAGTCCATATGACCACCATCTCTAGCATGAAAGATATAGTCATCTTTGGTAAGACCTGATGCAGTTTTAAGAGCGTTTAAAGCATCTACCACCATGTCAGGAAGAGGGGTGACAAATGGTTCTTTTCTCTTCATAAACTCCGATGGTATTGATAATGTTTTCTTTGCTTTGTTATACCAAGACCATCTTGCATTCAATAGTGAAGCAACTCGTAATCCAGTTGTTGTTATGACCATTAAGGCAACTCTATCTTCCATATTATCTAGTGTCTTAACACCATGCCAATATCTACCAAAGTCTTCTTCTATAACCGATGAATGCTTAACTGGTTTCTTCATCTTCTTAAATATCTTGTTACTGCGTATCCTATCTATAGCGTTGTCTCCGTCCCAATGAAGTTCATCTATGGCATAGGTATACATGATGTTTAACAAGGTCTTTGCAAGGTTTGTCGTAGTTGTTCTGTTGTATCTCTTGGTATCGGTCTTACCACTTACTAACTTAACTGGGTCAGACTTAATCTTCTTCAGTATTGCTAATAATTCAGTATGGGTTGTATTGGTAATAGACTTGGTCTTTAGATATTTCTCTAGATAGTTCTTCCAAATACCTCTATAACGCTTGATATGAGGTTCTGACCACACCTTGTCAGTCATTGTTGTGTTGTATTCAATCACATCTTCAATAAGGGTAGAGAACTTATACATATCATCAGATACCTTAAGGTTCTCATTCTTTTGGGCATTGAAGTGGTCTCTAGGGTCAATGCCTTTTTGGACACACCTTTTACATATGGTTATTAGGTTTCTTGCTTCCTCAAGACTAATGGTAGGGTATGAACCTATGCCACGCTTAATGGTTCTATCCCCAAGCATACCTCTAAAGAACCAGTCTTTTTGATTACCTTCTCTTACACGAAGATAGAAGTTAGTCCCATGTCCATCGCTATGCCAATCCTCTAATTTTCCTTTAGATAACTTGACCTTCCTAACGAATGTATCTGTAAGTTTCATATCCTAATCTCCAGTAGGGAACAGTTTAGGGAACAGTTAATACATAGATTCTAGCAAATAACATTGGACACATCAAGACAGGTTTAATATACTGCTTGTTGATATTACTGGTGTTTAAGGTGTAATTATGAGATTAGTGAGGATTAACTTGGACAGGTATGTAGGTAAAGTGAGTCGGACACCTCTTCCGCCATTTTCTTCCATTAAAAATCAAAACAAATATTCTGAAACTTTTCTTCTGACAGCTATCTAAAATCTTTAACTAATAGATATTCTCATGCCCATTAAAGTAATTATTTTCGTTTTAAGCTTGCAGATGTCATTTGCAATAGCTGATCAAAAAATAAGTAATTACAAAAAGTATTCTAAAACTAATTCAGATTATAAATTACAAAAACTTGATGTTTCCTTTGAGCACCCCTGGGGTATAACCTCACTTAATAATGAAGAGATGATCATTTCAGAAAAAGGGGGCGGTTTATTTAAATTCAATAAAAAAAATGCTGGCAAAACCCAAATTAATCATAATATCCAACACGTTGAATACAAACCTGGAGGTAAACAGGGAGGTCTGTTGGACGTTTATTTCAATCCAAATGACGAATATTTATATTTTACCTACAGCTATGATCATGATGGTAAATTTTCAAGTTCAGCGATTGCAAAGGGCAAATTTCAGGCTAATGAAATTACAGATTTTCAAAATCTTTTGATTGCCACACCAAAGTTAAAAGAAAATAGGCACTATGGATCACGCATTGTGATTAAAGATGACAATCTATATGCTGGTTTTGGGGAGCGAGGTGGCGAGATGATTGCACAAGATCCGAAAACCCATCCAGGCAGTATCATTCGAATTAAAACGGATGGATCAGTTCCAAATGATAACCCACATTTTAAATCTCATCCTGATTGGCTACCTGAAATTTATTCTATCGGTGTAAGAAATCCACAAGGAATTACTTTAACACCAGAAAATGATGTTTTATTTTCGAGTCACGGTCCTAAAGGGGGTGATCATATTGCGATTGCTCAGCCTGGAGCAAATTTTGGCTGGAAACATATATCATGGGGTGGGAGCGAATATACGGGTATCAAGATTGGTAAATCACCATTCGATGATCAATTCACTTCAACGAAACTGAACTGGGTACCTTCGATGGCCATAAGCAGTGTACAATTTTATTTTGGACAAACCTTTCCCGAATGGCAAGGTGATTTAATTGTTTGTTCACTTAATGGGGAAAGTCTCATTCGATTGGATTTTGAAGAAGGAGACATTGTTGGTGAGGAAGTTATCCTGGGTGGTGATATAGGCCGCATCCGTGATTTTGAGATCGATCAAGATGGCGATATCTATTTAATTACTGATCAAAGAAAATCACCAGTTTGGAAATTAACACGTTAATTATTAGGAATGATTATGAGATTACTTTGGATTTTATTAAGTTTAAGTTTGTTATCTAGTTCAGTATTTGCTGATGTTGTCATCGAGGGTTTCAAAATGCCTGAGTCAGTTGCTCAAGACAAAAACGGTAATATTTATGTCTCAGAAATAGGCGAAAGAGATGTTGATAAAGACGGGAAAATTACAATGATTGATAAAAGTGGAAATTTAACAACAATCGTTGATGACTTATATGATCCGAAAGGATTGGTATTGTTTGATAACAAAATTTACGTGACTGATCGGGATGTGGTTGTTGAGGTAGATATTGAAAATAAAACGTCTGCTGTTTATGCAGGAACAATGCAATTTCCAAGAAGTCCGGTCTTTTTGAATGATATTGATGTGGATGATAAGGGAAATTTATACGTCTCTGATTCAGGTGATTTTAAGAGCACTGGTCAGATCTTTATAATTAAGACCACGGGTGAAATAGAAACTATATTTGAGGATGAGAGAAATTTAATTAAAGCTCCCAACGGCCTTCTTCTGGATGAAAACACACTTTATGTTTTGGACTGGGCTGGTGAGTTTTTTGAGGCTGATTTAAATAAAAAATCTTTCAAGAAAATAGCTGAGGGTTTTAATGGCGGTGATGGAATTGCAAAAGTAAAAGATACCTTCTTTTTAAGTAGTTGGTTAGAAGGTAAGCTTTATAAGCTAATATCTGGTAAAGCTGAACTGATAAATGACAAGTTTGAAGCAGCAGCCGATATAAGTTTAAGTCAAGATAACAAAAAAGTTTACATCCCTGATATGAAAGCGGGCACACTAACAATTCTTGATGTGAATTAGTTAGTTTTTGTGCTTATAAACTCGGCCTTTATTTCGATTTTTATTTCCTTTATAAAAACCTGGCTGTTCGATCATCCTTAAATATTTTTGATGTTCGGTAAATTCATTAGTTGAATAATGTTCTTCAATCATGTCGTTGGTAATGTAGGTCGGAACAATCACCTCATCCCCAGGATTCCAATTTGCTGGCGTTGACACTTTATGTTTATCTGCGACTTGAAGGGCTTCAACAGTCCTGAGAATTTCATAAAAGTTTCTTCCGACGTGCATCGGGTAGGTGAGGATGGTCTGTACTTTTTTATCAGGTGAAATAATGAACACAGATCGAATGGTGGCTTTATGTTTAATTCCAAAGGCACTTTCATTAGGGTTGGCATTCGGGTGAATCATATCAAATATTTTTGCAATCTCCATTGAGGTGTCGGCGATGATTGGATAATCCACATCAGGACGTCTTTTAAACACATCGGTAAAATTGTCCAAAGATTTTTCAAGTGAAAACTCTGTTTTAATCTTGTCTTTATAAGCATTGACATGTGGGATCCATTCCTTGTGGTCCTCTAGTGAGTCGACACTAAGACCAATAAGTTTGACATTCTTATCAGCAAATTCCGGTTGAAGAAAAGCAGCGTAAGCGAGCTCAGTTGTGCAGACCGGTGTAAAGTCTCCTGGGTGAGAAAATAATACCACCCAGCTATCTTTAGACCATTTGTAAAAATTAAGATCACCTTTCGTTGTGCTGGCATCAAAGTCAGGAGTCATATCCCCAATTTGTAATGCATGACCGATACAATTAAATAAGATTAAAAAGGAAATGAGAAAATATTTCATTTTGATCTTCTTTCTTGTTCTGATTCTTTAATTAACTTTTGGACAATTTTCTGACTTACAAAAGGAAATAACGATGGAATTAATGCATGGATAATTGAAGTAATTCCAGCATAAATTAGAAAGAAACCAGCCCTAAAAGCAAACATAAAATGTTTCCAGTACGATTTTCCAGCTTCTGTTAAATGTTTTCTAAATAACATATGATTCCAACTATAATGTATTGAAAATCATTTGAATAGTTTTTTTATGTTGTTTAATAGACCTAAACTCATCATAACCACATTACCCAAAAATAAATGTAAGCTTTTTATTGGTGAGTTACTTAATCAAAGATTGATTGCATGCGCTAACATCATTGATAATGTTCAGTCGATGTATTGGTGGAAAAATAAAATTACTACAGACTCTGAAACAATAGTGATGATGAAAACCACAAAAAAGAAAATCAAAGGAATAAAAAATTTTTTTTTATTAAATCACCCATATGAGACACCCGAGTTAATTGTGCTTAATGTACATGCAGAGCAAAAATATTTAGAATGGATGATAAAGGAGACAGATAATAATGGATAAATATTTTATCGACTACCCACAAGAAAGAATTGAGGAGGGCGTGAATAATTATCAGTGTCAATTTTGTAAAGTGTCCACTCTAACCATTAACGGATTACTGGAAAATCATTTACCTGATTGTGAATACAGAAAACAAAAGGAATCAAATTAGTGAGTAATGATAATTTAATCAAGGCTCTCGAGTTTGCAATTAATGATGAATGGGATGCGTCTCACAAAATTGTACAAGAGATGCATTCAAATCATTCGAATTGGATCCATGCAGTCCTTCATAAAATTGAGGGAGATGAGTCTAACAGTCGTTATTGGTATGCTCAAACGGATCATGAATATGATGAATATCAAGACCCGTTAGATGAATTAAGAGCAATACAGTCTGAGCTTACTTAGTGTATAGATCGACATATTCATTTACTGGTGTTTTTTGAAGTAAATCAATATCTAAATTAAGATTCATAATTTTCTCAGACTGAGTATCATCAAATTCACGCTTCAGGTTAATCTCAAATTTTTTAATCAATTCAGGAATCCCTTCGCTTCGTCGTCGTCGATGCCCAATCGGATATTCAACCGCGACCTGTTCAGAAGATGAGCCATCTTTGTAAAAAATTTGTACTGCGTTGGCAATCGATCTTTTATCGGGATTAAGATAATCTTTGGTATATTCTGGTTTCTCAATGCAGGTCATTTTTTCTCGAAGTGCATCCACTCGTGGATCATTCGCTACCTCGTCCTCATAATCTTGCGCGGTAAGATTGCCTTTGAGTAAACCGATTGCAGTCATGTACTGTATGCAGTGATCACGATCGGCAGGGTTATTTAGCGGACCTGTTTTATCGATAATCCTGATCGCTGATTCATGCGTAGTAATTTCAATTCGATCAATATTATCTATCTTCTCTAAAGTATCTATTAAGTCAATATTATTCGGATGTAACGTTAGGGCGCATTCCACGGCGGTTTGTGCATGAAACTCAGCTGGAAAAGATATTTTAAAGAGTACATTTTCCATTACATAGGAACCGTATGCCTGAGTAAATTCAAAAGGTTTGCCTTTAAACAGCACATCATAAAAACCCCATGTTTTAGCACTAAGTGCGGATGGGTATCCCATTTCACCCTTCATTACCATTAATGCTAATCGCACAGCACGGCTGGTCGCATCACCCGCAGCCCATGATTTTCGGGAACCTGTATTAGGTGCGTGGCGGTAGGTTCTCAGACTTTGCCCATCTAACCATGCATTTGAAACAGCATCAATGATTTGCTCATATGTGGCTCCCAGCATCTTTGCAACAACCGCTGTTGAGGCTACTTTGACTAAAAGCACATGATCTAAACCGACTCGATTAAAACTATTCTCAAGAGCGATCACTCCTTGAATTTCATGGGCTTTGACCATGGCGATGAGCACATCTTTCATAAGGAGAGGGGGCTGTCCCTCCGCAATCCTTGTTCTTGATAGCCAATCTGCAACTGCCAAAATACTTCCCAAGTTATCTGATGGATGACCCCATTCAGCAGCCAGCCAAGTGTCATTGAAATCTAACCATCGAATCATGGCGCCAATATTAAATGCAGCATTGATGGGATCTAATTGATAATTAGTTCCTGGAACTTTCGCACCATTGGGAACAATGGTTCCTGGAACAATCGGCCCTAAAAGTTTTGTGCATGCTGAGTAACTCAGTGCTTCTAAACCACATCCTAATGTATCCATTAAGCAATATCTTGCGGTATCTATAGCCTCATCGCTGTTAATTTCATACTCATTTGCATACTTTGCTATATCTACGATGACCTGATCGGGCTCAGGTCTTACATTAGAAATGTGAGAAGACATTTTTTTACCTTTCTTTATCTTTGATTTATTGGTGTGTACGGTCTGTTCTCTGGGCCGGTATATTCCGCATTTGGTCTGATAATTTTATTATCAATCCTTTGTTCGATAACATGAGCTGCCCAACCTGTTGTTCTTGAGATTACAAAAATTGGAGTAAACATAGAAGTTGGGATACCCATTAGGTGGTAGCTTGATGCGCTGTACCAGTCTAAATTGGGGAACATTTTCTTCTCATTCCACATTACTTTCTCAATTCTTTCTGAGATGTTAAATAAATTCATATCCCCAGCATCTTCTGATAATGCCCTTGAAACAGATTTGATACTTTCATTTCTTGGGTCACCAATAGTGTAAACAGGGTGTCCAAAACCAATGATGATTTCTTTCCTTGCCATGCGTTCACGGATATCATTTTCAGCATCATCAGCATCTTTGTAGCGTGCAATAATTTCCATCGCTGCTTCATTAGCGCCACCATGTTTCGGTCCACGAAGTGCGCCAATAGCCCCTGTGATCGCTGAATACATATCGGACAGGGTTCCTGCAATGACACGAGAGGTAAAAGTGGATGCATTAAATTCATGCTCTGCATATAATACAAGTGAAGTATTCATTGCCTTTTCATGAAGCTCTGATGGGGCTTTGCCATGCAATAAGTATAGAAAATGTCCTGCTATGGAATCCATCTCGGAGTCACAATCTATTTTTTTTCCATTGTGAGAAAAATGGTACCAGTAGATCAACATTGAACCAAAACAAGAAATGAGGCGATCAGCAATATTTTTTGTATTCTCAATATCACGATCTTCGCCTTCCTGTTCAATTGTTCCTAGGACAGAGCATCCTGTTCTCATCACGTCCATTGGGTGTGCATTTTTTGGAAGTTGCTCCAACGCAATCTTGACAGCATCTGGAATATCTCGAAGAGCCCTAAGTTTATCTTTATATGCTGCTAATTGATCAGAATTCGGCAATTCACCGTGAATCAATAGATAAGCCACTTCCTCAAAATTAGAATATTTTGCTAGATCTAAAATGTCGTAACCACGATAATGCAGGTCATTTCCTGTGTGTCCAACAGTGCAAACTGCTGTTGTTCCAGCATTTACACCTGCAAGGGCAACTCCTTTTTTTACTTTTTTTTCGGCAACATTATTCATAAATCCTCCCTCGTAATCTATTTTTCCTGTTCAAAAAGCTCGTCTAATTTTTTTTCGTACGCATGGTAATTGAGAAACTCATACAATTCATTTCTGGTCTGCATCAGTTCAATTACATTTTGTTGTGTTCCATTTTTTCGTATTGATTCATAAACGGATAAGGCCGCTTTATTCATAGCTCGGAACGCACTTAATGGATATAAGACAAGACTGACGTCAGCGCCAGCCAATTCCTCTCTAGTAAAAAGAGGGGTAGACCCAAACTCTGTAATATTTGCCAGAACAGGGACTTTGACTGCATTAGAAAACTCCTGATACATGGACAATTCTGTCATGGCCTCAGGAAAGATCATGTCTGCACCAGCTTCGACACAAGCACATGCCCGATCAATTGCGCTTGATAAACCCTCAACTGCTAAGGCATCGGTTCGAGCCATAATGACAAAGTCTGGATCTGTTTTAGCATCAACTGCCGCCTTGATTCGATCAACCATCTCCTGTTGAGAAACAATGGCTTTATTTGGGCGGTGACCACATCGTTTTGCTTGTACTTGGTCTTCAATGTGCACAGCTGCCGCACCTGCCTTAATCGTCGACTTAATTGTTCGAGATATATTTAATGCACCACCAAACCCTGTATCAATATCAACAAGCAAGGGGGTATCAGTTACATCAGTAATCCTTCTGATGTCTATTAATATATCTTCCAAGGTTGATATACCTAAGTCAGGAATCCCTAAGGAACCAGCCGCAACACCTCCACCGGAAAGATATAAGGCCTTATACCCAGTTTGAGTGGCAAGGAGAGCATGGTACGCATTAATCGCACCAATTACTTGTAGAGGTTTTTCTTTGGCAAGGGCATCTCTAAATTTTTTACCGGCAGACATCAAATAACCTTTCTATGAAAAAAATCTCTGGTCAGCTTCTTTAGGAATGTCTTGACCTGTTTGTTTTGCAGCTTGAAGTATTTCCCAAAAGTACCGATAAGTGGCTCGATCATGCAGCTCACCTTTAAATTGTATCGGCCCCCAGTCTGCATCCTGGGCGAGTATCAATATTTCAGCCCCATCTTGAATTTCATTAAAATTTGGTTTCATCGCATCGACAATTGCTGTGATCTGCGTTGGATAGATACTCCACATTCTCATAAAACCAAACTCATCACGTGCTCTTTTCGCATCAGAGAACGTGGTCTCGGTATTTTTTAAATCCAATGTGACGTTATGTGCAGGCACTACGCCATTGGCTATTGCTGCGGCAACCACCTCGCTTTTAGCTCTTGCTAGTAATTTATGATCAAATTGACCTGGGCTTCGCATTGCGGATGCAGGTATAGCACCATGGTGACCACTGACAAAATCCATAAGGCCAAAATCTAACACTTGAAGCCAAGGAAGTTTTGCAATGTTTTGCACGTCAGCGAGAGCTCCATGGGTCTCAATAAGCACGTGAATTGGAATTTCACGATTAATATTATTCTCTTTAGCCACCTTTTGAATGTAAGCAATCATTTCTTTTGGCTGTTCGGCATTGGTAGATTTCGGAATCGTAATATAACTGAGAATGTTTCCTGCACCAGCAACGAGGATATCCACATCTTTTTTCCAATGTGGATGAGTGTAGTCATGAATCCTTGAACCAGCCATCTTAAACTTATTAGCTTCAGAATTGAGGATACGCACAATCATCTCAGCGTGTTCCTGCTCCTGGCCAGCTGCAGCTCCATCCTCGCAGTCACAGGTAATATTAAAAATAGGACCTAATGTTTCTTGCAAACCGAGTGCCTTAGTAATTAATTTTTCACTGCCTGCAAAGTGTTCACACACAGGAATCATTGGAAAAGGTTTTTCACCTGTAAATAATGCTTCGTTAGGATGAGTTAAAGCCATAATTATTTCCTTTTTGGAATTACTACAAAATAATCAATATCAAGAACTATGCTTGGATCGTAAATTTTTTTCCCATTTTTCTCACTGGTAATATTTTCAATAAGAGCACTAGGTGTATTTTTTATGCCCAATTGTCGTAACCTTAAAATTCCAGCACCTGAAAAATTGTCATGCTCAAATTTATCGATAATTTCTGTTCTTGTGTAAATGGTATCTCCAGCAAATGTTGGATTTGAATGAACACCTGAATTTACACCCACCACCTGCAGAGCATTTTCTAGACTTTCAAATGATAATGACCGGCATAATGAGATGATGTGTCCTCCATAAATTAAACGTCTTTTGAATGGGGTAGATTTCATCATGTGAGCATCAAAGTGCAGCTTTGCATTATTCTGATAGAGTTTCGTTGCCAGGGTATGGTCTGTTTCATCAATGGTCATTCCAGAAGAATGATTTATGACCTGACCAATGTCATAGTCCTCAAATAACAAATCTGATCCGGTATCTATAGGATTGAAATCCGCATATGAGACATCATGGCGATGAATCTCAGATAAATCTGAAATCTCTGGTAAATCATTTGGGATGAGTTCGTTTATTTTTGAGTCATTATTTCTTTTTGGAACCATTACCCAGCGAATCCAGGATAGTATTTCTTCATTGTCCTGATTAAATGTTGTTGACCTCACATAAACTACACCCGTCGACTTATTTGAATTTTCTTTTACGCCAATAACTTGAGACTCTGAGCGAATAGTATCTCCAACATAAGCATTCCTCTTAAACTGAATATTTGCATAGCCTAGATTAGCTACCGCATTTAGAGAGATATCATTTACTGTTCGACCAAATGCGACATGGAAAAGTAATATATCGTCGACTGGGGCGGCACTTAAACCAATATTATTTGCAGTTATAATGGAGCAGTGCAAAGGATTGCGGTTACCTACAAGAGCAAGGTACAACGACACATCTCCGTCAGAAATGGTTCTGGGAATAGCGTGCTGAAATACCTGGTTAGGTGAAAAATCCTCTAAAAAATTTCCTTGATGTTGGCTCATATATTATTTTCCAATTCTTCCATCATTTCATACTGCACCAGTAATCTTTTTGCAGCGGTAACATGGTGGTGCTCTACTAATTTGTCATCGACCACAACCGTTCCTCTTCCTGAAGCGTTCGCTTCTGCGAGTCCACTAATGATGGCTTTGGCCTGTTCAATTTCAGCAGGCTTCGGTGTGTAAGCATCATTGGCGTAAGCCAACTGATCTGGGTGGACTAAGGATTTTCCATCAAAACCCATATCTCTACCCATGCGGCAGGCGTACTCGAAGGAAGCAGTATCTTTAAGATTACTATGAATACCATCAATCACTGATAAGCCATAGGCGCGTGCTGCCAAAATGACCAATGATAGACTGGTGGTGAGTGCAATTCGATCTTGCGTGGTCCTAGCATACATTTGGGATATGAGGTCTGATGTTGCTAAGACCATACAAATAATCCGATCTGATGCACTTGCAATTTCTTTTGCATTTAAAACAGCCAAAGGACTTTCAATCATCACCATGACTGAAATATCTTGACCTCCACATCGATCTAACTCGGCAATACAATTGATGATATCTTCTTTTGATTCAATATTTGGAAACAATATTGCATCGGGTTGAAGGGGGGCAACTGCTTTAATGTCATCCAAACCCCAGGGTGAGTCAAAATCATTAACACGAACGACAACCTCCCTTTTGCCATAACCTCTTTCTTGGAGCATCTCAATCACGTTATCTCTTGATTGGATTTTAGCATCCAGCAGGATAGGGTCGCCGAGATCCAAAATAATTGTATCTGCTCTTAATTCCTTTGCTTTTTCTAGATACCTTTTATTGCATCCAGGTACATACAACATCGAACGTCTGGGTTTGTAAGTATTTGTATTCATCGCATCAATGTGAATAAATTATTAATTACTACCACATTCTAAATAATAAAAAAAATATGTCAATATTATTTTTAGTCTTATATATGTTTATATCTATATTTTTTTTAGTTTTTATATATATAATAATAAAATCAATAACTTAGTAAAATATATTTTTTTTTAATTTCTTGTTGCTTTTTTATTTAGTCTTATATAAGATATACATAAGTTAAATTTTATTTTTGTTGAGTATGAACATACCTTTATATGTACAGGTTAAACAAAGAATCACGGAAGAGTTAGTTTCTGGTAAGTGGAGAGCAGGGGATATGATTCCAAGTGAGATTGAATTGGCGAATGATTTTAAAGTCAGTCAAGGAACCGTTCGAAAAGCCATTGATGCACTTTCAAATGAGAAAATTTTAGTTCGTCGCCAAGGAAAAGGGACCTATGTAACTACACATGATGAAGAGCAGATCCAATTACGATTTCTAAGATTAACATCAACCAAAGGCCATAAAGAAAAACTGGAAAGTGAATTATTTTCTTTTAAGAAAATTCGATCTTCTAGCTATGTGGCTAAACAATTAAACCTTGCCCCAGGATCACCTGTATTTCAGATCAAGAGACTACTTACATTTGACAAAAAACCCCTTATCCTCGATGAAATTTATATTTCATCATCTGCTTTTAAGGGATTAAACGAGGAGATGATCAATCAAAAAAAAGGGTCCCTATATCGACTTTATGAGTCACGCTACGGGGTTCAAATGCTTAAGGCCAATGAAAAAATTAAGGCGGTAGCCGCAGGAAGTGAAGTTTCTAAATTATTAAGCATTCCAAAAAAAACACCATTATTAAGCATTGAGAGGCTCTCATATACCTATGGTGAGAAGCCTGTTGAGTGGAGGTTGGGATTGTGTCTTACCGAAAATTATCATTATCAGACGGAGCTCGAATAATATGTCTTTAAAAGATGAAGCGCTAAATTATCACGAGCATCCAAGGCCTGGAAAAATTGAGATCACTTCAATGAAGCAGTGTGACACAGCCTATGACTTATCTCTCGCTTATTCACCAGGAGTGGCAGAGCCAGTCAGAGCCATTCAAAACGATAAAGACAATGCCTATCGTTATACCAACAAGGGTAATTTGGTTGCGGTTATTTCTAATGGAACTGCTGTTTTAGGTCTTGGAGATACGGGCGCGCTTGCCAGTAAGCCTGTCATGGAAGGCAAGGGCATCCTCTTTAAAAAATTTGCCGATATAGATGTATACGATATTGAGATCGATTTATCTGATCCTGATCAATTTATAGAAACTGTTGCTGCGATATCACCTACCTTTGGTGGAATTAATCTTGAAGACATCAAGGCTCCAGAATGTTTCTATATTGAAGATGAATTAAAAAAACGCCTTAATATTCCTGTGTTTCATGACGATCAACATGGTACAGCAGTCATTGTAGCGGCGGGATTACAAAATGCATTAGAAATAGTTAATAAAAAAATTGATGACATTAAGGTGGTATTTCTTGGTGCTGGCGCTGCTGGGTTATCTTGTGCTCGTTTAATTAGGCATTTGGGGGTAGAGGAAATCCATCTCGTCGATCGAAAAGGGGTGCTAAATAAATCAAGAGATGATGCCAATATCTATAATAAAGAATTTTTAAGTGACACCTCAGCAACTACACTAGAAGAAATTATTGAAGATGCGGATGTATTTATTGGATTATCTGGTGCCAATTTACTTCCAAAAGAATACTTATTAAAAATGAAAAGAGATCCAATTGTTTTTGCTCTAGCTAATCCTGAACCTGAAATCACTCCAGATGAAGCTAGGTCTGTAAGAGATGATGTCATCATGGCAACGGGTAGATCAGATTATGCAAATCAAGTAAACAATTTACTGGGTTTCCCTTTTTTATTTAGAGGGGCTTTAGATGCAAGAGCGCCACAGATTACAATGAATATGATGTTAGCAGCATCTGAAGGATTGGCTAAATTAACGAAAGAAGAGGCTCCACAGTCAGTGTTAGATGCCTATCAAGTGAAGGAATTAAAATTTGGACCTGATTACATTATCCCTAAACCATTTGATCCAAGATTAAAGGAATATGTAGCAGAAAATGTTCGCCTGGCGGCTTTAAAGGAATTTCATGGAAAATAGAAATCCAAAAAATTTAAATCTATTTACCATTCGATTTCCTGTGCCTGCTATGGTTTCGATTTTGCACCGGGTGAGCGGTGTTGTTTTGTTTGTGTTGATGCCATTGTTAACAATATCGCTCTACTGGTCATTAAAAAATGAAAATATCTTTAACTGGGTTCTTTTCTTATTTGATTCGACGTTATTTAAGTTAATCAAGTGCCTTATGTTATGGGGCATTATTCACCATTTGATCGCTGGCACAAGACACCTCCTGCTTGATTTGCATTTTGGTGTTGATCTGATTATTGCGCGGATGACCAGTAAGATTGTTTTGGTGGTGAGTTTCCTTCTGACATTTATTGCAGGAATTTGGTTATGGTAAAAAATCCCTTTTTCAACTTGTTTGGCGGAATGACACAGTGGCTTTACCAAAGATTCTCGGCATTTTGTTTATATTTTTTTATTGGCTATCTTATTTTTAATTGGGTCCAAATTGATCATTTGGATTATCAAGCCTGGAAAAATTTTTTCCAATCAGTCATTCATCGATCAATTATCAGTGTTTTATTTTTAATTACATTTTTTCATGGCTGGATAGGAGTTCAGCATGTGATTGATGATTACATTAAAAATAAATGGATGAATCAGGCCATATATTTAATTTTACTTTTTAGTATGGTGGTACAGATTATTTTTTTATTTTTATTTCTTTTGGATATTTAACAGATGCAGCATTTTAAATTTGATGTCTTAGTTGTTGGTGCCGGTGGGGCAGGTTTAAGAAGTGCTCTGCAGCTTTCAGATGCAGGACTAAATGTTGCTGTGTTATCAAAAGTTTTTCCGACACGTTCTCATACTGTCGCAGCTCAGGGAGGAGTAGCTGCAGCACTTGGGAATGTGACGGAAGATAAATGGATCTGGCACATGTATGACACGATTAAGGGCTCAGATTACTTGGGTGATCAGGATGCAATTGAATATATGTGCAAAAATGCAGCCGATGCCATCTATGAATTAGAACATTACGGTATGCCATTTGACCGAAACTCAGATGGCAAAATCTATCAACGACCATTCGGTGGAATGACTAAAAATTTTGGTGAGTCAGACATATCACGCACCTGTGCCGTTGCTGATCGCACTGGACACGCGATGTTGCATACGCTTTATCAAAGAAATGTAAAGAATAACACTCAGTTTTTCATTGAATGGAGCACATTAGACCTGATTAAGACAAAGGATGATGAGGTACTAGGGGTCATTGCGTATGAGATGGCCACGGGCCAGTTAGCCATCTTTCAGGCCAAAAAAACAATCTTTGCCACTGGCGGTGCGGGCAGGATATTTGAGGCAAGCACCAATGCCTATATCAATACAGGGGACGGATTAGGTATGGCTGCTCGAGCAAACATTCCTCTGGAGGACATGGAATTTTGGCAGTTTCATCCAACTGGGATTGCGGGAGCTGGAGTGTTGGTGACAGAAGGTTGTCGTGGCGAAGGCGGTTATCTTGAAAATTCCGACGGCGAGCGTTTTATGGAACGATACGCGCCAAATGCTAAAGATCTTGCGGGCCGTGATGTTGTATCTAGAGCAATCGCGACAGAGATAAAAAATGGCAAGGGTGTCGGAAAAAATAAAAATGCTGTTTATTTACAACTTGCCCATCTCGGAGAAGATAAAATTAATGAGAAATTGCCCGGCATACGTGAGATCGCAATTAAATTTGCTAATGCCGATCCAATCAAAGATCCTATTCCTGTTGTGCCTACTGTACATTATATGATGGGTGGTATTCCAACAAATTTACATGGTCAGGTTAGAAAAAATGATTCTGGCGATCAAGTTAAAAATTTTTATGCCGTCGGTGAATGTGCATGCGTTTCTGTTCATGGCGCTAATCGATTAGGCTCAAATTCACTCCTTGATCTAATTGTATTTGGCAGGGCTGCAGGGCTGCATGTGATTGATTCCATTGATCAAAAAGCAAAATATCCAGACATTCCTAAAGAAGCTATTGAATTTACACAGCAAAGAGTGGCATCCTTGAATACACAAAGCAAAGGTTCTGAAAATATAGTCCAGCTAGGAAATGATTTGCGCTCAACAATGCAACAGCATTGTGGCGTATTTAGATTTCCTGAGTTATTAAAAGAAGGGGTGAAAAAAATTCATGACATTGCAGAACGTTCCGAAAGGTTACAAATTGCAGACAACAGCAATATCTTCAATACAGCAAGAATTGACGCTCTAGAATTAAAAAATCTTATTGAAGTTGCTAAAGCCACGATTGAATCTGCTCATGCTCGTGAGGAAAGTCGAGGTGCTCACTGTCGGTCTGATTTTGAAGATAGAAATGATGAGCAATGGTTAAAACATACCTTGTACTACTCACAAACCAATACCATTGGTTATCGTCCGGTCAATTTAAAACCATTAACAGTGGAATCTTTCCCACTTAAAAAAAGGGTGTATTAATTATGAAGTTTTCAGTATATCGATTTGACCCAGAGGTTGATAAAAAACCTTACATGAAAAAATATGAGGTTGATTTAGATGATGGTGATCAGATGCTATTAGATGCTTTGATGAAGATAAAACAACAAGATGAAACCTTGACATTAAGAAAATCGTGTCGCGAAGGTGTCTGTGGATCTGACGGGATGAATATTAATGGAAAGAATGGTTTAGCCTGTGTTACCAAATTAAAGGATTTGAAAGAGCCAGTAGTGATTCGCCCGATGCCAGGACTTCCTGTGATCAAAGATTTAATTGTGGATATGGATCAATTTTTCAAAAACTATCATGATGTGAAGCCATATTTCATTAACAATGAAGAGGCCCCTAAAACTGAAAGACTTCAATCTCCTGAAGATCGTAAAAAGCTAGATGGATTATACGAATGTATTTTGTGTGGTGCGTGTACCACCTCCTGCCCATCTTTCTGGTGGGGACCAGATAAATTTATGGGACCTGCAGCATTACTGCAATCCTATCGATTCTTAGCGGATTCTCGAGATCAAGGTGGCGAGGAGCGTTTAGAATTTTTAGATCATGAAGACCGTTTGTTTCGTTGCCATAACATTATGAATTGCGCTGATGTTTGCCCTAAAGGATTAAGTCCCGCAAAAGCAATATCTGGCATTAAGGAATTGCAGTTTAAAAGAAAAAAATCATCTGTGAAGAAAATATTTTCACTTAAAAAGGAGTCTTCGTGAACATTGATCATGTTATTCGATATAAAAGCAGAAGAGGCTTGCTAGAGCTTGATCTTGTGTTGGGAGATTTTTATCAAAACGAATATGAGTCGTTGTCGTTAGTTGAGAAGAACGCTTTATTAAAAATATTAAAAAAACAAGACAATGATCTATGGAATATTTTATCTACACGAAATTTAAGAGAGTTGATCAAAGAAGAGGTGAGTGATGATTAATGAAAAAAATATCTCAAAAATAGAGTCAGATTTATTTGGCGGGTTTTGGCCTGGAATTCAGCTGTATTACCCTCCTGTGAAATATTCACCCTCTAATAGTACTTACGAGGATTTAGAGGCTGCGTCAGCAAGGTTTAAGAAACACGCTCACCAAACCATTGCTCACACTCTAATTTTTGATTTGGAAGATGGATGTAGTAAAAAAGAATTAAGTCGAGAGCTATTAAAATTAGAGCTAGGTGGTTTAAGAAAATCCAGACCGGATGTGCAAATTGCTATCAGAATCAATCCATTCAGAACAACGGAGTTTGAAAAAGATATTACTTTATTAAAAGTGGTGTCTGATTATGTTGACGTCGTCATGCTGGCTAAAGCAGGTGAAGCCTATGGCTCTGCTGAGGTGAGAGATTTATCAAGCATTCTCTTAGACCTTAATCCAAAAATCACGATTCAGCCAATTATTGAACATCCAAGATCGTTAAAAATCGTTCCTGACTTAATGTCCTATAACACGGTAAAACATGTGGTGTTTGGTATTCACGATTTTTCCAAAGCCATGGGCATCAATATTACGCCTACCAATTGGATTGAGGAGCTGACTTATTTTTTAAATCAAATTATGTTTGAAGCTCGAATCGCCGGTAAAGGGGTTATTGGAGGAGTCGAAACTTTAATTGGTGAACATATCATGCCAGAAAAATTTATTGAGCCACATGATGTTCGCCGCTGGTTAGATTTGCACGGTGATGACGAGTCACGCATCGTTTATCGTCACGCAGTGACTGAAGCAGAAAAAGGATTGACAGGAAAACAGGTGATTCATCCAGGACACATTCATCTATGTAAAGTAGCATACACCCCATCCCCAACAGAAATTAATCTGAGAATAAGAGTATTAAAAGCTGCGATTGAAGCGGATGCATTGCTTGGTGGTGCAATTAAATTTGAGGGGGAAATGCTTGATCCTCCGATGTTTGGTAAAGCATTGCAGACACTCTTAAGAGCGCATGCTCTCAGAGCCTTAAATCAAGAAGATACAGATTTTGCGATTAGTGTTTTGAATAAATTACCAGCTCAAGTCATTCGTGAAAACTGGCCTTATGGAGCAATACTATAATGATTCAAAAGTTTGAGTGGGAATGGAATGTTCCTGAGGAAATAAATATTGGTCAACTATGTTCGTCTATTCATCTTGGAACAGAATTTGAAAATAAATTGGCCATGATTGTTGAGAATGATGAGCTTGGCACTGACCAAATTAGTTTCAAAGAATTGGCCATAAAAACGGATCGGTTTGCTCAATGTCTGATCAATTTAGGTTTACAAAGTGAAGACAGAGTTCTTATTCGTCTACCAAATTCTCTTGAATACCCCATCTCTTTTTTAGGCGCCATGAAGGCCGGATATGTTTCCGTACCTACTTCAACTTTATTAACAGCAGAAGAGGTTGTTTACTTAGCTAATGATTCTCAAGCCACCGCTTTGGTCACGGACAAATCCATGTGGAAATCGTTACAGGGGCATAATCTTCCTCCACAACTGAAATACATTTTCTTGACAGGGGTTGGGGATATTGAAAAGTCAGAAAAATTTCATATTTTTGATATGCAACAAGAAATCGAAAAGATAAAAAAAATTGATTTTTCTGTAAACACCAAGGCGAATGACCCGGCATACCTAGTCTATACTTCAGGGACTACAGGCTATCCAAAGGGAGTTTTACATGCCCATCGAGCTATTATTGGGAGAAAGCCTGCATCACAATATTGGTTTGACTTTGAAGGCCAAGATGATCGTATTGTTCACTCAGGGAAATTTAATTGGACATATGTTTTGGGGTCTGGGTTGATGGATCCACTCCATCTAGGAAAAACTATCGTGGTGTTTGAAGGAAAAAATCATGCAGACACATGGATGAAGTTGATCAAAAAACACAGTGCCACAATTTTTATTGGAGTCCCAACGATTTATCGACAGATCTTACAAAAGACTGACTTTAAGGCTGAAGATGTTCCGTCATTAAGGTATTGTATGAGCGCCGGTGAGCATTTATCTGATGAGGTGCTAAATCAATGGAGAGACAGATTTAACCAAGATATTTTTGAAGCGGTAGGTATGTCCGAATTTTCATATTATCTTTCTGAGAATAAATACAACCCCATCCGTCCAGGCTCAGCAGGCTTTCCTCAACCAGGACATGATATTAAATTAATAAATCCTGACACCTTAGAAGAGGTTAAAACAGGGGAAGAGGGGATGATATGTGTTCCTGATAGTGACCCAGGTTTATTTTTAAGGTATTGGAATTTACCCGAAGAAACAGATAAGCATTTACATAGCGGTTGGTTCTTTACAGGCGATTATGCGAAATATGATGAGGATGGCTATATTTGGTTTTTAGGAAGAAAAGACGACATCATTAAAAGCTTTGGTTACCGTGTGTCTCCATATGAAATTGAGCGTGTATTTAAATCTCATCCTGATGTGGCTGATTGTGCAGCGATTGGGGAAGAAATTGAAAAAGATAAATTATTAGTAGTGACTTATATTCTGCCACATGAAGGCAAACAGCCAGATCCTAATGAGCTTCTTAAGTTTGGACAAAATCATTTAGCCGCTTACAAGGCTCCAAAAACCATTTACATTGCCCATGAATTTCCTAAAACTAAAAATGGTAAAATATTAAGAAAAAATATTGATAAATCTATTGCAGTCTCTCAATCAACGGTTCGCTAAACTATGATTAAAAACCAAGATATTATTTCTAGCGTCAGTGACGCGCTGCAGTACATATCCTATTATCACTCCGAAGATTTCATTCAAGCGATGACTGCAGCATACCAGAAGGAAGAATCAAAACCAGCTAAAGATGCCATGTTGCAAATATTAACGAGTTCAAAATTATCAGCTTTAGGCAAGAGACCTCTGTGTCAAGACACGGGTATTGTAACTATTTTTGTTGAGGTCGGCATGGATGTGGAATTTGAGGGTGACCAGACAATCGATGATTTAATTAATCAAGGTGTTGCCGAGGCTTATTTAAATCCTGAAAATCCCCTAAGAGCTTCAATTGTTGAGGATCCATTAGGGTTAAGGAAAAATACGAAGAATAATACACCTGCTGTGATTCATACTCGACTGGTTAAAGGTCGCTCGATAGACTTTAAGATTGCAGCCAAGGGAGGAGGGTCAGAGAATAAAGCGCATTTAAAAATGATGAATCCATCTGATGATCTGGTGGGTTACATTCTTGATCTCATTCCTACTTTAGGTGCTGGCTGGTGTCCACCAGGTGTTCTTGGAATAGGTGTTGGCGGCACTGCGGAAAAAGCTGTGATTATGGCGAAAGAGTCTTTAATGGAATCCATTGATATCCAAGAGTTAATAGATAAAGGCGCCAAATCAAGGGTGGATGAATTACGACTTGAATTGTATGAAAAAATTAATCAGCTTGGAATTGGGGCTCAAGGCCTAGGTGGTATCACCACTGTTTTGGATGTAAAAATTAATGATTTTCCAACGCATGCGGCATCGCTTCCGGTTGCTATTATTCCAAATTGTGCGGCCACAAGACACATTCACTTTAAGCTCGATGGAAATGGTCCTGCTGAGTTTGTTCCTCCCAAGTTAGACTTTTATCCAAAAGAAGAATGGCAAGCAAATGAGAATGCGATTGCAGTTGATCTTGATTCATTAACAAAAGAGCGGATGAGTCAATTTAAAGCAGGCGACACTTTATTGCTGAGTGGAAAAATTCTTACCGCTAGAGATGCCGCACATAAACGGATTGAGTCTATGATTGCTAATGGTGAACAGCTTCCAGTGGATTTAAAAAATAGAGTGATCTATTATGTTGGCCCAGTTGATCCCATTCAAGATGAGGCAGTCGGACCAGCAGGTCCCACAACGGCAACCAGGATGGATAAATTTACTGAATCTATTCTTAATCAAGAGGTGATCGGTATGATTGGCAAAGCCGAAAGAGGTCAGCAGACGATTGAGATGATTAAGAAAAATAAAGCGATTTATATGATTGCGGTTGGTGGCGCAGCATTTCTAGTTTCCAAAGCTATTAAGAAAGCACAAAAAATAGCTTTTGAAGAACTTGGTATGGAGGCTATTTATGAATTTGAGGTCAAAGATATGCCTGTTACTGTAGCTGTCGATCAAGAAGGAAATTCAATTCATACGAGCGGCCCCAAACAATGGAGAATCATTTCTAAATAAGTTATGTTACTTTGGCTTGTATTGATTGCTCGCATACGCATTAGAAGTCAAAAATCCACGTTTTTTTTGGTGCTTTAAACCAATCTCTTTAACTCTTTTTCTCCATAAGACGTAAGAAGATCGTTTGAGATTTTTTTGCATGAGACGCATGACTTCATTTTCAGTTAAGCCATATTGTTTAAAAATAGCATCAAATGGAGTTCTATCTTCCCAGGCCATTTCGATAAGTCGGGAAAGATCTTCTTGATTCATTGTTGATTTAGTCATTCAGTATATAGGTGATGACGTTATCATCTTTTAAATAAGATTTAAGTTTAATCCATTTTTTGGATTTTTGTTCGTACCAAAGTTCGATGTGAAATTTTTCATCCTGATCATTAATGGCACGAAGGGTGTATTTATTGGCTAAAAATGTATTTGTTTTGGTCTTCACTTCTTCGTCTTCATCTTTTATGAATGTTAATTTAAAAATTTCACCATCTTGAGGATTGATGGCAAGATTCTGTTCTGTAAATTGTATGTCCCAATACCGAAAGGTTTGTGAGCATGCAGGGTGATTGTAATCTTTATCATTTACCTTAATTTTGAAAAATGCAGAGTCCGCAAGGCTTGATAATTCAAAAAAATCGGCACCATCTTGAGTTTCGCTTTCTAATTGAATTAGACAATTATCTTTATATACTTCTGTTGCTGTGTGACGGTACTTATAGGCCGGTATAAACCATAACTTCACGTCGAATTGAGCTTTATTACTAATTGTATCGTTTTGTACATTAAATTCATGAAAACCAATATCCTTGTCATTTAATTGAACTTGGAAATTTATTTGTTCAGCATAGATGCTACAGCACAATAGCATCATAGAAAAAAAACTTATGACTCTTTGGGTAACCATGGCAGGATTGAATTAGTGGATTGAATGTATTTTTTATATTTTGGTTTACGATTAATAATGGTTTCTTCCATTAAACCTGCTCCAGAAAACTTAAAGAGGAAGTAGGTCATTAAAAGGGGAGAGATGATGATAAAAATATGTCCAAATTGAATCGCATTAACAAAAATACCCCATGTGATTAACAATTCACCAAAATAATTAGGATGTCTCGAGTATCTCCATAAGCCTGAATTACACACCTCGCCTGACGCGTTGGTTTTTTTGAATTTATACAGTTGGTAATCAGCTATGGTCTCATAAAGTATGCCAATAGCTATCATGAGGTAACTCAGTGGCATCAGAAAACTCCACCCTTGCTCATCAATGGGATTGAATATGTAATACAGTGGATAAGAAATAATTAGTGCTAAAACAGCCTGAAAGATAAAGATAATAAATAAGCTTTTCAAGGGAAAATGAGGCGAATAATTACGGCGTATATCTTGATAACGCGAATCTTCAGGTTTATTTGCATTTCTGATACATAAATAAGCGGACAGTCGCACCGCCCAGATAACAAGCAAGACATAGATCATCCACTGGTTATCAGAAATGCTATTAGTTTGGGCAAAACAGGCAATGTTGATGATAAAGAATAGGCTCCACATGGAGTCAACAATATTGACATTAGTTTTTACGAAGGAATAAATCCATCCAACCAAACCAAACAACAAAGAAAAAAGTAATGCGTCTAAATAAACGTTCATTTATTTGCCTTTTGCATAAAATTTAAACAAAACTGGAGTTACTACAGCCCAGCACAAAGCTAAAATATATAGGGTGTATTCATGACTCAGAGTAATTGCTCCAAGTTTTTCGCCAGCAAGATAAGCAAGAGGTCCACCTATCAGACCAAAAAAGATTTGAAGTGCAGGTTTATTTTGCAACCAAGCAAGTGAATGATTAATGGTTAAAGCAAAAGATATCCATAAACCAATAATCCAAATAGGTGAATAAAAATCAATAAAAACAATATGATATATAATAAAATTAAAGTATTTTAGAAGTCCATCATGAATGAATCCAATTATGATCGCTAAAACAATCAGGACGCAGTCTGCAAATAATTTTTTACCGTGGAGATATTGGAGTGTTAATAAACAAAAACCCACCAGTGCGCCATATAACGAGTCATGAGCAGCTGAGAGAATAAAGATAAACCAGATACTCTGAAACAGAACAAAGTTAATCAGCTTATGTTTCATTTAGAAAAAAGGTAATGAGCAACCATCCATTCTTGACCATGGTCGTAATTCCAAAGTTCCTCACAGGCCATAAAAAATATTCTCCACCTTTGTAGCCAAAGTTCTGCTTGATCAGACCCATAACAGTCTTTGAAGATATTTATGATTTCTTTTTTATTTTTATCTGTATTATTCAGCCACTCTCTAGCTGTTTTGGCGTAATGTGTTCCATCCCAAAGCCATTGTTGTTCTATCTTAAGGGAGCTTTGAAAGTAAAGGGGTAGATCAATTGACGGCATCATACCCCCTGAAAAAAAATATTTGCTCATCCAGTCATTGCTATCTTTAACCTGGAACAAATAAGGTGCACTTTTATGCACAAAGATATGTTTAAAGAATTTGCCGTCTTTTTTTAGCCAATTTGAAATTTTTTCATATAACGCAGCAAAGTTTCTCATGTGCTCAAACATTTCAACGGATATAATTCGGTCAAACTTTAATTTTGTATCGAACTCTGTCATGTTGCAGGTAATAATTTTTACATTAGTCAGCTTTCTTTGTTTGGCCTGGCTCTCAATATATTTGCGTTGTGAGTGGGAGTTAGAAACGGCTGTAATTTTAGATTTAGGATATTTTTTTGCCATCCATAAGGTTAACGAACCCCATCCACATCCTAACTCAAGAATACTTTGGCCATTTTTTAACTCCGCATGTTCACAAGTCTTTTTCAGAGCTAATTGTTCGGCGTCGTTTAAAGTTTTTGTCGAGTTGTTCCAATAACATGAGCTGTATTTTTTATTTATACCCAGTGAATAATGATAAAAATCTGCCGGTACCTCGTAATGTTGATCATTTGCTAAATTAGTGTCTACCGCAATAGGGGAGCGATTCATTTCATTTACAAATTTTATTTTGTGTTTTTGGAGATTTTCTGGGCTATCAGAACAAATTTCGGTTAAACGATCTTTTAATAGGCTTCTAATTCCAATTCTTATTAACCAGTCCGGCACTAAATTTTTTTCAGCAAGTTTTAAAGCAAATGACATATGAGTATTCTTGGTAAATTGTTAGATATATTCATCATAATGAAAATAATTTTTTTGTGTGCGATTGATTATAAAAAGATTAATTTTTTTCTAAATTTAAAGAGGTCCAGGAGAGATGTAGGGCCTCAGAGATTCAACAGTATGTGGATACCGTCACTTTTTGCCAACCTGCTTGTGGCAAAAAACCATTAAATCTTTAAGGTTATTATATCTTAAAAAAACCATTCATAGTATATGGTTATCTATCATCTAGTGAAATATTCAGTTAGTATGAATATTGGATTTTAGAAAGGACTGCGATATGAGTGTTTTGGAATCTTTTAAAAAATTAAAAGCAGATGGTCAGAAAATTGTTGTTGTTACGTCATATGAGTACTGGAGCGCAAAAATTCTCAATGACACAGACATTAACGGGATTCTGATTGGTGATGACCTGTCTATGGTGATTCATGGCAATGAAAATACCATTAACTGTGATGTCGAGACTATCGCCATGCATACCCGGGCGGTAAAGAAGGGCGCAAAAGATAAATTTCTGATTGCTGCCATGCCATTTATGAGCACCAGAAAGGGTTTGTATGACGCCTTAGATAATGTCGAAATCTTAATGAAAGCAGGTGCTAATGCGCTCAAGATTGAGGGTGTGGATGGCAACGAGGAGCTCTACGCTCATTTGTCTGAATCAGGCATACCTACGATAGGTCATATTGGCCTCACCCCAACGCATCATAATGCGATTGGTGGATTTAAACCTCAAGGCAAGACAAAAGAAAGTGAATTAAAAATTATCGAAGAAGCAAAAACACTTGAAGAGCTTGGATGCATCGCTATTGTTTTGGAAGCTGTGCCGCGACATGTTGGAGCGGTTGTTCGAGACGCTGTGGCGATTCCTGTGGTGGGTGTTGGCGCCGGCCTGGACGTAGACGGTCAAGCACTGGTGCTTCCAGATATGTTAGGTTTTTGTACTGACTTCAAACCAAGGTTTGTGAGAACCTATCTGAATGGTGCAGAGCTCATTACCAAAGCAGTTAATCAATTTGCAGCAGATGTCCATTCCGGAGCATTTCCTTCCGAAGCTGAGACGTACCCGCCTGCTAAAAAATAAATAATTCAGGGAGCATTTTTGCTCCCTGCAATCTAAAAAATTAATTATCTTTTTTAAAGCAATAAGTCGTTTGTGGCGTCACACAATGAGTTAGGGGAATATCATAATTATCGATATCCTCTAAAATTTCACAAGGCTCAAAAAAACTCACCCCAACTCTCTTTACCTCATTATTTAAAGATGAAAAAAGACGGTCATAAAATCCTCTGCCAAATCCAACTCGATGTCCCATTGCATCAAAAGCCAAAAGCGGTGTGATCACTAAATCAATATCGCTATCATTAGCCCATATGGGATTAATCGGCTCTGGAATATTGTTTTTTGTGAGTGCTGTTTTAGTACTCGGTTCAAATTTGGCATTTTTTAACATATTGTTTGAGAAGTCAGTGACGGGAATAACGACATCGATATGATTTTTCCAGCAATATTCTATGATGGGCTTGGTATTAATCTCGCTTTTTTGATTAATAGTTAAGAAGCAATGAATGCAGGTTGGCTTAAATTTTTTAATTAACTCATTTAGGTTGCGGATAATTTGAGACGAATCTTCTTCAAATCTTAAAGAAGATAATTCTTGACGTTTTTTTTGATATATTTTTCTTGCCGTTTCTTTTTTCAATTAAAACCTTCTTAAATTAATTGTATTGCTTGATATTACCATCCAAGATATGTCATTTTAGTTATATTAACCCTATGCAAGTCTTTAGATATTGATGACATTTCTTAATACTTTTTGATGAAGATGCTTGTTTTAAATGGTCTTCTACAATCTTGTTTGAATAGGCGCCAAATTTTAAAAAATTTAATGCTTGCTGTGATTGATATCGACAATCATTAATTTCAACTGTATCCAAACCTTTGTGTATGGCCTCACGAGCATTAAATAAAAAATCCATCGAAAAAGCTATGATCGAAAATAACAAACAAAATACAGAAATGATTTTAGTCATAAAATCCAGGAATATTTTTCTAACAATTTATGTTATTCCATGATAATGTGAAATAGAAGTTTTGTAAGGAATTAAATATGATCAATAAAAGTTTTTTTGTACTAAAGTTAATAACTTTATCTTGTGCTTTATCTTTATCCAGTTATGCAGGTGACGCGGCGATTGGTGAAAAAAAGTTCAAGGAGAAGAATTGTGTAACCTGCCATGGTCCTAAGGGTATGGGACTTGCAAGTTACCCAAGGATCGGTGGAAAAGAAATTAGCTATCTTACAAAAAGATTAGAAACTTATCGTGCAGGAAGGAAAGTAGGTTCTAATTCTGATTTGATGATTATGAATGCAAAAAAATTATCTGATGAAGATATCGCGGACTTAACTGCTTATTTATCTGAGCAAAATTTTGATTAAGTTAATTTTTAAGGAGAGATTGTAATGCGTAATAAAATTAAATGGCTTTCAAAGTCTTTAATTGTTGGTTTATCAGCTTTATCTGTAAGTGCCTTCGCAGACGATACACCTAAAATTAAAGTAGAACAGGTCCATAAAGATTTAAAGAACCCGTGGGATATGGCATTTCTTGATAATGACACCATGTTTTTTACTGAAAAATGTGATGGCTTATCTGTTGCCACGAAAGATGGGGTGAACAAATTATATGGTATGAAAGGTAGCAAAGGATACCCATCTGCAGGCGAGGATCTATTTTGCGAAGGTCAAGCCGGAATGCTTGGTTTAGCGATTGATCCAAATTTCAAAAAAAATAGAATGATTTATGTCGCATCTGCATCCAATAAGCATCATGGAGATGGTTGTAAGGACAATAAAGATGTTTGCAATGGCAACATTGTTATGAGATTTAAAGTCAGTGAGGATTTTAAGTCGGTTTCTGAGCGAAATGACATCATTACGGACATTCAATATAAGCCATTTGAATCTGATCATCCTTTTGGTGGCCCTGGTGCACACAATGGAGCAAGACTCAGATTTGATAAACAAGGTGCGTTATGGGTAACAGGCGGTGATCGACATAAGGGCGACTGTCCTCAATCACCGACTTTAATCTGCGGTAAGGTTTTAAGGGTTGATACTGATGGTAATGCCTGGAAAGGAAATAAACCTCCAAAAGGTTTTGATAAGAGAATTTATACTTATGGACATCGTAGCGTGCAAGGTATCGCTTTCCATCCTAAGAAAAATCAAGTGTTTACCGCGGAACATGGTCCTTGGCACAATGATGAAATTACTTTGCTTGAAAATGGTAAAAACGGAGGCTGGGATCCAGCACCAAATGTAGGTGGTCGAGGTGATTGTCCTGATGATTACTGTGGTTATATGCCAAATCAAAAAGAAGGTATGGATCCTGCAGTCAGGGGTGCATTTACACCAATGAGTGATACTCGCTTCAAAGACTTAATGTATCCAACATGGAACAACATGGGACTATCTCAAGGAACAGGCTCTGCTGCATTCTTAACCGGAAAACAGTGGGGTAAATGGGAAAATAGGCTCGTTGTTGGTGTTATGGGTATTGCTTTTGGAGATACGCCAGCCGGGGCTAGGATTGACGTCATTGATCTGACAGATGATGGCAAAGCTATCCGTGGTGTAATTACCATGCCTATGGGCTTTAGCGAAAGATTTAGAGGCTTAACTATGGGTCCGGATGGAGCGTTATATGCTGCGGTTGATGAAGGCAAGATTTATAAAATCACTGCGGAGTAAACTTAGGCAAGAAATTTATTTAAAAGACCACCTTCGGGTGGTTTTTTATTATTTAAAATAAAGTAATTTTTTTTCACTTGAATTTAATTGATTGGCGTCCCCAAGGGGATTCGAACCCCTGTTGCCGCCGTGAAAGGGCAGTGTCCTAGGCCTCTAGACGATGGGGACATCATTTAGAAGTCGGTATTCTACTATAAACTATTATGTTGTGCCAATATTTTATTAAGTTTAAACATTTTAATTTAAGCTAATTTGTCATCGGCAATATGATATTTTGGATCTTCCAGCAGGTTCACTTCAACCATGTCTTTAGCGGTATCTAAAATTTCTAAACATTCAGGACTCAAATGCACTAAGTGAAGTTTTTTACCTACTTTCTTATACTTATTAGCAATGTTATCGATTGCCATAATTGCGGAGTGATCAACCACCTTTGAGTTATTAAAATCTATGATCACATCTTTCGGGTCATTCTTATGGTCAAATAGGTCTTGAAAATTTTGAACAGAGGCAAAGAAAAGCGTGCCACTTAATTCATAAATCTTCCATCCTTTTTTATTTGTTTTTTCTTTTACATTAATTTTTTTTGCATGATCCCAAGCAAAAAATAGAGCTGAGACAATCACACCTACAATTACCGCAATAGCCAAGTCAGCAATAATGGTGATACCACCAACTAGAAGGCCGACAATAATATCCTCTTTCGGTACTTTGCCAAACAGCCTTAGACTTCCCCATTCAAATGTTTTTTCAGCCACGACAAACATTACCCCAATTAAAGCAGCTAGAGGAATCATTTCAATCCAGTCAGATAAAAAAAGAATAAAAGAAGCTAAAAAAACAGCCGTTGCGATGCCAGATAATCTTTTCAGGGCACCATTGTTAATGTTGATCATGCTTTGACCAATCATGGCGCAACCGCCCATGCCGCCAAAAAAGCCGGTGAGAATATTCGCTGCACCTTGAGCCATAGACTCTCGATTCGGTCTCCCACGCGTTTCTGTCATGTCATCAATCAGATTTAATGTGAGCAGGGTTTCAATTAAACCAATCGCGGCCAAAAGTAGGGCATAAGGAGTGATGATTCGAAAAGTCTCAAAATTATAATCTAAGACAGGGATCTGAAAGATCGGAAGATTGCCGCCAATGGCTCCAAGATCGGCCACGGTTTTGGTGTCAAGATTAAAAAATATGGTGATAAATGAAACAATACCGATTGCTCCCAGAGGTGCTGGGGTAATTTTTGTCACTTTTGGAATTACATAGATTAATAACGCTGTTAATAACGTTAGTCCCACCATAGTATAAAGAGCAGCGCCACTCATCCATTGACTGGTTCCAGACTCATCAGTTATCTTAAAATGATTAAATTGAGCAAGAAAAATCACAATTGCTAATCCGTTTACAAACCCTAACATCACTGGATAGGGGACCATGCGAATAAATTTACCTAAACGAAATAAAGCAAAGACCAGCTGAAAAAGGCCCATTAAAATAACAGTAGCAAATAAATACTCAACCCCATGATTGACTACTAAACCGACCATTACTACAGCCAACGCCCCTGTGGCTCCAGAAATCATTCCTGGACGTCCACCAAAAACTGAGGTAATTAAGCACACGATAATGGCTGCATAAAGTCCGGTCAAAGGTGACACATGAGCGATGAGGGCAAATGCGATTGCCTCAGGAACCATGGCCAGCGCCACTGTGAGCCCACTTAAGAGATTAGTTTTGATTTCATTCACTGTATATTGCATAGGGATCTTTGTTGACTATTTTAGGAGATTTGATTCTACACTGTTGAGTTGAAATTTACGGCTTGATTTTGATATTTATATGGATAACATAAAGAGCATGAAAAAAAATCTTAAATACGGACTAATAGCCTTTGTCGTAATTTACGTAGCTTTAGTATTTCTAAATCCAGTGATGTGTCAAAAATTCTTTGGAGAAGGCAGTCAAATCTGCCAACTCAGTTAGAATTTGTAAAGTCATTTAGGCGCGTTTAATTTCAATCAGGCTTGGCGTCACTTGAGCATGAAGATTTTTTAAGAATTCAAGCGTGTCTTCCGGAAAATCAATTTTTTCAAAGTAGCGACTGACTAATGGGCAAATGGGGTTGGTGTCACTCGTATTACTAAATTTATCAATGACCTTAGTAACTTGACCCTCATCGTTAGCTTCAAATATATTTTGTTGAGACCACATTTCATTATCCGTACTCTTAATGTCATAACCAATAAATTTGGTTTGGTCCTCTAAAACATAGGCAGCAGCGCGACCAAATGCGGTTAACTTGAGTTGGTCTGCTAAATAGTTAACAAAATAAACTTCTAAATCATCGGTAATACCCTTACCGCCATTGACTTCGTGGAACATGCCGGTAAACAATAAAAATTGCGTATCTTTATTGCAAAAGGTCAGTACCTTATTGACCGCCTGATGCTCCATCACAGTTTGATTGAAGTTTTTGGGAAAGTGATCTTTGAGATAGTTAAAGTCTGAAGCCATATAAAACTCTTTTTAATAAATTTTTTTTATGGACCGTATTGTGCCATAGAAGTTTAATGATTACATGTATATGACATTTTTTTATTTAAAGGTTTTACCTGCTTAAGTATTTTGTATAATATGTTGTCAAACTTTTTGAAGAAGCTGAGGTGAATGTGAAAAGATTGTTAATTCGAGTAAGTATTTTGCTAATGGTCATTATCTGGTTAGCTATTAATTATAAAATCATCTCAACAATCTACTGTAATTACTTTTGCGAAGCACCTCAAAAAGAAGTAGAAGAGGGTGAGATTGATTATGAATCCATGTCGCCTGAAGAGCTGCAAAAAGCTTTTGAAAAACTTCAACAAGAAAGAGCGAATGAAAATTAGCCTTCGGCTGCTTTTAATGCTTTTACCTTTCCCAGTTTATGCCGAAATGATGATGGATGACTTTAATGCCTTCATCAATCACTGTCTTGATGGTGAATTTATTCAATCAAATTATTGTCCTGATATTGAGATCGTTAATTCCCAAGTGTGCAAAGGAATGGCTATTCATATGTTACCTATTAATGATCGAGCAAAGGGGCAACAGCAGTCACTCGAATTAGAGAAAAAATATGACTCAGCCAAAGTGTTGGAATCAATTAACAAGAGCCAAGATAATATGGATGACTTTTGTGACGAATATCAGGTTGAATATAAGAAGCAAAACGAACAAAATTTATCACAGTTAAAAGGTAACTGAAATGAAAAAAATTATTACTGAAATTAAAAATAGTCAAACCACATGGAGAAAATCATTTTATGCAGCATTGGTGATTGCTGTGGTACTTTTCTTTTTCACGGATCGTTTTATGGCAGAATTTTGGATAGCCATGTTAGCTGCCTTTAATTTCCTTATCTTACTAAACATCCCAAAAATCACCTTTTTTGTTGATGAATCACGAAAAGAGGGCAAATATTTCACTATCATTTTCCTGGTCATGATGTTCATGGTGAACTATTTTGGTCTGGTTTTTATTTCTGAGATAAGTTAATTTAACGTACTTTTAATAACTTTTAATAGATTTTAACGACATTTAGATACCCCATCGAAGACTTGCGGTATGTACTGGTGTATCCCAATGGTTTTTGATGTGGTCATTTAATATACACAACGTCACTGAGGCGCCCTCCATATCGAGGGCGGTTGTGTAATTTCCCACTAATGATCTCACTACATTTAATTGGTAACCAGTCAGAATTTCACATGCATTCTCATATATCAGATACAACTCTGAGAGCGGGGTCCCACCAAAACCATTGACAATCATTAGAAGCTCTGTGTTTTTTGGAAGGGCTAGATTTTTACCTTTAAAATCTTCAATAATGGCCTCGATCATGTCTTTCACAATTGATTGCGCAGGTCTGATTTGTTCTCGTCTTCGGCCAGGCTCACCATGAATACCAACACCGAATTCAATCTGGTCATCCTCAATATCAAAAGTGGGCTTACCAGCCTCTGGAATAGTACAACTCGATAAGGCAACACCGATTGAAGAACATCGCTGGTTAACTTCATTCCCCAAATCCACGCACGATTTTAAATCACCTCCATTTTCAGCGAGACTGCCTACAATTTTCTCAACAATGACCGTCCCTGCCACACCTCTTTTCCCGGTGGTGTAACTCGAATCAATCACCGCAGCATCATCATTCACCAATATCGAGGCATTCTCATATGATGTCATTTCAGCGGCCATTTCAAAATTCATGACATCACCTGAATAATTTTTAACGACAAATAAGGCTCCTTTATTAGGTTTACAAAAATCTACAGCTGCCATCATTTGATCAGGAGTAGGGGATGTAAACATGTGCCCTGGACAGGCAGCATCCAACATGCCATGACCAATGAATCCAGCATGTAATGGCTCATGACCAGAGCCTCCTCCAGAAACTAAAATCACCTTATCGGAATTGATAGATTTTCTGGTAACAAAAGTGGGGTCAAAGTGAACTTGTAATAAATTTTGATGGGCTTTATCTAAACCGGATAAACTTTCTTTGAGAAAGTTTTCTGGGTTGTTGAGAAATTTTTTCATTGGTATTTACTCTCCTTGAATGTGCTGACAAACAGCACTGATCATTACCTGACAACTTTTTGCCCCTGGATCTATATGTCCCAGAGCACGCTCACCCAAACCAGATGATCTTCCTTTGGAAGGTAGCATGTCTTTTGTATTATGGGCACAATCGATCGCAAACTGGTTTATGTCTGAGGCGATTTCTTGAGCGCTCATGTGTGAAGATGCTAGTTTTTGAAACTTTGAGGCAACAGGTATTAACACATCGAGCATTGTTTTCTGACCAACATCAGACTTGCCCCTTTGTTTTATCCCATCAACTGCCTTGGAAAAAGCTTCAGCGATAATATGTAGGGATGGATTGCTGTCAGGGACGTGTTTACCCATTTCCAAAAAAAAAGTCGCAAATAAAGGTCCAGAGGCGCCGCCCACGGTCGATAACACTTTCATGCCGATCATCTTAAATTGTTCATTCACAGTCATTGTCGATAACTGATCGGTTATTGAGTGTAGGGCGGTAATACCCCTTTTTAGGTTAATAAAGTGATCTCCATCACCAATCGCCCGATCTAATCCCTCAATTTCAGATTCATTTTGATTGATCGCCTGATCTATTAATACAATGTACTTTAAAATCTCCATGAGCACGCTTAAAAATTTAACTTTCTTCAATGATCTTATATCAATTTCCTGAAGTCAATTGACTATAAAAAAAAGACAAATTAATATAATTTATAAATAGTAATTTTAGGTTTTATTGTGAAAAAATTATTGGTGATATTTTTAATAGGCTTGATTGCTATAGCAGGACTACTCTTTTTTTTAAAAGACAATCTAGATGAAATTGTCCGAGAAATTATTGTGACATCTGTTTCAGATGCTACAGATACCAATGTCAGTCTAGCTCAGGTTAAACTAAATTTAAAAGAGGGCGTCGGTGTTCTTAATAATTATCAACAAGGTAATCCCGAAGGGTTTCAAACTAAATACGCTTTTCGTTTTGACCAGGCTGAACTAGAAATTGATGTGGGTACTATTTTAGATGACGTGGTGATCATTGAAAGAGTATTTATCAATCATGCAGATATCGTGTATGAGTTTAATGATGGAAAAACTAACTTTGTTGAGCTAAAGAAAAATATAGATAAAAAAACAAAGAAAAAAAACAGTGATCAAAAAAATAACCCGGTTGTTGATCAAAAGAAAAACTTAAGTCAATCAAAAACACAACAAAGTAAAAAGATTATTATTCGCTCCTTTGAGATGATCAATACTGAAGTTGAGGCGGTGATGCCATTTGCCTCCAGTCAAACCTTATCTGTCCAGCTGCCAAATATTAAATTAAGTAACATTGGGGCAAAAGAGAACGGGTTGCTGGCAGACGAGTTAGTGAAGGTATTCCTTGATGCTATGGAAAAAGATTTAAAGAGAGCTGTTAATTTTAAAAATTTAGTGAATGATCTTGAAAAAGACCTAAAAAAACAAATTGATCGAGAAGCAGAAAAGGCCATTAAAAAAATTGAGTCTGAGCTTGGCGAAATTGAAAACATTAAAGAATTAAAAAAACTAAAAGATTTGTTTTAGTCTTGAAGGCTATCAATTGCGGCATGCATCCTGTCTAAAGCTTCTCTGAGTCCTGATTTGGGTGTGGCGATATTAATTCTTACGTGATTATCTTGCTGGAACATCGATCCAGGCTGTAATGCAAGACCGTGCTCTAAGAATAACTGTGCCGGATCTTCAATCTCTAATTGACTACAATCAATCCACGCTAAATAGCTGGCTTCCATTGTGTACATCTGTAATGGTTGCATCTGTTTAATATCATTTTTTAACATTAACTTATTGCTCTCAAGGTATTGAATAAGTTCTTGTCGCCACGGTTCTCCATGACGAAGAGCAGCTTGAGTACTTATATAGCTAATAATTTGGGGATCAGGAATCAAAGTGCCGATTTGTGCTTGTATCTTCTTTCTTATCTCTTTATTCTTGCAAATCATCCAAGCTAATCCAAGTCCTGGAATATTGAACACTTTGTTCAAGGACATTAATGTGACGGATTGGTCTGCAATCTCCTCAGATAAGCTCGCGATGGGGATGTGCTGAATCCCATCATGAATCATATTGCAATGAATCTCATCTGAGCAGATCACAATGTTGTTGTTCACACAAAAGGCAGCAATTTCACTGAGTTCAGCCTTTGTGTATACTGACCCTCCTGGGTTGTGGGGATTACAGAATAACAATAGGCGCGTGTTACTCTTTTGGTAATGCTTAAGCCCCTCAGCACTAAGAATGAGCCGATGATAGTAATTATCTAACGGTACAGCAGAATAATCTCTATGAGAAAAAGATGCCGCCTGCAAGATATGGTGGTACACCGGCTGCAGTGTTAATACATGATCATCAGCCTGTGTTAGTTGTTGGGCAATTGAATACAAGCTGGAAACCAAGCTAGGGGTAAATACAATCCATTCAGACTCAATAGTCCAGTCAAACTGATCTTTAATGTATTGTGTTATTTCTTCTTTGAGTTGATATGGCGCATGGGTGTACCCAAAAACTTTATGATCGAGTCTTTTTGTTATGGCATCAATGATACACTGAGGGGTTTCATAGTCCATATCTGCAACCCAAAGAGGGATAATGTCTTTGTTATACTTATCCCAGCGGACGGAATCGGTGTTAAAACGAGAAATAACATTATCAAATTGGTTCATGCTTACAAGAGTACGTGAAATAATTTTTTTTTCAATAAATATATATTTTATTATCTACTTTAATTAATTTTTATAAATATATGATTATAAAAAGTTTTTATTTAATATTGAACATTACATGATGAAGTTAATCTATAAAAATTATCGACAATAATACTTTATTAATAATGAAAAATTACTTAGTAACCCCCATATTTTTTATCTTTTTATTGAGCATCACTTCTTTGTTAGAGGCAAGAAAAATGAAGCAAGAACATTTATCACCAGAAATCATTCAAGAATTACAAATAGTTGTTTATGAGGCAGAAGATTGCTCATCCTGTCAGTTATTTAAGAAGGATGTGACTCAAGTCTGGCAGTCTGAAGTGAAACTCGTCGAAACGTACGTTTTTAATGATGGCTCGGTCCAGCTGAATGAACCAGTGATAGTAACCCCAACAATAGTAATGACCAAAAATCATAAAGAAATTGCTCGATATACAGGTTATGATGGTGATAAAAAGCGATTCTGGGAATGGGTGAGCTTACAGACTATGACCCCTGAACAAAGAAAAATTGCTTTTGAAAATGGTACTGAATACCCATTTACCGGTTCATTGTTGGATAACAAAGAGCCAGGTTACTACGTAGATCCGCTCACCGGAGCCAAATTATTCAGAAGTGATACGAAATTTGACAGCGGAACAGGATGGCCTAGCTTCTTTGATCCCATTCCAGGAGCATTATCATTCCATGACGATGGCATGAGGGTTGAGGTGCTCAGTGCAAGTTCTGGGATCCATTTAGGACATGTATTTAATGATGGGCCACCACCCACAGGCAAGAGATACTGTATTAATAGTGCGGTATTAAGATTTGTGCCCGATTCTGAGGATTAACACTTTATGAAGCTTTGTGTTAGATTGTCATCTGATTAATCTATCGTACAGCTTTTAATGACAAATAAAACCAATTCTAAAACGACTGTTTTATTGGCTAGCCTTGCTGGCACAACTATTGAATTTTTTGATTTTTATATCTATGCCAATGCGGCAATCTTGGTTTTTCCGTATCTTTTTTTTCCAGAATCCAGCCCGACCACACAAATGCTACAGTCATTAGCGACCTTTGCGGTTGCATTTTTTGCAAGGCCTCTTGGTTCAGCATTTTTTGGCCATTTTGGCGATAAAATTGGCCGCAAGGCTACATTAGTTGCTGCTTTGCTTACCATGGGTTTATCGACCGTTATGATTGGTTTGCTCCCAAGTTATCAATCTGTGGGTATTTTGGCGCCAATACTGCTTGTTCTATGCAGATTTGGGCAAGGTTTTGGCTTGGGCGGTGAATGGGGCGGGGCAGTCTTATTGGCTGTGGAGAATTCACCAAAGGGACAACGTGCATGGTTTGGTATGTTTCCTCAATTAGGAGCACCATTGGGCTTATTAATGTCTGGCGGGATCTTTTTGATCTTAACTGAAATGTTAACCAAGGAAGATTTTCTTAACTTTGGCTGGCGAATTCCATTTATTGCCAGTGCATTATTAATCGCAATTGGTTTATATATTAGGTTAAAAATCTCTGAAACTCCAGAATTTATAAAAGCTAGCCAAAATAAAAAACTGCATCAAAATGTACCCATAGCAAAAATATTTAGAGAGCAAAAATTACCTTTATTCCTTGCAGCCTTTACTGGGATAGCCACCTTTGGAATCTTTTATCTAATGACTGTATTCATTGCAGGCTGGTCAATTCAGCATCTCAATTTCACTGATGAGGAATTTCTTATCATTCAGCTCTACTCGATACTCTTCTTCGCAGGGATGATTCCATTGTCAGCTTATTTTGCAGATAAGCTGACCCCAAGAAAGATGATGGTTGTTACCTCATTTTTTATTATTGTATTTGGTCTATTCTTAGAAGAGGTGATCAGTATTCATTCCATAGGCGTAATGATGACCTTATTTATTGGCATGGCATTAATGGGACTCACCTATGGCCCCTTAGGCACCATGTTGTCCAATGTCTTTCCAACTGAGGTGAGGTATACCGGTGCCTCGCTGTCATTTAATTTGTCCGGTATTTTAGGAGCCTCATTTGCTCCATTTATTGCTCTGTGGCTTGCTAATAATTTTGGATTTGATTATGTGGGTTATTATCTTTCTTTAATGGGGCTCTTATCTCTCATAGCGGCCCATTATTCAAAAGAGAAATCTTGAGTCGACAAACCACCAATTATTTGGAAGAATAGGCAACTTTTTAAGCATTCATTAATCTTTAATAGCATTCAATTTAGGATATACACATGTCGGAAGATTTTGATTTTTTTGATGACGAAGATGAAAATCTGGAAAAGCACGGTATCGTGATTAAGGCTTCTGCCGAGGAAATTTGGCACAGGGGCTCAGTCAGTTACTGGGATTTTTTCACAAAGGAAGTTAATGGTGAATTAATTTATCGCGTGGTTATACCTAAAGGCTCACCCTTGCAAATCTATTTGGCCAAAACCTATCCTGAGATTGAAGCTTTTCAGCTTACTGAAGATGAGATCCTTGAATCCAATGTTGGGGCTGAGGATTTAATATGTAAACTGAATTCAATTGGATATGATGTGGTGGAGATTCCCGCCGAATATTACGACATCATGCCGACCACTACAAAAATCTCGTGGAGTGACAGCAAGGGCAATGAGAAGCTGATCGAGGGTTGGAAGTATAACAAGTTAATTAAAGAGGAATACAAGGGTCAGTATGCGACATCGAAAGCCATTACCTGGAAAGAAAGAAGCGCGAAAGAGACCGAAATGGAAAACATTCTTTTGAAACAAGCTAGGAACACTGATAGACGTTTAAATTAATCTAAAGATTAAAAAGAGTTACATCCACTCCCTCAGATACCAGCAGTCCTCTCTTCCTTTCACAATTAACAACCCCTAAATAATTTCCTACACCTCCTGTGACAGGTATAACACGATGGCATGGAATATCAATGGGGTAGGGGTTATGTTTGCACGCACTTGCCACAGCCCGGTAAGCATTTGGGTGACCTATCGATACGGCTATTTCTTTATAAGTTCTCACCTGACCCTTTGGAATGTTCATAATTGCATCCCAAACTTTTTCCTGAAAAAATGTTCCTTTGAGCTCTAACATTGTATTTGAGAATAAATGATAAAAATCAGCAAGAAGAAGTTTCCTAAAACTAAGACAGGGATGATCAATGACACTAAATCGGCATCTTTTCTTTTAATTGAAAAATAAATAAAGGAAACAATATATAAGGAGGCAACTAGCCACCCATTCCATACATCTATAAGGCATTCATAATTCAATTTTTAATATTATCAAACAAAGAGGCACTTTTTATTTTATTCTTTATCATAAGGTCATGATGAAGTTACAAATATTTTTAAAAACACTTATTATTTCAGGTCTTATCTTGATCCATGCCAGTTTTGCTGAAGAGACAATTGAAATCACTGACGACAATGGCGATGTAAAAAAATGCACTCGCTTTGAAAACGGCACCATTGTTTGCATGTAACTATGGAATCAGATTTTGCTCGAATTTTAGGCCTTTTTTTAATCTTACTAATGGTTGGTTTTTATTACCGCGAAGCATTAAAAAGTATTTTTAATACCCCGAAAGAATCATTCATTTTAGCTTTACCTATTTGTCTGCTTGGAATCCTTTTTTATTTCTTTTTTAAATCTAAAGGCTTTTAAGAATCTGGATCAATGTCATCAAACCATTCCTGATTTTCTTTTTGTTGCGCAATCCATTTTTCGATGACAGCGTAACTCCAAATTATAAAACGATCATTGATTATTTTTTTTGGTGGGGGAAATTTGCCATCATGGACCCGCTGCATAAGTGTTTTATGGTCAATTTTGAGCGAATGTGCGATCTCACTTATATTTAAGTAAGCATCTTTCATACACTCATGGTACTCTTGTTTTATTGTAAATGATACGTTTAAAAAATTTTTTAGAAATCAATTAACAATCGTTTAAAAAAAATGAAAACAAAATTTAAAACCAAAATTATTCTTTTATTTACTCATATTTCAACATTATTTTTTGGTTTTGCATTAGGTATTTATCTCTTACCCATCTTAATTGCCCCAGATTCAAGCGACATCATGGATATTGACCAACTTCAATCTGATGCAGCATATAAAACAAAATTTATTAGAGATCTAGCCGGTAGCGATTTATTGCATTGGGGTGAGGCTGATGTCACTATTTCAGATAAACATATAGTGATAAAAGGAAAAATTGCTCCAGGACCTGATTATAAGGTGTACTTAACTCAACAATTTGTTGAAAATGAGAAAGAATTTCTCACCATTAAGGATTCCGCAGCGTATATCGCCGATGTGAATATTTTTGAAAACTTAATTGTTCATATTCCGTCCGATATACAAATTAATAAATACAATACTATTGTGATCTGGTGTGAGTCTTTCAGTGAGTTTATTACGGCTGCTCAGTATTTATAAATTAGTTTTGGTTTGAAAGATTGGTGTAGTGAAATATCTTGTTGTCTTAATGTTTATGTGTAGCAGTGTGTTAGCGTTTGATACAGCTCAAGAGCTGGCTGACGCCATGGGTATTCCACCCGAAGAGCTCTCAAGAGAGCTGAATATCCCACTTTCTGATTTTAATAAATCTAATAAAGATATTACCAAGAAAATAAAATGCGTCATGCAAACTCAAGGTATTGAGAATCCTGATGATGCTAGGGCTTCATTTGGTAAGTGTATATCCAATTAACAAATATAAAAAAGGATGTTGGCGTCATGAAAAAATTATTATCAATTGTCTTACTGATGTTAAATGTCCCCACTTTTAGTGAGGAGTTTAATAATTTCTGTACAACCAGCCTTTCAGAGGGAAATTTTCATGTAACTGATTGTTCTGTTAATGAAACAGTGGAAGGCAAAATCTACTGTTTCGGTAACAAGGTAGCAAAAGATATCTTTCTAGAAAACCCTCAAGAGGTAATCAAAAAAGCAGAGCAATTTTTTACAGCATCCTTAAATGATGAGCGAAAAAAAATAACTCAAGAGGAGGTCGATAATATTTTAAATAATGACCCGGAATGTGATTTGTCTAATCTTGACGTAGGTTATTTAAATTTTAGCGGTAAAGATTTGACCCATTGCAAAATGGTTAACATTAGCTTCTTTGGGGCTGATTTGAGAGGGGCTAACTTATCAGGCGCTGACTTGCAAAGAGCTTACCTTAATTTAGCTAGATTAGAAGAGGCCAATTTTACCGGTGCAAATCTTTCAATGGCTACAATCTTCCAACCAATCTTTGGTAACACAAATTTTCACAAGGCGAATTTACGCGGTGTTCGTTTAATTGGCACCTTGGGTAAAGTAGACATGTCTGGTGCCGATGTGTCAGATGCTGATTTAGGTTTAGATGTTGGCAACCAGCCGATGGGTCAGATGAAGTTTGATTCAACAAGTGGCAATTTTGAAAATACTAATTTTGAAAATACTAACTTAAATATTGCAAGCTTTAAATTTGCAAATTTAAGAGGAGCCAATCTTAAAAACACTAATCTTAATCGAGCAGAATTAATTCAGGCTGATTTAACTGGTGCCGATTTAACTGGCGCCGATTTAAACGATGCCGAAGTAAATAACGCGGAATTTAAAGATGTTGTTGGTCTTGATAAGGTTAAAAACTGGAATAAAACAGTAGGTAAATGTTTTAATTGCCCATCACGCTAGATTAATGGTGAAGGGAAGCAGGGTTGAATTGAGGACCTATTGAATGCAATGTATGCCATTGCAATTACCCCAACTTTTACTACATCTTTTTAGTTTTTACTTCTTTTTAAAAAGAAATATAAATATATTAAGTTCACAACAAATGGATATATTCCCAAATAAACTCCTTCGAAAAAAACATAGCTATTAACAATATAAAAAATCATTGTTGAAAGAATCCCTGAAATTACAAAATGTTTTGCAATTATTGTTTTATTAAGAAAAATCATTATCAATAATGGAGTAATTAAGAAACCAAGTATCGTCCATGAAAACACCACAATAGAAAATACGCTCACGCTATTAATTAAAGCAATAATAATTGAGGTAATGGCAACAAATAGTGTAATACCTGCTATTTGCGCTTTTGAAAACCTAGTTAGTTCAAATATGTCTTGTGAAATATTCCCTGAACAATTAATAATCAATGAATCAGCAGTGGACATTGTTGCAGCAAAAATTCCAGATGTAATTAGACCAATCATGAATGGATTAAATAATATTTGTGCCATCATGGGTAATGCTAATTCTGGATCAAATCCAGAAGCGTTATCTAAAATTAGTCTGGATAACATCCCAACCGCAAAAGCTAAACCATAAAATAATATATAGCTAGAATAATAAAAAATTCTTGAGCGAATCAGGTCATTGTGATCCTTAACTGCAAAAAACCTAATCATTATATGAGGCTGCCCAACTACAAACATACCGGCAACTATCCAGCTAAGGGATGAAAGTGCATTAAATAAAACAGAATCTCCAGCACCTGGTCTGAATAAGATCATGAAGCCATCAATTTCTGATAGCTGAAATAATGTTTGATTGACTCCACCAAGTTTGGCAATTGAAAATAAAACTAGCAAACCCATAGAAACTAACATGATTATTGATTGTGCTGCGTCAGTCCAAATTGATGCTCTGATCCCACTTGTTAAAGAATAAACCAGAACAATAAAGCCACCAGTAATTACACCATAATAAAACTCCCAATTCATGACTGCCATTAATGTCTTACCAGAGGCTGCAAATTGAGCGGAGGCGTATATCAGTAAAAAGACAAAGCTAATTAATGCTACCAATTTGGTGATCAGTTTGTTTTTCGCTAGATCACCAATGATTGATGCATAGGTAACATTTTTTGAAAGGAAGCTTTTATTTACAATTTTTGGAAATAATTTTTTTGTGATTAGATAATCACCTAATATCCAACCAATCATTAACCATATACTTGATAGCCCATTAAGATATGTAAACCCAATAAGACCAATAAACATATAGCCACTATTGTTGGTAGCCATTGCAGACAAGCCTGATAACCATGGGCTTAATGACTTATCTGCAAGGTAGTAATTTTTTACCGTAGGTTTATTTAATCTACTGGAAGCAATCCCAATTAGAGCAATGAAAAGTAAAAGTCCAAGGAATACTATTTCCATAATAGATTTATTCTAGTTCATACGCACCTAGTTTGTTGTGAACTTCGGTACCCGTGATTGGTGGATTAAAGACACAGGCCAGCTGCATTTCATCATGCGAAGTAAGAATATGTTCATCATGTTGATCAAGGGCATAAATTACACCTGGTTCAATTTTATGTTCCTGATTGGTTTTCAGATCCTTAATTGTTCCTGTACCTGAAATGCAATAAACCGATTCCAGATGATTCATGTAATGCATCTTCATTGAACTATTGGCGTAGATAGTGGTGATATGAAAAGAGAACCCCATGCCGTCGTCTTTTAACAGCATGCGAACACTATTCCAGTTTCCATTGGGATCCTCAATCTTTCTGTCGATCAGACAATCATTCAAATGTCTTACAATCATTCTTCTTCAACCTCGTAATTTTCATCAAAGTAATCAACCTCTTCATCAAAGTTTTTAACCTTGGCGCATACTGTCTCAATGGCATCCTCGAGAATATCCATACCTCTTTTTAAATTTTGATCAGAAATTGTTAATGGGCATAAGAATTTAATGACATGGTCATCTGCACCGCTAGTCTCGATCATTAAACCATTTTTAAACGCTAGTTTAGTAATTTTGCTTGCCAGATCTCCACTCACACAATTAATCCCTTGGAACATTCCTCGACCTCGTGATGAAAAATTTCCTTCACCGTATTGATCAATTATTTTATTAATCCGGTCATACATGTATTTACCTTTTCGCTTAACTTCTTTGGAAAATAAATCATCAGACCAGTAATGTTTTATGGCTGCCTCAGCAGTAACAAAGGCAAGGTTATTACCTCTAAAGGTACCATTATGTTCCCCAGGTTTCCAGATATCATGTTCAGGCTTAAATAACACCATTGCAAATGGTAAACCGTAACCGCTCAGAGACTTTGACATAGTGATGATGTCAGGTTGTATTCCAACCTCATCAAAGCTAAAAAATGTACCGGTCCGTCCACAACCAGCCTGTATGTCATCCACAATCAATAAAATGTCATGTTTTTTACATATTTTTTCAATATTCTGTAACCATGAAAAACTTGCTGCCGTAATACCCCCTTCACCTTGAACCGTTTCTACAATAATGGCTGCTGGATGATCAACACCACTACTGCTATCAGATAATACCTTATCTAAATATGCTGTTGTATCGATGTCATCACCCATGTAACCATCATAGGGAAGGGTATCAACACCAGTTAGCAACATACCAGCACCGCCTCGATGATGTTGATTTCCTGTTGAGGCTAATGCTCCAAGGGTTACGCCATGATAGCCATTGGTGAAGCTAATTATTGTTTCTCTTTTTTTAATTTTGCGAGCAAGTTTCATGGCAGTTTCAACCGCATTTGCTCCTGTTGGGCCAGTAAACTGAACTATATAATCCATATTTCTCGGCTTAAGAATTTTCTCATTAAAGGTATTTAAAAAATTACCCTTTGCCTTGGTGTGTAAGTCTAAGCCATGCGTTATTCCATCTGATTCAATATACTTCAATAACTCCTTTTTAAATACGGGATTGTTGTGTCCATAATTTAATGTACCGGCACCCGCCAAGAAGTCGAGGTATTGATTTCCTTCGGTGTCATATAAATATTCACCTTGAGCTTTATTAAAAACTCGTGGAAATGATCTGGCATAACACTGAACTTCTGATTCTATTTCTTCAAAAATTTTCATGGATTCTCCTTTAATATTTTGAATGGTCCAATTCGAAATAGGTTTTCCGAATCATGTTGGTTTAAAAAATGTTTGGATTTATCGAGAAATGGTTCTTCAACAATATTAGTATTCAACTCTTTAGTAATTTTATTAAACAGCGATATAGAGGCTGTATTATCTTTTGTTATAGTGGTTTCAATAAATTGCACATCAGGGTGTTCGTATAAAATAAAATGTATTAATTTTGAGGCCAAACCACCACCTCGTGCTTCTTTTGAGATGGCTACCTGCCAAATAAATAGAGTTTTGCAATCCCTTGGATCGTTAAAACCAGATACATACCCAATAACTTTATCAGCCTGATTGACGGCAATAGCGCATGTTTCAGCAAAGTAATGAGATTGAATAAAATAATGATAAGTTGAGTTTAGATCTAAGGGTGGGGAGTTTTTCACAAGCTCTGCTATTTGAAAACCATAGTCATAACTTGGGTTTTTAATTTGAATATTTGGATCAGAATATACTTCGATTGACATATTTTAGAGTTCACAGTATACACAACTTATAAAATCTTGCATTTTCAATCAAAATACAATGATTTTAAAATCTGGGGTTCAAAGTAATTAATCTATATGTTAGGGTATCAATTAAGTGCTTAAGTTGCTCTCGCAGCTTAAGCTTTTTTTTATACAAAAATAACTAAAAGGATTTTTTATGTTAAAAAAAATATTAGGACTTATGCTGCTTTCTATCGCAACTTTTTCTTTTGCTGCTGACGACACTGACACAAAAGGCGACGACAAAGAGAAAGCTGAAAGAGGTTTTGTTGTAGCTGGTGACGATAAAGAAGGCGACGACAAAGAGAAAGCTGAAAGAGGTTTCTTTTTAGCAGCTGCAGATGATAAAGAAGATGAAAAAGAAAAAAAATAATCTTCTTACTTATTTAAAAGGGGCGTTTAGCCCCTTTTTTTTCAACTAATGAGGGGGTAAATTTCTCTACATCTTGGGTAAAAAAAAGAGCTGGAGTAAAAGCTTATTTTTACCCCAACTTCATTGTTGTTTTTGATTGTATTGGATCGTGTAAGACTAATATTATTGTAAAATCAATTACTTAATTGTATAAATTAAACCCCATTGGACTGGATTAAATAGGTTGATGGTGGAGGTAAGCGGGATCGAACCGCTGACCCCTTGCATGCCATGCAAGTGCTCTCCCAGCTGAGCTATACCCCCAGTTATTTAAACAACGCTATTTTGACTTGGAAATTGATCTAAATCAACTTTAGGTTGTGGTTTCCATCCTTTTTTTCTATGCTCAACAACGACGTTAGTGAAGATCCCTCCGCGGACATAAAACTTAGCTGTTAATTTCATATATCGAGGTTTTGTTGCTTTAACTAAATCGCTCAAAATTTGATTGGTGACAGCCTCGTGGAAGCAACCTTCATCCCTAAAGGACCACATATATAATTTTAGACTTTTCAGTTCCACACAGTGCTTATCAGGGATATAATCTAGATATAGAGTTGCAAAGTCTGGCTGCCCAGTTTTTGGACACAGGCAAGTAAATTCAGGTATTTCCATATGGATATGAAAATCACCTTTTGGATTTGGATTACTGAAAGTTTCTAACTCTTTAGTTGGTTGTGCGGTTGGCTTACTTCCTAATTTTGTAAGTTTCATCGTGGTATTAAACCTTTAAAAAAATTTTTGCAATTATACAATTATTTTTGCGATTTTATAGATCATAGAGAGAAGTATTTGAAGTTAAGACAAATAAAGTTGGCCGGTTTTAAAACCTTCGTAGACCCCACCACCATCTCTTTACCAGGTCAATTAGTTGGCATAGTCGGACCAAATGGATGCGGTAAATCAAACATCATGGAATCTGTCAAATGGGTCCTGGGCTCATCCTCAGCAAAAGAGTTAAGAGGAGAGTCGATGGAGTCTGTCATATTTAATGGAACAGACACGAGACCTGCAATATCAAGAGCCAGCGTGGAACTCCTTTTCGACAACACTGAGAACAAAGCTGCAAATGAATGGACAAAATATTCCGAAATTGCAGTCCGCAGAACAATCGAAAAAGACAAGGGATCAACCTATTCAATTAATGGTATCAATGTTCGTAGAAAAGATATAGCAGACCTTTTTTATGGAACCGGCTTGGGAACAAGAGGTTATGCCATTATTGGACAAAATACTGTTTCACAGCTTGTTGAAGCAAAACCAGAGGAGCTGAAAAATTTTCTGGAAGAAGCTGCGGGCATTAGTAAATACAAAGAAAGAAGGAAGGAGACGGAATACAGACTCCGTGATACAAGAGATAACCTTCAGCGCGTGCAAGATCTTGAAAAAGAAATTAATTCTGCTATTTCAAAGCTTGAAGCGCAAGCAGAGGCAGCAAAAAAATATAATCTTTTTAAGGGACAGCTAAAACAGTTAGAAGCCCAACTAGCTTACTTAAAGAAAGAAACAGCAGCGAAAACCTGGAAGGAATCTCAAGAGAAGTTAAAGCAGACTGAAGTTAAGCTAGAGCAAAAGAAAACTGAGTTGACCAAAGCAGAACTTGCTGTAGAAAATTCACGGGAAGATCTCAAATCAGAAAATGAGGCCTTAAATCCAATCCAAGCAAACTTTTACGAAATAAGCTCAAAGGTAAGCTCCGTAGAAAGTAAGATTGAGTCCAATCGAAATGAAGAAGAGCGAGCTAAGGTGCAGGTGGAGCAAAGCAATAATCGCATCAAGGAAATCACAGAAGAGCTTGCAAGATTAAATAATCTATCAGATCAACTCAAAAATGATCTGACCGAACATGAAAAACTAATAAGTGAATATCAGAATACATACAAAGAAAAAGAAGATTATTACAAAAAAACAGAATCTGAATTTTTAGAAATAAATAATGAATTTAAATCAGTTGAAGAAAATCTTCAGGAGAGCAAAGAACAATTAAGATTAGACCAAAATACCATATCCTTTATGGATGGTAAAATTCAAGACTTTGAGAAAAGGTTTGATCAGTTACAAACAGAATTAAAGAACCAAGAAAATTTACTGAACGAAGCAAACAGCTCGGGCGATGAAAATATAGCTGAACTCAGTAGTGTTATAGAAGGTTTAAATAAGGAAATAAACTCAAAAAAAGATTCAATGGATAACCATTCAGAAGTTTTGGATGCGCTATACGATGAGCGTCAGGATATTCAAACTGAGTTAAGTCAAGTTGAGGCCGAAATTAAGTCTTTAAATTCTTTAATCGATTCCCAAGTTAACCAAGAACAAATCGATCGCTGGCTTGAAGTTAATCACATTAACTCAGACTACAGCTTGCTTAATAAAGTTAAAATTGATGAGAAGTTTGCAAAAGCTCTAGATTCCGTGATGGGAGTTAAGTCAAATGCTTATTTCTCATCTAAATTTAATACTCATGAATCATCTTTTGGCGTCACTGTGATGACATCATCAAGCGAGTCAATCCATAATAATTCCAAATTTGAAGATTTAAAGCCCTTAAATCAATTGATAGAGATTGAGCCTGAATACAGGCCGGTTATTAGTGAACTCACACAAAATATTTTTATAATTGAAGATTTGAGTCAACTGGATACCTATCGTGAAAAGCTAAGTCCCGGCCAGTCTCTGGTAGATGCCAACGGCAATATATACGGTAGGCTTTACCAGTATCTTCGCGGGACCAATGATATTACTGTTGATGCATTTGCTACAAAGGCAAAAATTGAAGAGCTGAGCGAGGCTTTAAAAATGCTTCAAGAGACTAATCAATCGGTCGTTTCAAAAATATCTCTAGAAAAAGAGAAGATGGATGAAAATAAAGATAGCCTAAGCAACTTAATTGACCAACGTGATGTTACAGAAAAAGAATTAAAGGCTTTAGAGATAAAATTTTCAAGACAAAGGTTTCAAAAAGCATCTGCTACAGAAAGGATTCAGTCAATATCGGATGAGCTAGAGGTCATAGATAAAGAAAAAAATCTTATTGCATCAGATAGGCAAACTAAATATGAGAGTAGCCAGAAACTTTCAAATGTAATTAATGATTTAACTCAAACCATAGAAAACGTTTCCGTTGAGAAAAATTCAAAAGAGCAGTCGTTCATTGAAGCAAAGAGAGTATTTGAGGAGGCTGAAAAAGAAAAACGAGAAATAGAATACAAGATCAATTTAGCCCAAGCTAAGATAAACGATATAAACGAGCGGAATCAAATTCTATCTAACGAACAAGGTACACTCAGCAGAACTTCTGGTGAATTTAATTTGGATATGTTTGCGCAAAAACACAATGAGTTGAATCAAGACTTAGAAAAATTCATCAATGAAAAACAAAGTGCAGAGGAGCAGTTAAAGGATAAACGTGATCAGCTGGCTATTAAGGAAACAGCCTTGAGGGAAAAGGAGCAAGCCAGACTAACAATTATTCAAGAAATCAATCCAATCTCTGAAGCTTTTCAAGCAGAGACATTAAAGGAACAACAAACTAAAATTGATTATGATTACTCTGCAAAAGAATTCTTGAAGTTCAACACCAATGATGATGAAGTGGCGAGTGAAATTGATGGTGAGAGTGCAACATCCATTGGGGAAAAAATTGAAAAATTAAACCAAAAAATCGAAAGAATTGGCCCTATAAATATGGCTGCTGTATCAGAGCTTGAAAGTGAAAGGGAGAGGGCGGCATACATTGCCAGCCAAGTAGAAGATTTATCACAAGCTAGCGCAACACTCGAAGAGGCTATTGGTAAAATTGATCGTGAAACCCGTGATAAGCTGAAAGAAACTTATAACAGTGTTAACCAAAACTTAAATGATTACTTTAGAAAGCTGTTTGGTGGTGGTAAAGCAGTTCTTGAGCTCTTGGGTAATGAAATATTAGATACTGGATTACAAATTGTTGCTCAACCACCCGGCAAGAAAAATACAACCATCCATCTCTTATCAGGTGGTGAAAAAGCATTAACAGCTATTGCACTGGTTTTTGCTTTATTTAGATTAAATCCAGCACCATTCTGTTTATTAGATGAGGTTGATGCACCTCTTGATGATTCAAATACAGAAAGATTTTGTGAGTTAGTTAAAGAGATGTCATCAAATACACAATTTTTGTATGTCTCACACAACAAAATTACCATGGAGCTTGCTGAACAGCTCATAGGCGTAACGATGCAAGAGTCAGGAGTTTCTAAAATTGTTGAGGTTGACTTAAATAATGCTAAGGAGACCCCAAGAGAAGAGCCTCAGGTGAGTTCATGAGCGATGTTCAGATTGCTCTGTTAATCCTTGGATTAACCATTGTTTTATTCATGATTATTTTTAATTGGTTGCAGTTAAAAAAAACTCGTGAAAAGCAGAAAAAAGCAGACTCAATGCGGCGACAACATGATCCACTGTTCGATAAAAATTTTGACAACCCATCAGAGTTAGATAACTTTATAGTTCACGAGCCATCAAACCATAACGTATCAATGGATTTTTTAAAGAAACATCTTCCTGGTGAAATTAATCTCAATTTTGAATCTGTTGTTAGCCTTACCCTGTACAAAACAAGCGAGGCAAGAGTTTTGTTGGATCTCGATATAACTTCCTATCTTAGAGATCTAAAAATAAGCCTCTACCTAAGAAAAGATGATGATCTGTGGGCAACAGGTGAGGCGATTGATGAAAACTATGTATTTGATCAAATTCTTCTATCTCTTCCACTTATATCAAGAAGGTTGGACGTTGATGAGCTAGTAAAGCAGAAATTTTTAGACTTAATTGAAAAAATCAAACAACATTTAGAGGTCAATCAGATATGGTTATCAAATGAGGACATCATTGAAAGCACTGCCGAGCTTATGCCATTTAAAAGATTAATCAACAAAAACTTTCTTATCAAAATTCAACCCAAAACAGATAGTTCATTTCACTTTGGGGCATTCCAAGATTTTTTTAACAAAGCAAATATAAGGCTTTTTAAAAATTATCATTGGTATTTTGACCCAAAAGTAGATGGTCAAAAAATGTTCAAAATTATGAATTTAAACAGACAGCCACTTAAAATTGATAGTGATGCCTTTATACAAGGCATTATTGTGAGCCTTGATATCCCGTCTACAAATAATTGTATAGATGCTTTTGATGAAATGACAAATTTGATGAATGAGTTCTGCATTAAACTAAATGCAGTTATGGTTGATGGTCGAAATAAGGAAATTGATTCAGTATATGTAGCCTCAATCAAAAATCATATGAATCAAATTGTGAAAGAAATGGAAAAACATAATCTGATCCCGGGAAGTGAACAAGCCCAAAAATACTTTGCCTAAATTAGATATGACCAAAGATGTTATCAAAAAAATAAGTTATTTAAAATCTGTGATACAAGAACATGATCATAGCTACTACGTCCTTGATGACCCTCAAATATCTGATCATGAGTACGACAGTTTATTGAGAAAGCTTAAAAATATAGAAGACTCCAATCCTGAATTAATCACTCCTGACTCACCAACTCAGAGAGTAGGTGGATCTCCGATTAGTGAGTTTAATCAAATCCAGCACAATAAGCCGATGCTTTCGTTGGGTAATGCATTTGGCATTGATGAGTTAGAGGCCTTCAATAAGAGAATTAACGATACCCTCGATGCAAATGATGTTGAATTTAATGCTGAGTTAAAGTTTGATGGACTTGCCGTTACCATTCTCTATGAAAATGGAATAATGAAGTATGCAGCAACACGAGGTGATGGGAATGTTGGTGAAGACGTTACCCATAACATAAAAACCATCAAAACAATTCCCCTTAAGCTGCATGGTGAGAATCACCCACGCACCTTTGAGGTAAGAGGGGAGGTGTTGATGGATAAAAATGATTTTAAGGAACTGAATGAGTATCAAATAAGCTTAGGCCAAAAAACTTTTGCAAATCCTCGTAATGCAGCAGCTGGAAGCCTAAGACAACTTGATCCAAAAATAACTGCTAAAAGAAAATTAAAATTTTACGCATATAGCCTCGGTCAAGTTGATCAAGACCTAGAGTTAACTAATCATACGGATATTCTTGAATATATAAATAATGCCGGGATACCCATTTCTTCTTACTCACAAAGAGTGGTTGGAATTAATCAAATGCAACATTTTTATGAAGATATTTTAAAGAAAAGAAATGACCTTCCATTTGATATTGATGGCATTGTCTATAAAGTTAACTCAATTAAAAATCAAGAAAATTTAGGGTTCGTGTCCAAGGCTCCACGATGGGCAATAGCCTATAAATTTCCTGCTGAAGAAGCTGAAACAGTTGTAAACGATATAAATGTTCAGGTTGGTAGGACTGGAGTTATTACCCCTGTAGCAAGATTACAGCCTGTTTTTGTTTCAGGTGTTACTGTCACCAATGCCACCCTTCATAATGAAGATGAAATGCTTAGAAAAGACATCAGAATTGGAGATAGCGTTATAGTGAGGAGAGCAGGGGATGTTGTTCCAGAGGTAGTGAGGGTGATTAAGGAAAAACGTCCATCCAATACTAAAGTTTTCGAAATGCCGCAATATTGTCCTATTTGTAACTCTCAAGTAATAAGGATTGATGGTGAGGCAGCACAAAGATGTACAGGGCAACTCAAGTGTGAAGCTCAAGCCAAACAGGCTATTTCACACTACGTGTCAAGAAAAGCAATGAACATTGAAGGCTTGGGCGCAAAAATAATAGACCATTTTTTTGAAAAAGGACTGATCAAAAACATATCTGATATCTATCAACTCGATTATGAAGAAATACAAAAAATGGAAGGATTTGGAGAAAGGTCTACAGAAAATTTAAAGGAAGCCATTGAATCGAGCAAGAAAACAACACTGGCTAAGTTTATTTATGCTTTAGGAATCAGGAATGTCGGAGAGGCTACATCAAAAGACATAGTTAAGAAATTAGGTACCCTAGATAACATAACGAAAGCTTCCATCGATGATTTTCTAGAAATTAATGATGTAGGACCCGTTGTAGCTCAATCATTACAACAATTTTTCCAAGAAGATGAAAACAAGGCCATAATCAATAATATTGTTGAATTTGGAGTTAAATGGGAGGATCAAGCTCAAAATGTATCAAATGATCAAAAACTTAATCAACAAACATTTGTCGTAACAGGGACTTTAGAGAACTTTTCCAGGGACGAAATAAAAGAGTTAATTGAAAATAATGGTGGAAAAGTAAGTGGCAGCGTGTCAAAAAAAACCAGCTATGTAATTATTGGTGATAATCCAGGGTCAAAAGCAGATAAAGCTGCAGAGCTTGGAGTAAAGGTAATTAACGAAAAACAACTAATGGAGTTAGTGAATGAATAGACAATTTACTTTAATAATATTTATTAACTTATTGTTTATAAGTAATATTTATGCATACAATTTACAAAATAATTGTGAAAAAGCAATTCAAGGAAACAACTTAAAAGCTGCAGCAGATGAAGCAATCAAATTGACCAAAGATAACGCTTTTGATGGTGAATTTTGCTTAGGTAAAGTTCTAGTAAATGAAAATAAGCTTGATGACGGTATTGAGCAGTTTGAAAAATCTGAAAAATTGGCTCAACATCCAGCTGATCAAATGCTAGCTATCATGTTTAAAGGACTAGCATATAAAGAAAAAAATGATATAAATCAAGCATTTACTGTTTTTAATAATGGATATGAAACTGCAAAGCTTGGTAATTCTAAGTTCGTTCAATTTGAACGGAGGTTTCTTATCCAGATGGGAAAAATACAAGAAACGCAAGAAAAGCATGAAGATGCGTATGAATCCTTTGCAAAATCACTCAAAGCATCATCGAATGATGATGAACGTGCAGAATCATACGATAGATTAGCTCGCAGCGCTGCTCATCAAAAATACTATGACAGGGCACGTGAATATTCCTTAAAAGGTTCAGTGATGTACATGAAAACCGGTTATTTGGGCGAATATGCGGAATTAACCTTACTGAAAGCAGAGTATGAAGTGCTTGATGACGCCTATGATCTAGCTATGAATACACTAGAAGAGCTCGAAAAGCTTTGTATTGATGCTGGAGGTGATTATTACTTAGCCAAAACATATATTCAACTTCATAAGCTATCTAAAGAAGATAAGGACGTTTATTTAGCTAAGGCTACAGAGGTTGCTAATCGCATAGGGGCTAAAGACCTTTTAAATGATATATAGTCTATTTAACATAATATACATTATACGAAATAAAAGATATGTTTTTCATTAAAAAGGTAGTTGTTTATGTACTTAGCGTCGCATCTCTACTTTTGATCCATAATGCATTAATGGCTAAAACTCCAGTAGCAATCTTATATGATGAAATTTTTTTAGAACACAACACTGGCTCAGGTCATCCAGAAAGACCTGAGCGTTTGTTCGAAGTAATAGATACCTTAAAAAATAATCCTGACTTTAAATATGATCTTGTTTGGCCGAAAGTTCGCAAAGCTGATAATTCAGAAATAGCATTAGCGCATTCAGATAAATATATCCAACTTGTAGAAAGTGAGATTAGGGCACTTGATGATGACTCCCCTACCTTTCTTAGTACTGGCGATACGGTTATCTCTCCAAAAAGCCTTGATGTTGCACAAATGTCTGTTGGTGCATCATTAGTGGGTATTGATGAAATCATGAATGGCAATGTCAAAGCTGCATTTTCCTTTAATAGGCCGCCAGGGCACCATGCGACTGAGGACAGGGGTATGGGATTCTGCATCTATAACCATGCTGCAATAGCTGCCAAATACCTTCAAAATAAATACTCTTTATCGAGAGTGTTAATTATCGATTTTGATGTCCATCATGGTAATGGGACCCAAGATATATTCTATGATGATCCATCAGTGTTTTATTTCAGTATTCACCAACATCCCTTTTATCCGGGCACTGGCCGACCTTCAGAAACTGGAATGGCTGATGGTGAAGGTTTCACCCTGAATATTGACCTACCTAAAGGATCAGGTGATGAGGAATTTATTAAAGGATTTTCAGAAGAATTGATTCCAAAAATGAATGATTTTAAGCCTGAGTTTATATTAATATCGGCTGGTTTTGATGCACATGATAATGATCTATTAGGTAAACTATCTTACACACCTAAAGGGTATAGCCAGGTAGCTAAAATTATTAACTCAATCTACAAGAATAGCAATGCAAAAGGGATTATGTATATGCTGGAAGGCGGCTATGTTCCTGAAAACATTGACAATGCAAGCCAAGCGATAATAAAAAGACTATTAGAACTCTAATTAAGAGTAGTTATAGGCTTGCAACCTCTACCAAACAATCATGCGATGTTGGTGAGTTACCCATATCTCCAAAAGCATTTGAACTGACTGAGTTAACGACCCCATTATTCATTTGCCGCCAATATCCTAAGGTTGCTACAACAATCCCTTTATTTACATCTGTGGTGACTTTTGCAGCAGCCTCAAATGAGCCTCTATCATTAAATACTTTTACTTTTTGACCTTCGGTAACTCCCCGATTTTCTGCGTCAGTTGGATTAATCAGAACAAACTGCTCACCCTGCCCTTTAAGTTTATTTTCTATGTTGGCATAACTTGAATTAATAAACCCATGACTTTTCGGAGCTAATATATTCAATGGGTATTTTTTTGCTAATTCGGGGTTAGCCTCATGAGTTTCCCTAGATGCAACGTAGTCAGGTAATTCAGGTATATCTTCACCAGGTTGAAATCCTTCATACATTTGTCTAAAAGGACCTGCCACAAAGTTTTTGGCTCCGACTACCCTAAATTCACATTTACCCGATGGTGTTGGAAAGTTTCCTTCCTTATGCGGCGCCCTATCATCTTTAGTGCCCACATTTAACCTGGCATAACCATGTTTTTTTAAGTAATTGAGATCAATCCCATCACAGGCTGGAGCATTCCAGTCGATGTAATTTTCTAAACATTCCGTATCATTCCATTTAAAGTTATCTTCTTCAAAACCAAGCCGTTTAGCAAGCTGTCGGAATATTTCATTATTTGGTAAACATTCTCCAGGAGAGTCGATACATTTTTCATTATATGTAAGGTATAAGTGACCCCAAGATAAAATAATATCTTCTTGCTCAGCGCCCATAGATGCTGGAAGCAATATATCTGCAAATGCAGCAGTATCTGAGATAAAGTGTTCAGCTGATATTAAAAACAGATCTTCGCGCTTTAAGCCCTCTAATATTTTTTCAGACTCAGTCGCCTGAGTTACTGGGTTAGTATTCCAACACATCATTGATTTAATTGGTACTTTTAGCTTTTGTTCTCCAGTCAGGACTCTTCCAAGCTGAAGATTGTTAACTACCTGAGTGCCTTCAGGAATTAGGTCTGGTCGACAAATTACATCAAATTTGTAAGGATGTTCCCATACAGGAAATTGAAGAATACCCCCACCAACATGGCGCCATGCGCCAGTAAGGGCTGGTAAGGAAGTTACCGCTCTAATGGCTTGGCTTCCACCCCAACTCTTCTCCAAGGCTACTCCAATTCTAATAGCTGATGGCTGAGTTGTAGCATATTCTCTAGCCAGTTTTCTGATGTCATCTGCAGAGATGCCTGTTATTTCTGCGGCCCATTCCGGAGTTCTTTCTCTGGCTTTTTCAGCTAATTCTGGATAACCAACAGTATAATTATCAACATAATCTTGATCAACCAAACCTTCTTCTATAATGACATTCATCATTGCCATCGCTAAGGCACCATCCGTTCCTGGTTTTGGGCAAACATGCCAATCAGCCTCTTTTGCAGTTCTAGATGCATAAGCATCTATGACCACAACCTTTGCACCTTGCTTCTGAGCTTCTTTAATAATATGCCAGTGATGTAAATTAGTGCTAACCGAATTACATGCCCAAACGATAATAAATTTAGAATGGATAAAGCTTTCAGGATCTACACCAGCCGTAGGCCCTATGGTTAATAACCATGCTGTGCATGAACCTTCTCCACAAAAAGTTCGTTCAGTTACGGTTGCGCCAAGTCTAGCAAAAAAAGCATCTCCGCCATTTAATCCATGGACTAAACCTTGGTTTCCTAAATAGCTATTTGGCATGATTGCTTGTGGACCATGCTCGGCAATGATCTCTTGCCATTTGTTAACAATAGTATTAAAGGCTTCATCCCAGGTGATTCTTTCGAATTTCTTTTCACCCTTTGGCCCTACTCTTTTCATTGGATATAGAAGTCGATCCGGGTGGTAGTGTCTTTTTTCATAATCGTTTAATTTGACACACAAGCCCCCTCTAGTCATGGGATGGTCTGGATTTCCTTGAACTTTTATTAATTTTTTATCTTGAACATGAAATACCATTGAGCAGGTATCTGGACAATCATGTGGACACCCACCATGATGTTTTTGAATTGCAGACTTAATATCACCATCCATAATATAGATCCTTATTGTTAATTAAGTAGAGCAATTTTAATTTAGCATAAAAATAAAGCCCTGCAAACAGAGGGCTTTATTAAATACTAATATTATTTTAATTTGAAAATGCGATATTCATGCAGCGATCATTAATGAAAGTAAATTCAATACTTTTCCAAGTTGTATCTTTACCTGATTTGACAATATTAGAGTAATACCACATATCTACCTTATCTTTTTTCTTATTATCCTTGTTATCAGTTGGCCTACCGATGGTTTTAGAAGCGCCTTTAGGTTTAACAGCAATTTCTTTTTTGTCAGGTTCACCAAGATACTTAACTACCCTAGCCTTAGGCTTGCCATTAAAAATCGTTAAGAATTCATCTTCAGTATAGATTTTCTTTTCCGCATAAGTAATAGATGACATGAATACAGTGATTAGTGTTATTAATAAAAACTTCAATTTCATTTGTTCAACCTTCTAATTATTAATGTGTAATTTTAACCCATCGTAAGCTAAAAAAACATGCTCGGGTAAGCTTTCAGATACAGCATCATACTCTATATCATGAGTCATATGAATTAAAAAAGTTCGTTTTGGGTTGATTTTTTCGGCCATAACCAAACTTTGCTTAAAACCATAGTGAGAAAAATGGGGCTCAAACCTCAAACAATCAAGCATTAAAGTATCAATACCTTGTAATAATTCAAGTGTTGAATCAGGAATTTCGGATACATCGGTAATGTAGGCAAAGCAGCCAATTCGATAACCCAATATCTCCATCCTTCCATGGATCACAGGGAGTGGAATAACTTCATGACTTCCAACATTAAATGATTGATTCACCACTTGAGCATGCAACACTGGAGTTTCCCAAAACTTAGTTTCCTCACGAATTGCGTATTGAAACTTTAATTTGAGTTCACTCATGGTATTTTGATTGGCAAAAATGGGGATGGCTTTTTTATATTTTTGACAATACGCTCGTAAATCATCCATGCCGTGACAATGGTCGGCATGATGATGAGTGTATAGGACCGCATCAATCTTATCGATAGATTCTCGCATGGCTTGCATTTTAAAATCTGGAGAAGTATCAATTAAGATATTTGTGCCATCATCCATAGTAATTAGCGAAGAGCATCTTGATCTTTTATTTTTTGGGTTATCTGAATGACATACTGCACACTCACATCCAATGACCGGTGTACCTGCACTTGAGCCCGCGCCTAAAACTGTAACCCTCATTACGATTGTTTACACTTAGAAAAAAGATCAAAAAAATTAGATGTAGTCATCTTTGCTACATCTTCCACTGAGATATCTTTAAGTCGGCTAATTTCCTCCGCAACATGGATTACTTTGGATGGGTCATTGGTTTTACCGCGAAAAGGAACTGGGGCTAAATATGGTGAATCTGTCTCAATTAACATCCGCTCTAAAGGTATTTTTGTTGCTGTTTCTTTTAAATCTTTGGCATTTTTAAAAGTCACAATACCTGAAAAGGAGATAAAGAAATCCAACTCAATAGCCTGCATTGCCATCTCATATGTTTCAGTAAAACAGTGCAGTACTCCTCGAGTTCCCGGCCTGAGTTCCTCTTTTAAAATTTGAATAGTATCTTCGCGAGCTTCTCGAGTATGAATAATCAGTGGCAGGTTTGCCTCATTGGCTGCACGAATGTGAGTTCTAAATCTTCTCCTTTGCCACTCTAGATCTCCTTTCAGGCGAAAATAATCTAGTCCTGTTTCCCCGATGGCAACTACTTTATCTTTTGATCCAATGTTCACTAATTCATCGACTGTTGGCTCAACAATATCCTCATAGTCTGGATGAACTCCTATAGAGGCGAATAGATTGTCATAATTTTCGGTCAATTCATTTATTTCAGGAAATTTGTCCATTTCCACACTGACACAAAGAGCATGTGTAACTTGATTATCCTGCATGTTAGTTAGAATCTCCGGTAAATTCTTTCTTAACTCTGGAAAATTTAAATGACAATGTGAATCTACGTACATTAAGCAAATATCCTTTTGTAGTCGATCATTAAGTTATCAAGAGCAATAGACTTATTAATTGTTGTTTCAGATAACCTTCGATACTCAATTAAATTTTTATAAAAATTCAACAACTCTTTATAGGAAAGTTGATTACTGATAAGTTCAATCTGATCTAGCAGATTTTTGAAGTAGTAGACCGTACTAAACTCTTTAAAATGAGCTAGGTCAGCAATCCATTTTTGCATCAAATCGACAAAAAATTGGGGTCCTGAAGCTAACAAACTCTCATTAACATCCATCATATCGAAACTCTTTCCACGGAGAAAAATTTTAACTATGGAATTTATGAGCTCTTTATCATCGGCCATTTGAATTGCTAAAAAAGGTTTGCGCTCAGCTAAATCTAAAAACTTAATAGCTTCTGGATGTTCATCTTTTAAATAGTCTTCACATTGCTTGTTGGTGGGTGAAGCTAGTTTATGAATCGTTGCACGACTACGAATAGTCGGTAATATTTTGTGAAGATTGGAAGTAAGTAAAATAAAAAATGTATTATTTGGTGGCTCTTCAAGATTTTTTAACAATGCATTTGCAGCGCTTGAGGTTAAATAATGAGTGTTTTTAATAAAAATAACTTTTTTATCACGTTCGCTTGTGCTGGCTAGCTCTATAAATGAGGACAATTCTCTAATTTGGTCTATAGTTATAACATCACTTTTTAATTCTATATTTTTATCAATGAGCCTAATGTTTGGATGTTCATAAACAAGATATCGACATGAGGGACAAGCATTGCAGGTTTTGTTTTCATCGGTTAAATTTTCACATAGTAACTTTTTTAATAGATTCTCCAATAATTGATTTGCTCCAACTCCCTCTTCGGCAACAAATAAATGTGTTTGTGTTTTTATTAAGTCTGAAATAAATGCAGAAGAATGATATTGTTCAAACCAATTGATCATTTGACTAACTCATCTAATTTTTTAGAAATAATCTGTTGTATTTGATCAATGGTTTGTGATGAATCAATCACATAAAATCTTGTGTGTGCCTTAGCTAATTCAAGGTAGACTTTTCTCACCCCATTAAAAAATGCTGACGATTGTTTTTCAAATTTATCTAAGTTACGCTCATTGGAGATTCTAGAATGAGCGGTATCTGGGTCAAGATCAAACAAAAAAGTAAGGTCAGGGGTAAGGTTTGGATGCACCAATTCTTCTAGTGATTTAACAAAAGACTTATCAATACCCTTCCCTCCTTGCTGATAGGCATAGCTTGCATCAGTAAATCGATCACAGATGATAGATATATTTGACTGCAGCGCAGGATGAATAACAGTAACTAGGTGTTCATGTCGTGCAGCAAACATCATCATAGTCTCGGTACCAACATCCATATCATCATGCAAAAGTAATTGTCTTAACTTTTCACCAATTTCAGTACCACCGGGCTCTCTTGTCAGTTTATTTTGAATATTTTTTTTATTAAGGTAGTTTTGAATAAATTCGAGGTGTGTCGATTTTCCTGCACCGTCTATTCCTTCAACTGTAATAAAATAAGCCATTATTTTTTCTTAATTTTTCTTTGAAAAATATTTACTGCTTTATTGTGTTCTTCAAGGGTAACTGAAAATTTATGTCTATGGTTACCCATAGAGACAAAATACAAAGCATCAGTTTTTGCTGGATTTAATGCTGCATTAATCGACTGATAACTAACAATACATATAGGAGTTGGCGGTAATTCTTTTCTGGTGTAAGTATTATGTGGATGATCTTTTCTTAAATCTTTTTTTCTAATGTTGCCATCAAATTTCTTAATTCCATATATCACTGTTGGATCACTCTGTAATGGCATCCCCATTTTTAGTCTATTCACAAACACACCAGATACCTCAGAGGCTTCATCATAAAAGACCACCTCTTTTTCAATGATGGACGCCATGATTAATGCTTCATATTGGTTATCGTATGGAAGATTTTGCTGTCGATGATTCCAGGCTAACTTTAGTTTCTTATCCAGGTGATTATGTGCTGTTTTTAAAAGCTCAATATCTGTGGTATTTTTTGTAAAATAATAAGTATCCGCATAAACCAGGCCCTCCAAACTTTTTGCCTCAACATTCATTAATTTTAAAATTTTTTCTTCATCAAACTCATCGACGGTTTGTTTGATATTTGGATTTTTTTTAATTAAATTAAATATCTGCTGCATGGTTTGACCCTCAACAAAAGTAATTGCGTGAGTGGTCTCTAAGCCCTGAGTAATCATACGAATAAGATCTACAGAATTATCGCCATTATTTATTCTATAACTCCCCTTTTTAATATTATTTTGATTTCCGGTAATGTAAAAAAGAGTTTTAAATCTCCAAGTCGAGGTAATTAATCCATTGTCATAAAACATTTTGATAACTGAATTAAGCGTTGAGCCTTCTGCAATTTCAAAATCTTGATTATTTTCAGTAATATTCACTTTGAAAAATAATAAATGGATAGAAAGGAGGATAAAAATAAGAACAAATGCAATTCTATAAAAGACGTAATGTTTATCAAACAAAAAGGCTAATAATTTATTTTTTTGCATATTCTAAATTAAGGTTTCTATTTAATTCTTTAACGATTTCTAAGTTAGTGTCAAACGTAAATTCATCGTATTTTTTTACTGGAATAACTCCATAAACTGAGTTCATCATATACATTTCTTGATATCGATTCACTTTATCATAATAGATAGATTTAAAATCATAAGCTATATTATTTTTAGTTAAATAATTGACTAGAAGTTCACGACTAACCCCAACGAGCCCTGACTCTTGATTACTTGGTAATATAAATTTTGATTTTGTCCGAAAAAAAATACAGTGAAATGCTCCCTCAATAACTCTGTTTTTTTGATCCAAAAAGACTCGATCGGTAATATGTGCTTTTTTACCTTCCAAGGCAAGAACATTTAATATGCGATTGAGGTGTTTTAATTCAGAAATGATATTTTTTTCAATTGGAAAATGTACTGATTCAACTAGAACACCCTTTTGACTCTCAATGAGACGCTTATGATCAAAGTCATATGATTGAATCACTATATTTGGCTGGATAGTCCGATCATATAGGTAACCTCGGCTAGATTCTCCTCTAGTTATAATCACCTTGATAATTTTTATACTGGATTGATTACAAACTTTTAAAACATCAGCTAATAAAACATCCTTTTTCGGAGCTTTGATGCCAATGATTTTTGCATCATTTTTTAATTTTTTATAATGCAGACTAAAGTGAGGTATCTTTCCATTATTGTAGACAAATGTTCTGAACACTCCATCACCGAATTGAAAACCTCGGTCATTAATTGAAATTAGATTGGTAAATTTTCCATTAACAAGTGTTTTATTCACAACTTATTACAGTAAGTATCAAATGGTGTTAAATACTAAACTACCATTAGTTCCACCGAAACCAAAATTATTTTTTAATGCAGCTTTAACTTGAAGATCTCTAGCTTCATTAGGAACATAATCCAGATCACATTCAGGATCAGGGTCTGTAAGGTTGATAGTTGGTGGTGATTTTTGGTGATGCAAGGTTAAAACTGTAAAAATTGATTCAATACCCCCTGCGCCACCTAAGAGATGACCCGTCATTGATTTGGTTGAATTTACAGCTAATTTGTATGCATGATCTCCAAAGAGCTCTTTAAGGGCATTAGTTTCATTAATATCACCCAATGGTGTCGAGGTACCGTGAGCATTAATAAAACCAATATCTTGTGGATTTAAATTCGCATTTTTTAAAGCATTAGCCATCGACCTTCTTGGTCCATCAGTCGACGGAGCTGTAATATGATATGCATCCGCACTCATTCCGTAACCAGAGAGCTCAGCATAGATTTTAGCGCCCCGTTTTTTTGCAGACTCATATTCTTCTAACACCATTACCCCGGCTCCTTCTCCAATGACAAAACCATCACGGCCTTTATCCCATGGTCTTGATGCTGATGCTGGATCATCATTTCGATTTGATAATGCTTTTGCGGAGGCAAAGCCTGCAACAGATAACTCTGTAATTGCCGCTTCTGAGCCACCAGCAACCATAACATCTGCGTCACCATATTCAATCATTCTTGCCGCATCACCAATACAGTGAGTTCCGGTAGTGCAAGCAGTAACTATTGAAATATTTGGACCTTTAAGCCCATACATGATTGATAAATTACCAGAAATCATATTGATAATGGTTCCTGGAATAAAAAATGGAGAAACTCTTCGTGGCCCAGATTCATCGTATGTATTATTAGTACTTTCAATCATACCCAAACCACCAATGCCTGATCCAATTGCTACACCAATTCTTTCAGCATTTTGCTCATTCACTTCCAACCCAGAATCATTAAATGCCTCGATACCAGCCACTAAACCATACTGAATGAAGGCATCAATTCTTCTAACTTCTTTTGGAGGTAAATACTTGCTAGGATCAAAGTCTTTAACTTCGCCAGCAACTTGTGATGCAAAAGCACTGGCATCAAACTTTGTGATTTTGGTTATACCAGAAACGCCATTTAATGCGTTATTCCAGGATTCATTCACTCCTATTCCAATAGGAGTGACCAAACCCAGTCCAGTCACAACGACTCTTCTGCGAGACATTTTAGGAATTATTGATTGTTATTGATGTAATCAATAGCTTGTTGAACAGTTGTAATTTTTTCAGCTTGTTCGTCAGGAATTTCTGTGCCGAATTCTTCTTCAAGAGCCATTACTAATTCAACTGTGTCGAGGGAGTCCGCACCTAAATCATCAATGAAAGATGATTCGTTTTTAACACTAGCTGCGTCTGTACCTAATTGCTCAGATACAATTTTTTTAACTCTTTGTTCGATGTCAGACATCTAATTACCCCTTAAATATTAAAAAACGCTATTTTAGCAAAAAGAATCAATTTTGATGCAAAAAAGTTCATTTTTTTTACACCATCAACATGCCGCCATTGACATGAATTGTTTCGCCTGTTATGAAGGATGAATCCTCAGATGCAAGAAAGCAAACCGTCTTTGCCACATCTTCTGGATTACCTAGCCTAGCCAAAGGGATCAAGCTGATTAGTTTATCCTTGTGCTCATCATTTAGTCCCTTGGTCATATCCGTATCAATAAAACCCGGTGCAACGCAATTAACGGTAATATTTCTACTACCCAACTCCTGAGCCAATGATTTAGAAAAACCTGCGATACCAGCTTTAGTTGCAGCATAATTTACTTGTCCCGCATTACCCATATGGCCAACTACTGAGGAGATATTAATAATTCTTCCGGATCTTTTTTTCATCATAGGTCTTAAAACAGCCTGTGATAATTTGTAGACAGATTTTAGGTTAGTCTGAATAACGCTATCCCAATCATCATCAGACATTCTCATAAGTAAAGTATCTTTTGTAATACCAGCATTATTGACTAAAACATCAATATCGCCATGATTTTCAGATATTGTTGAAATTAGATTGGTGATTGAGTCATTGTCATTAACATTCAAAACATATCCCTTACCCTCTAGATTATGAATTTGAAAGTTTTTTTCAATTATTTCTGCACCCTGTGGAGATGTCGCTGTCCCTATCGTCAAAAACCCTTGTTTCGATAACTCAACTGCGATTGCAGCCCCTATTCCTCGACTTGCTCCTGTAACTAATGCTATTTTTTTCATAATTAATCTCTGCTTTATAATTCTTTGAATGCTTCATCAGAATTTATTGTGAAGTGTTTAATATCTTCTGACTTAGTAATTCTTCTGTTTAGACCCCAAAGTACTTTACCAGGGCCAGATTCAATAAAATTACTCACCCCTTGCTTTTCTAGATATTGAATTGATGCAGTCCACTTCACTGGATTGAATAACTGAGCAATAAGATTTTCTTTTATCAGGTTTCTATCAACCACGCCTGTTGCATTTACATTTTGAACAATTGGAATATCTGCATCATTAAACTCAAAATCATTTAAGTAACTTTCAAAATCTTCTGCAGCTGAACGCATTAAGCTACAGTGAGATGGAACACTCACTGGCAGTAAAAGAGCTCTTTTTGCACCACTATCTTTAAATTTCTCCAAAGACTGTCCAATTAATTTCTTCTCACCTGCCACTACAATTTGCCCCGGTGAGTTGTAATTGACAGGCTCAATCACTCCAGTTGATTGCAATGTCTTGCAAATCCCCTCAACAACAGTGTCTTCCAAGCCTAAGATAGCAGCCATAGCTCCCTCTCCTGTAGGAACAGCATTTTGCATCAGCTGAGCCCGTTTCTGAACAATTTGTATTGCTGCGTCAATAGAAAAAACCCCTGCAACACATGCCGCAGTAATCTCACCAAGGCTATGACCTGCAACATAGTCAACCTGCAAACTCGATTTTTTTTCCTTTAGTAACAGATAAGTTACGTAGCCCGACAAAAACATAATAGGCTGGGTGTAAATAGTTTGATTAATCTTGTCATTGTCAGATGTTATTAAATCTAACAGATCTTCACCAAAAATATCTGATCCCATATCAAATACTTCTTTAATAAGGCTACTATCAAACCCGTCCATCATTCCAATTGATTGAGACCCCTGTCCAGGAAATAGCAAGACACTTTTCATATTAAACCTTTATAAGTGATGAGCCCCAGGTAAATCCTCCACCAAAAGCCTCCATTAAAATTATTTCATTCTTCTTAATGCTTCCAGAAGTAATACCTTCGTTAAGAGCCAAGGGAATCGATGCAGCAGAAGTATTGCCATGTTTGCTGATTGTGACAATCACTTTATCCATAGTCATATCTAATTTTTTAGCTGTTGCTTGAAGAATCCTAATGTTAGCTTGATGAGGGACAAGCCAATCAATATCTCCCTTTGAAAAATCAGTTCCTTGAAGAGTTTCATCAACGATTTGATCAAGTGTATTCACAGCAATTTTAAAGACTGCATTTCCTTGCATTTCTATTGTATTAGGTTTGTTATCTTTAGGTTTACGAGGTACGTGTAATAGATCCTCATATTCTCCATTACTATTTATAATGCTTTTAATAATGCCCGGCTCTTCTGATGCCTCTAGAATAACTGCGCCTGCTCCATCACCCCAAAGAATCGCGTTTGAGCGATCGGTATAATCAGTAATGGTTGACATGCAATCAGCTCCAATAACTAAAATTTTCTGATACATGCCAGATTTAATAAAGCTATCAGCGGTTGTTAAGGCGTATATAAAGCCACTACACACAGCCTGAACATCAAAAGCAGGAATATTTTTTATACCTAACTTACGTTGAACCGAACAAGCTACACTAGGAAAAATTTTATCAGGCGTTGTGGTCGCGACAATGATTAAATTAATATCATTTTTATCATAAGAAGATTTCTCAATGGCATCTAATGCAGCAAAATATGCAAGGTCGGAGGTAAACTGACCATCTTCAACAATATGCCTTTGTTCTATACCTGTTCTGGTTCGAATCCACTCATCGGAGGTATCAAAAATTTTTTCAAGATCTGTATTGGATAATATTTTTTTTGGCAAAAAAGATCCTGTAGCCACAATTTTTGAGTAACTCATAATTAGATTAATTTTTGATCTATTTTTAACTGTTTGGAAATTTTAGCAATCATCTTACTATTCGCCTCCTCATAGGCAGTCATTAAGGCATGCTCAAACGAGAATGCATCTGCACTACCATGACTCTTCACAACTATACCATTTATTCCCAAAAAAGCAGCGCCATTGTAACGCCTTGGATCGAGTCTCTTTTTAAAAGCTTTTAAAACAGGGAGGGAGAATAATGCCAAAAACTTTGTACCAATATTTTTCTTGAATTCTTGTCCAAGAAAGTCAGCAAACATTTTTGCTAAGCCCTCGGTGGTTTTCAAGGAAATATTACCAACAAAACCATCGCAAACTACAACGTCAGTTGTACCTTTAAAAATATCATTTCCTTCAACGTTGCCATAAAAATTTAAATGACTCTTTTTTAATAATTCATAAGTTTCTTTGGTGACTTCATTACCTTTAATAGATTCTGAACCGATATTTAAAAGCCCAACTGATGGTTTCTTTTTTTTCGATATCACCGCAGAAAGTATGGACCCCATAATAGCAAATTGAGTTAAATGATGACTTGTACAATCAGCATTAGCTCCCAAATCCAGCATACAAGATGTTCCTTTTTGATTTGGCAGGAATGACGCGATGGCTGGACGATCAATTCCAGGTAACATCCTTAAGACAAATCTACCTGTGGCCATTAAGGCTCCAGTATTACCGGCACTCACAATAGCATCTGCTACCCCTTCTTTTACCAAATTAATGGCAAGTCGCATTGATGAGCTTTTCTTATTTTTAAGTGCAGATTGGGGAGATTCGTCCATTGTAACGAATTGTGTTGTGTGAATTATTGATAATCTGTCAAAAGACTCTATAGGTTTTTTTAAAAACTTTTTTATTGTAGATTGATTACCAACTAAAGTAATGGAGGCATCAGGGTGTGATTTAAGGAAATTTAAGGAAGCTGGAACAGTGATTTTGGGACCAAAATCACCGCCCATTGCATCAACAGATATTGATACAGTCATTTAAATAGTTACTCAGGTTTGTCTTGAATAACTTTTTTACCTTTGTAAAATCCTGTTGGTGATACATGATGTCTTAAATGTACTTCTCCAGTGGTTGGCTCAACTGCCAAAGCTGGATTATCAAGACCGTCATGCGACCTTTTCATATTTCTTCTTGAAGGTGATTTTTTACTCTTTTGAACAGCCATATTTATTCCTTAATTAATTACACTCAAATGCATGTTTAGGTGAAGTAGGCAATTCTAATAGAATCTCATCCTCAATAAAAGATAATAAATCAAAATTATCAATAATTTCAATTTTAATATCATCTATAACATGCTTTTCCGACTTGCTGCTTGCCTGTACTAATTCATAACGATTGGATGTTTTAAGTTTGAGCTCAACATCCTCCAAGCAACGATAACATAACAGCCTCAAATCGATGTTTAACTCTAGATTTAAGAAATGTTGTCCATGAACTTCGGAAATCGAAACATCATAAAACAAGCTATCGTCATCAGATATTTTAAAATCTGATAATCGGTTAAATTTAAAGACCGGAATTTTATCACATATCCTCTCCTTTTTTGCAATAAATCTATATAAATCAAAGTTTTGTAAATTGTAGTTATTCTTCATTAAAGTGCTAAAATAATAGGGATATATATCTCCCATGATATAATCAAAAATTCAAAATTCAATCAACTTTACGGATAAACGATTTGTTTAACAAAATTTTAATTGCAAACCGTGGGGAAATTGCTGTGCGCATTATTCGCGCTTGCAAAGAAATGGGCATTACAAGTGTGGCTATTTTCTCTGATGCGGACAGACATGCTTTACATGTTAAAAAAGCTGATGAGTCTTACTTTGTTGGCGATGATCCACTTAAAGGTTATTTAAACGCACACAGGATAGTCAACATTGCAGTTACAGCCAGATGTGATGCAATTCATCCAGGTTATGGTTTTTTATCTGAAAACCCTGAATTAGCAGCTATTTGTGCAAAACGCGGTATTAAGTTTATTGGTCCTGAAAGTTCTATTATTCACAAGATGGGTGACAAAATACAAGCTAGAAAAGCCATGATTGAAGCTGGGGTCCCTGTAACGCCTGGAAGTGATGGAAATATCAATAGTGTTGAAGAAGCTCAATCCTTAGCAAATGAAATTGGTTATCCGGTCATGCTTAAAGCAACAAATGGAGGTGGTGGGCGTGGTATTAGAAGATGTGATAACGATAAAGAATTAGTTTCTAATTACGATCGTGTAATTTCAGAAGCTACTAAAGCATTTGGAAATCCTGAACTGTTTATGGAAAAGTGTGTTGTATCTCCAAAGCATATTGAAGTTCAAATCTTGGCAGACTCACATGGAAACGCTATTCATTTATTTGAGAGAGATTGTTCTATTCAGCGAAGAAACCAAAAGCTTATTGAAATTGCCCCATCCCCTCAACTATCAAACGAGCAAAGAGATTACATTGGTAACCTAGCAGTAAAAGCCGCTAAGGCGGTGAATTATGAAAATGCGGGCACTGTAGAATTCCTGCTTGACCAGGATGATAATTTTTATTTCATGGAGATGAATACCAGATTACAAGTTGAGCACACGATCACGGAATCCATTACAGGAATTGATATTGTTCAGGAGCAAATTAGAATTGCTTTTGGCCACCAATTAAGATTTAAACAAGAAGATGTTAATTTTCGAGGTTTTGCTATCGAATTCAGAATTAATGCTGAGGATCCAAAGCAAGAATTCCTGCCCTCTTTTGGTAAAATAACCAGGTATTATGCAGCTGGGGGGCCAGGAGTACGTACAGATGCATCCATATATACTGGTTATGTTATTCCACCATATTACGACTCTATGTGTGCCAAATTAACTGTTTGGGCACTCACTTGGCAAGATGTTGTTCAGCGTGGAAAACGTGCTCTTGATGATCTTGTTATTTATGGTGTAAAAACAACAATTCCTTATTATTTAGAGATTTTAAATAATGAAAGTTTTAAAGAGGGTGAATTTGATACTTCCTTTGTAACATCCCACCCTGAATTAACTGATTTTAACGACGAGCTTCCACCAGATGTTATCGCCGCTGCTATATCGGCTGCTATTGCCGCACATGAAGGTATGTAAATTATGAAAAAAATTGATATTACAGAATTAGTTTTACGAGATGGTCATCAGTGCCATATTGCAACCAGATTAAGAACTGAGGATATGCTCCCTATTTGTAATGAGCTCGATAATCTCGGATTTTGGTCAGTTGAGGCTTGGGGTGGTGCTACTTTTGATGCCTGTGTGAGATATTTGAGAGAGGATCCATGGGAAAGGCTTAGAAGATTAAGACATGCTTTACCTAACAGTAGGATACAAATGTTACTTCGTGGCCAAAATCTTCTTGGATACAGGCATTATTCAGATGATGTAGTGGATCTTTTCGTGAAAAAATCAGCTGACAATGGCGTGGATGTTTTTAGAATTTTTGATGCAATGAATGATTTAAGAAATATTCAAACATCATTAGAGTCAGTGAAAAAATATAAAAAACATGCGGAAGTTGCGATTAGCTACACCACCTCTCCTCTTCATAACGTAGACTACTTTACTGGCCTTGCTAAAGAAATTGAAAATTATGGTGCTGACAGCTTGGCTATTAAAGATATGGCTGGCTTACTGACTCCAAAATCAACAAAAGATTTAGTAACAAGTATTTCTAAAGAAATTTCATTACCAATCCATATTCATAGCCATGCAACTTCCGGTTTAGCAACAGCTAACTTATTTGCTGCTGTTGAGTGTGGCGCAACTATGATTGATACATGTAACTCAAGCTTCTCAGAAGGAGCAAGTCATCCAACAACAGAGTCTGTTATCGCCGGTCTGCATGAGCTTGGTTATGAAACAGGAGTTCAGCTAGATAAAATTGAAAACATTACTTCATATTTAAAAGATATTAGAAAAAAATATTGGCAATTTGAATCTGAATTTACTGGTCTTGACCCAAGAGTCTTAATTAATCAAGTTCCAGGTGGAATGATTTCTAACTTATCTAGTCAATTAAAAGACCAAGGCGCATTAGATAAAATGAATGAGGTGCTCGCTGAAATTCCTAACGTTAGAAAAGATTTAGGTTACCCTCCTCTTGTTACGCCAACATCACAGATTGTTGGAACGCAAGCAGCGTTAAATATTATTACTGGCGAGCGGTACAAATCAATTACCAATGAAGTTAAAAATTACTTTTTAGGTGAATACGGTAAAGCTTTAGGTGAGATCAATCAAGAGGTTATGAGAAAAGCTATTGGTGATGAAAAGCCAATGACTTGTAGACCCGCAGATAAGCTGAAGCCGGAAATCAATAACCTAAAAGTAAAATGTGAGGATGTTGCAAAATCTGAAGAAGATCTATTAACGTATGCTATGTTCCCAGATCTAGCAAATACTTTCCTTAAAGAAAGGAATGCAGGAACACTAGAGCCTGAGGAACTGCTCGATATAGAAGAGTCAAAATCAAGTGCTACTAAATATGCCCCGTCTGAATTCAATGTAACCCTTCACGGGGAAACTTATCACATTAAACTTACTGGTTCCGGAAATCCAGGCCAGCATGAAAAACCCTATCATGTGGTTGTAGATGGCATCTCTGAAGAAGTTCTCATTGAAACATTGGATATGGTTGAAGTGGGCAACAGTGAAGCTTCTAAAACTACCTCAGGTGCTCCTAAATCTCAGGGTAATTTGAGGCCAACACATGATGGTTGTGTGACAACTGCCATGCCAGGAACCGTTATTGATATCAAGGTAAATGTTGGCGACCAAGTGAATGCTGGTGATTCGCTCATTGTAATTGAAGCAATGAAGATGGAAAATGAAATCCAGGCACCTAGATCTGGGACTGTGGTTGGAATACATATTTCCAAAGGTCAAAGCATATCTCCCGATGTTACCTTAATTGAGATACAAGCTTAATTTCAAGACTTTATGGAAACAAAAATAATTCTAGCCTCCTCGTCAGTTTATAGGAGAGAATTGCTAAAGAGAATTGTTTCTGACTTTGCATTCATCTCACCAGAAATTGAAGAGAGCCAAAGAGATGATGAATCTCCAATAGAGATGGCTCTCAGGCTATCTGAAGAAAAAGCAAAAAAAATTGCAGCGTCATCAGGCAATAACTCCATTATCATAGGTTGCGATCAAACCGCTGTGGTTGAAAATACTATCCTACAAAAACCAATGACATACGAAAATGCATTCAAACAGTTGCAATTTCTAAGTGGAAAAGTAGTGAAATTTTATAGTGCATTTTGTGTATTAAATAATAATAATCAGACCGTCATTTCAGACTACTCAGAATTTGAAGCCAAATACAAACTGCTCACTGATGATCTGATAGATAAATATTTAAAGAAGGATGAGCCCTATTTTTGTGTTGGTAGCATCAAATCTGAGTCTTATGGAATTACCCTGCTTGAAAGTATTAAAAATGATGACCCAACGTCCATTATTGGACTGCCACTTATCAAGATATCCAAAATTCTAATGGACGAAAATATTATCTAATGACAAACAAAAATGGAGATTTGTACGTTATACCCACTCCACTGAATGAAGATTTAGACGATTTCTATACTCCAAAGCAAAAAAAAAGAATTAATCATATTCAACACTTTGTGGTTGAAAATAAAAAGCCTGCAAGAAATTCTTTAAAAAAACTTGAATTAAATACATCCCTTCAAGAGCTAAAACTTCACGAAAATAACAAAAATGTCCAATTGAATTATGAAGAAGTATTAGACATTCTTAAATCAGGCAGTGACGTTGGATTAATTTCTGATTGTGGTCTTCCGGGAGTATCTGATCCAGGATCAGAATTGGTTCTTAAATGTCATTTCGATAACATAAAAGTAAAAACTATTGCTCAAGAATCATCAATTCTGTCATCGCTTGCTTGCTCAGGATGTAATGGACAGAACTTTGAATTTATTGGTTATCTTCCGATTGACAAAAATAAAAGAAAAAAATATTTAAGTAACTTAGCTGTAGAAATTAAAAAATCAAAAAAAACTTTTATATTTATTGAGACACCTCATAGAAACTTAGAAACATTCCAATTTTTATTAGAAAGTTTAAATACTGAAAATTTAGTTTGCATCGCTTATGATATAAATGGTGATTCTGAATCTATCCTTACAAACTCAATTAAAGGTTGGGAGAAAATAAATATTGAGTTTGAAAAGAAGCCGTGTATTTTTTTAGTTAACTAAAAGGCTTAAAGGTTAGTCTATGAATATTACATGAACCATACTGCTTTATAGCTTCTAAATGCAGCTTGGTTAAATAACCCTTATGTTTATCAAAATGATAATTGGGATATTTTAATGAAATGTAATTCATTAAATGATCTCTGTAGACTTTTGCAATAATGGATGCAGCGCTGATCTCAGTATATAACTTATCCCCGTTAATATGAGCTACTGCACCATCAATTTTGGGAGTAAATTTACCATCACATTTAATTGAGCCAGATTTATGACGCAAATTAATATACGCTTGTTCCATGGCAAGTAAAGAGGCCTTATGAATATTTATTTCATCTACAATCCTAGAATTTATTACAGATATGGAGAAGTCAACACATTTCTTTTTAATTTCTTTATCTTGGATTTCTCTTCGTTTGGCAGATAAAAGCTTAGAATCAGAGACAAGAACATCAAAAGACTCATCTATTACAACAGCTGCTGCAACAACAGGTCCTGCTACACACCCGCGACCAACCTCATCAATACCTATCTTCATTTAGAAAATATCTTTTTACAAATCAATTCATTGGTATTTGACATATGAAGTTTATGAATTTTTTTAAATTCTTCAATCTGATTTTTTCTTAAAGTGCTTTCGTTTAATAACCTCTCAATTTCATAAGATATATTCTCAATGTTGGCTTTTTTATGTATTAATTCTGGGACAATACTTTTTCCACTAAGAATATTTGGTAAGCTAATAAATTTAGATTTCAGTAGTAATTTAAAAATCCAATATGAAATCGAAGACAGTCTATAAAAAACGACCAAGGGTGTTTTATAAAAAACTGATTCAAGAGTTGCGGTCCCTGAAGCTATGATTGCAACGTCACTAGCATTTAGAATATCATGCGAATGGCCGTGAATAGTTTTTATATTTTGTAAATTTAAATCATAAATTTTTTTATTTATAAAAATTAGATTTTCTTTTGATGTAACAGGGATAAGGAATAATAAATTACTATATTTTTTGGTTAAATTATCTGCTGCTTCAATTAATACTTTCGTGTTCCATAACACCTCCGAATTCCTGCTTCCAGGAAATAATGCAACAATTTTTCCCTTATGATCAATTTTAAGCTTATCTATTGCTTTTTGATAATCAGGTTTAAAAGGTATTTCATTTGCAAGAGGGTGTCCTACATAGGTTAGTTTTTTATAACCAAATTTATTTAGAAACTTTTTTTCATGAAAAAATATTGTAAATAAATGATCGAAATACGAATTAAATTTTTTTATTCTTGACGACCTCCAAGCCCAAACAGATGGGCAGACATAATGAAAAACTTTTACATTTTTTGATTTAAGTTTTTTTTCGATAAAAAAATTAAAATCAGGTGCATCTATCCCGATATATATATCAGGTTTTTCGGTATTTAAATAATCCAAAAAATCACTTCTAAATTTGGTTAACTTTCTCAGATTAAATAAGATTTCAAAGAAACCTCTTTTTGAAAGGCTGCTGATATTGAATTTTGAAAATAAGCCTTGTTTAAAGCAATTAGGTCCAGTTATACCTACGATCTGAATATCAGGATAATTTGATTTGATGTATTTTATCAAAGAGGCAGCAAAAATATCACCTGACAGCTCACCAATGCCAATGGCTATCTTCATTTACCGCACTATTCCTCTTTGGGATGATTTGATAGATTTAGTTAATTTAATAATATGTTTATTATTAGACTGGTCTAAAATTTTTAGAGCTTCGTCCACGGTATTATTTTCTCTGTAAATAATTTTATATGCCTTTTTTAGCTCATCAAGATCGTCTGAAGAAAAGTTTCTGCGCTTTAAACCCTCAATATTTAGTCCGCTTGGTGAAGCCTTTTCTCCATGAACCATTAAAAAGTCTGGGATATCTTTAAATACTTTAGTACCAACTGCAGACATTATATGAGAGCCAATTTTACAAAACTGGTGAACCAGTGTGAAGCCTCCAAGTATTGCAAAGTCACCAACCACAACATGACCAGCCAATGAGGAGTTATTCGCCATAATTATATTATTAGCAACTACACAGTCGTGAGCAATATGAACGTAGGCCATAATCCAATTATTAGATCCAATTTGGGTAATTCCATTGTCTTGAGCTGTTCCAGTATTAATAGTGCAAAACTCTCTAATTGTGTTTGAATCCCCTATCTTGAGCTTTGTTTCTTCATTATTGTATTTTTTATCTTGAGGAGCTTGGCCAATACTATTATGAGAAAAAATATTATTATTTTTACCAATTGAAGTTATCCCTTCAATAACTACATGTGATCCAATAATTGTATTTTCATCAATTGATACATTTTTATTAATAATTGAATAAGGACCAATCTTTACAGATGGATGAATACTGGCACCATTTTCAATAATCGCAGTTGGATGAATGTTTTTTGACATTTATTTCTGGATATTTTTTAAGATACACATCATTTCAGCTTCGGCAACTATTTGATCGTCAACTTTAGCTTGAGCTTTGTACTTCCAAATTCCTTTCAACACTCTGTCAATTTTGACATTCAACAGAAGTTGGTCGCCTGGCGAAACTGGTTTCTTGAATCTTACATTATCTATACCAGCGAAGTAATAAACCGAATCTTCCGAAGGAAGTACATTCATCGTTTTAAATGATAAGACGGCTGCCGCTTGTGCCATTGCTTCAACGATTAAAACACCTGGCATTACCGGATGATATGGAAAATGACCTGGGAAAAATGGTTCATTAATAGTTACATTTTTTATAGCGGTTATCTCTTCATTTAGCTTAAGATCAATTACTCTATCTATCAAGACAAAAGGATACCTATGGGGCAAATGATTTAGAATTTCATGAATATCCAATTGCATACTTAAACTCACTTTCTTAATAATCTTTTTAAAAACATTGTAACTTTAATCCAGTCCTTTTTTTCGAAAAACGGGAAAAAGCCAGTGTACGTCTCCCCTTTTTTGTTTATTGAGCTAGCAATCATCGTTCCTGGAGATATTGTTGTTTCTTTTTCTATATTTAAATGGCCTAAAATCATAGCTGCACCTCCAATTTTGCAACCTTCGCCAATAACAGTGCTTCCTGCAATACCAACACACCCTGCAATAATGGTATTTTTTGAAATAATACAGTTATGTCCAATTTGAACCTGATTATCAATTTTTACACCATCCTTAATAATAGTGTTTTGCAAGGCTCCTCTGTCTATTGTTGTATTTGAACCAATATCAACAAAATTACCAATGACAACCGAACCTAACTGATTAATTTTTACCCATTGATTTTTATCGAGCGCATAACCAAAACCATCCGTACCAATAGTCGCATTTGCGAAAATTGTACAATTCTGACCAATTTTGGTATTTTCCTTAATGACAACATTTTGGTGGATAACTGAATTATCTCCAATTTCAACATCATTTTCTATTTTTACGCCAGGGTAAATTGATACATTTTCTCCAATTTTTACATTGTCTCCAATAACAACAAAATCATCAATAAACGAAGACTTTGGAACATTCGAATTTATTCCTATTTTTACAGATTCTTTTGTACAAGGAATTATTTTTTTTCTATGATCAAAAATGTTTGATAACTTTGAAAATGCAAAATAAGGATCATCTACAACTATGTAATTTGTTTTACAAAAATTAATGTCATCTTCTTTTAATACAACCACTGCGGCTTTTGTATTAATTAAATGAGCCAAGTTTTTTTTATTTCCAGCAAAAAAAGACATATCGCTGTCTTCTGCAAAATCTAAAGAATTTAAACCACAAACAAAAAGGCCTTTTTTTGAGGCCTTTCCATTTATAAGAGTTGCAATTTCGTCAACTGATATTTTATTCTTTTGCATCTTTCTTAGATTCAATTACTTTGTCTTTCTTTGTTTTTTTTGATTCATCTTTTGCATTGGATGAGCCGCCCCCAAGAGCTTTGATGACAGTGTCGGTTATATCTACTTTTGAGCTTGCAAAAGCTATACCGTTATATAAAATTAAATCATAACCCTCGTCTTCGGCCATTTTATCAATTGTTATATTAATTTTTTCTTGAAGATCACCAATCTCCTCTCTTCTTCTAAGATCCATATCTTCTCTTAATTCTCTTTCATCTCTCTGAATTTCTATTTTTCTTTGCTGAAGTCCTCTTTCTGCTTTATCTCTTTGATCATCAGACATGGTTAATGATTCTTTTTGGAATTTCTTTCCATCCGCTTCCAGTGTTTTAATTTTTGCTTTGAGCTTTTCAGTCCTTGAGCTAAACTCCTTATCAAGTTTTTTATTTGCCGATATAGTCTGAGGAGCTTCTTTTAATATTTTATTGACATCTACAATTCCGATTTTTAGTTCCTCTGCATTTATGCTTAAAGCAAAAAAACACAAAATTAAGACTTTAAATATTTTTTTCATAATAATTCCTTTATTTAGAGGTTTAAAATGTTGATCCCATGCCAAACTGGAATCTTTGAGTTCTATCCTTGTTGTCATCATTTAATGGCTCAGCTATAGAGACTTGAAGCGGACCAAATGGAGAGTTCCATTGTACACCCAACCCCATTGAATATCTTATTTCTCCTTGTTGATAATCTTCAGCTGTGGATAGTGATTCGTTATCAGAAAAAACGCCACCGGCATCAAAGAACGTGCTCAATCTAAATGAATCATTTTTCTTTAAGCCAGGAACTGGAAAAAATAACTCCGCACTCACAAGTACTGATTTATTTCCACCTGTTGTGTAATATCTATTGTTCGATGTATTTTTATATTTTGGTCCAATTGAGCTTGTTCTATAACCTCTTACAGATCTTACGCCACCCATGTAGAAATTTTTAAAGAATGGCATATCATCGCTACCATAGCCATCAGCATATCCCAAGGAACCTCTTAGCTTGAGGGTGAATTTCTTATTGTCATCAAGTGGTTTGTAGTATTCGGATTGAGCTTGAAGTCTAAAGTACTGCAAATCCATAACAGGTGCTGTGACAGTGGCAGTGTATTTGGTCATCATGCCTTCAGTTGGAATTAATACATTATCTCTTGTATCAGTCGTAATTCCAAGGTCAAATGCAACAGAATTAGCTGAACAATCAACATTTCCAGAAGCTGAAGCTTTATTACAATAATCTTTATATAAAGTTGGGGATCTATCAGTTAACTCCAGCTCGGTAAAATCTAAAGTTGCACCAAAATTTAAAAAATCTTTCTCACTTAAAGGGATTCCAAAGTTAACTCCACCACCGTACGAGTATGTATTGTATGTACCTATACCTCTTAATTTTGCCGTATTACGATCCCTCTTATATACCTGAAATCCTCTTGAAACTCCATCCTCAGTGTAATATGGATCTGTATAAGAGAGCGAATAAGTTCTATTGATTCTGCCTGTGCTTACACCAAGAGCAACAGTATTACCGCTACCCGCAAAGTTTCTCTGGCTGACATTAAAAGATCCCATTAAACCTTCGGCAGAACTCACTCCGGCACCAACCATAATTTTTCCAGTGTTTCTTTCAGTGACATTCACATTTAAATCGACTTGATCTGTATTTCCTGGAACAACAGCAGTATCAACATCAACGGCACTAAAGTACTGAAGCCTGGTAAGCCTAAATTTTGATCTTGCAACTTTTGATTCGTCATACCATGAGGATTCGAATTGCCTCATTTCTCTTCTTAAAACCTTATCCTTGGTCCTTGAATTTCCAATAAAATTTATATTTCTAACATAGATCTTGCTGCCAGTATCCACAAAAAAATCGTAGGACACCCTTTTATTTTCTTCATCAACTTTAGAAATTGGGTTGATATTAGCAAAGGCATAACCAAAATTACCCAAGTATTTGCCTAAATTAGAAGAGGAGCGATTAACTTCTTTGGAACTAAAAATCTCATCTTTTTTTATCGTTATGTTAGATTTTAAATCTTTTTCTGTGAATTCATTTACAGTGCCAGAAATAGAGATATCGCCAAAAGTATATTTATCCCCCTCGTCAACATCTATCGAAATAGTTAATCTTTTTTTATTTGGGGTAATCGAGACGTCAGTGGAAACAATTTTAAAATTTAAATAACCTCTATCTAGATAAAAACTTTTAATTTTCTCTAAATCTGCAGATAAAGATGATTTGGAATATCGATCATCTTTCTCCCACCAAGATAAAATGTTAGTAGCTTTTAATTCCATTATGCCTAACAAATCAGATTCGGAAAATTTAGTTAATCCATTTATTGATATATTAGAAATTCTGGTTAAAGTACCCTCATCAATATCAACCTTGATTGCCACCCTGTTTCTTTCCAAGGGTCTGTAAGATGCATTCACAAGTATATTGTATCTACCCATAGAGTTATAGCTTTTCGATAAATCTTTTTCGAGGTTTGACAACACTTGCTTATCGAAGACGGCTCCTTCATATAAGTTTACTTGCCGAATGCCCTCTCTTAGCTTGTCTTCTTGTATTAATTGATTTCCATTAAATTCAATACTGGCGATAATGGGTTTTTCAGATACAACAACAGTTAAATTACCAGAATCGAACTCCACAGATACATCACGAAACTGGCCAGATTTATAGATATATTTAATGATTTGAGAGGGATCAATGTCATTTACATCATCACCAATATCGAAAGGAATGCTATCAAATATAACACCAGGTTCAACTCTCTGAAGACCTTTAATCTTAATATCATTAATTACTTCAGCGTAAGTTAAGTTGGATATCAAAAATAAAAATATAAAGAATAATTTGTATAAAAGTTTCAATCTTTTTCTTATTTAATAAAATAATGATTGCATTATATATGTTAAAAAGAAATATTCAAAGAAGTTTTAATTAAATCAATAACTTAAAAAACTAATATTTAATTAATTAAATATTTTTTAATTATTTGTTTAATTATTTGTCTGCACATCATATCTGCATCAAGAATTTCATTTATACTTGATCCAATACTATTTAGAGAAATACTAAAAGAATCTTCAATTACAGAAAAAATACTTAAAAAGCTAATTTGTCTTTCCAGGAAGGCATTAACAGCTAACTCGTTAGCGGCATTCAAAACTAAACATGATTTTTCAGAACCATCCAAAGCCATATAGGCATAATTTATTGATGGAAATTTATCATGATCGACTTTAGAAAAATTTAATTTTTCTATAGAAGACAGGTCAAAAGTATCTATGCCTGAGTTAATTCTATTTGGGTAACCAAGAGCATATGATATTGGTATTTGCATGTTAGGCTTAGAAAATTGACATAGTGATGAACCGTCGTAGTAATTTACTATTGAATGAATTATAGATTCCGGATGAACAAGGACATCAATTTGGTCTGATTTAAGATTAAATAAATAATATGCCTCAATAATCTCTAAACATTTATTCATCATTGTTGCAGAATCAATGGTAATTTTTCTTCCCATAGACCAATTTGGATGTTTAAGTGCCATCTCAACTGTTATTTGATCAAATTTAGATTTTGGATAGACTCTAAAAGGACCGCCAGAGGCTGTTAACGTAATATTGTTTATTTCTTTAGAATCCAAGTTCCCGATAACTTGAAAAATTGCATTATGTTCACTGTCAATGGGAATGATTTGTTTTCTATATTTTCTTAATAAGTCTCCAGCCATGACAAGTGATTCTTTATTAGCTAACAGGACTTTTTTATTAGACTGCAATGCCATGTATGTTAGTAATAGACCGGTACTCCCTGACATTGCAGACACTAACGTATCATATAAATCTGATTTTAAAATATCTTGCAATTGATTTATATCGCGTATCACTGTCGTTTGATTGTGTGTCAATCTTGACTTTAAATCATCAATTAGCAAAGAATTATTTAAGAAAGCATACTTTGGCTTAAATGAATTGATTTGTTCAGCCAAAGCAACCGAGCTGCTATCAGCAGTTAAGCAAACAACCTCAAAATTTTGATTGTTTTTTTTAATTACCTCAAGAGTTGACTTACCAATACTTCCGGTAGAGCCAAGTATTATTAATTTATTATCATTAGACATAAAATTGTAATCAAAGGAATTGTATAAATTGCTGAATCTAATCTATCTAATAAACCTCCATGGCCAGGGATTAAATTACCACTATCTTTAATATGATATTTACGTTTAAAAAACGACTCAAAATAATCACCATAAATTGAACCAATAAAAATTAAAACGCTTATCGCCAAAAACTCTAACAATGAGAAATTATCAAAAAAATTCCATGAAAAAGATTGAATTAAAAAAAGGAAAGCCAATGAACCTAACAAGCCTTCATAGGTTTTTTTTGGACTCGTAACGGGAAAAATTTTATGCTTTCCAAAAGACTTTCCGAATAAATAACCACCAATATCAACCGCCCAAATACCAATAAATGTTAGCAATACAAGCAACTTATGCTCAGTTACTAAAATTTCTAAGGAAATAAAAAAGGATGGAATATAAAAAGCTGGAATTATATTAAGAAAAAAATCTTTTGTTTTTAAAAAAGGCGTTAACGGAAACATGAAGCAAAATAAAAAAATAATAATATAAGTAAAAAATTGAAGGTTATTAGATGATAAAAGATAAAAAAATATTAATAGAAAAATATTAAAAAGAATCATTAGAAAATTAAGCTGCTGCATCTTTACTAATTCATAAAATGCCAAGACAGAGGCAACAAACATTAATAGTATGAATAAAAAATCGTTATATATTAGGGTGTAAACAAAAACAAATACCAATGATAAACCAGAGGCCAACCTTAACCCAAAATTAGAATTAATTAATTTTTCCAAACTTTCTAATCTTTCCACTAAAAAATTTAAGAGCTTTTTTGAGATGTATTGGTTTAAAATCAGGCCATAAGACCTTTGTGAAATATATTTCAGCATAAGCAGATTGCCAAAGCAAAAAATTACTCAATCTTGTTTCTCCGCCTGTCCTTATAAGCAAATCCACATCAGGTAAATGAGGAGCATAGAATGCATTTTTAAAGCTTTTTTCAGTTATTTTGCTTGTACTATCTCTTAAAGTCTCTGCAGCAAAAATCAACTCTTCTTTTGATCCATAGTTCGCAGCAAGATAAAAATTATAATCTCTATTTTTTTTTGTAATTTCTTCAAGATTCTTAATTTTTTTTTGCAGCGATGATGGAAATTTTTTAATATTTCCAAGAAGATTAAATTTAATCCTGTTGTCTACCATGTATTGAAAATTTGATTCAATAGCCTTTTCAAATAAATCCATCAAATGTTTTATCTCATTTTTTGGTCGATACCAATTTTCAGAACTAAATGCATATACACTTAAAGATTTAACCCCAGCATCAAAAACTTTTGGAGTAATTTTTGATAATGTTTTTAAACCTTCTTCGTGGCCATTGTTTCTTGGCATATTTCTATTTTTTGCCCACCGTCCATTTCCATCCATAATGATAGCGACATGGTGTGGAATATTATTTTTTGACAAAATGAAAACCTAAATTTCTAACAGATCTTTTTCTTTTGATGTAATTAGATTATCGATTGACTTGATAAATTCATCAGTTAGGGTTTGAATTTTTGCTTGATCTCTTTTTTCATCATCCTCACTAATTAGTTTTTCTTTAAGTTGTTTTTTTAGTTCATCATTACCATCACGTCTTATATTTCGAATTGAAATTTTGGCATTCTCCCCTTCAGATTTAACGACTTTAATTAAATCCTTTCTTCTCTCCTCAGTAAGCGGAGGCATTGGGACCCTGATCAAATCCCCATTGACTGAAGGATTAAGACCCAAATCAGAATCTCTAATGACTTTTTCAATAGCACTAGTTTGAGTTTTATCGTATGGCTGCACATTAATAGTTACGTTATCTCCTAAAGTTACATTAGCCATTTGTGATAGTGGTGTTATTGTTCCATAATAATCTACAGATAAGTGATCTAACAATCCTGTATGCGCTCTACCAGTTCTTATTTTAGAAAAATCATTTTTTAATCTTTCTATGGTCTTTTCCATCTTTATTTTTAACTCTTCCATGTCTTTCCCTAGTTGATAACCAACGTTCCATCTGTAAAATTTTTATTTATAAAATTATACAAGGAATTTTGTTTGAATATATTTATAACGCCAATCGGCATTGATTGCTCTCTGCAGAGGGTAAAGGCAGTAGCATCCATTACTTTAAGTTTTTTATCGATTACATCATCAAATGATATTTGATCAAACTTAACAGCCTTTTGATTCTTTACTGGATCGTCTGAGTAAATACCATTAACTTTAGTTGCTTTAATCATGATATCAGCATCTATTTCAGATGCTCTTAAAGCAGCTGCAGTATCTGTGGTAAAGAATGGGTTTCCAGTTCCGCCAGAAAAGATAACCACTTTGTTTTCACTTAGATATTGAAGAGCTTTAGCTCTTACGTAAGGCTCAACAATCTGTTCGACATTAACCGCTGATTGGACTCTAGTAATGATATTGTTCTTATTAAATGCATCCTCCAATGCGAGAGAATTCATCACGGTAGCTAGCATACCCATATAGTCACCAGTGGCACGGGTCATTCCCTGATCGCCAAGTGAAATTCCACGAAAAATATTTCCACCTCCGATAACAATAGCGAGCTGAATGTCTTGTTCAAGAATTTTTTTAATTTCAATAACGATTTGATTAACAATATCTGGAGAAATACCAAAAGAATTCTCACCCATCAGAGCCTCCCCTGATAGCTTCAATAGAACTCTTTTAATTGGCTTATTTAGCATCTTTTAATTATGACACAAAAAAAAAGGTTGCCTAAGCAACCTTTCTCATTAAGTTAAACTTTCGAGGCCTCTGCAACCTCTGCAGCAAAATCCGATTCTACCTTTTCGATTCCTTCACCGACCACGAAAAGTGTAAAGTTATGAACCTTTGCCCCTTTTGAATCTAATAAATTCTGAATCGTTTGCTTATCATCTTTTACAAACGCCTGATTTAATAATGTCACTTCTTTTAAAAACTTATTAACTGTTCCTGTGGCAATTTTATCTAACATTTCTTCAGGCTTTCCTGCCTCTTTAGCCTTCTCAATTGCGACTCTTTTCTCAGCATCTATAAGATCTTGTGATATGCCAGATTCATCAAGAGCTTTTGGTTTAGATGCGGCAATATGCATTGCAATATCTTTACCTAATTCATCATCACCGCCATCAAGATCTAATAGAACACCGATCTTACCACCATGAAGATAAGAGTGGAATTTTCCACCAGCCGTTCCAGAAATAAATCTTCGTGGTGAAATATTTTCACCAATCTTACCAACAAGATTAGAACGAGTTTCTTCAACAGAAGTGCCATCTATGGACACATTTTTTAGTGCATCAATATCACTTGGGTTTGATTCTAAAATTGCGTTAGCAACTTTCTGGGTGAAATTTACAAATTCATCATTTTTTGCACAGAAGTCAGTTTCTGAATTCGTTTCTAATATTGCTCCTTGCTTTCCATCATTTGATACAGCAATTGAAATTAAGCCTTCTGCAGCAACTCTTGAGCTTACTTTTGTAGCTTTATTACCAAACTTAACCCTTAGCAACTCTTCAGCCTTTTGAAGATCTCCATCAACTTCAGATAAAGCTTTTTTGCAATCCATCATTGGCGCATCAGTCATTTCTCTTAATTCTTTTACCAGAGATGCAGTTATTTCAGCCATTTGTTTATCCTTTTACTTAAAATTAGTGTTTAGTTATTAATTATTCTTCTTCAGCAGTCTCTTCGGATACCGATTTTGCCAAATCAGTAATCGCTTGATTTTTGCCAGCCAAGACTGCATCAGCCATGCCTCTTGCATAGAGGCGAATAGCTCTACTTGAGTCGTCATTTCCAGGAATAACATAAGAAATATTTTCAATAGAGTTGTTGGAGTCAACAATTCCCACAACAGGGATACCTAATTTTGTTGCTTCTTCCACTGCTCCACTTTCAAAACCAACATCAATTACAAATATTGCATCAGGCAAGGATGTCATCTCTTTGATACCACCAATTGAGCGGACAAGTTTTTCATGATCACGTTTAACAGTTAGAGCTTCTCTTTTTTTCAATTTATCAAGAGATCCGTCAGCAATCATAGTTTCAAGTTCATTTAAACGCTTAATAGATTGCTTTACTGTTTTAAAGTTAGTCAACATCCCGCCTAACCATCTATGATTTACGTATGGGCAACCAGCTCTTTCAGCTTCTTCTTTAACAATTTCTCTTGCTTGACGTTTTGTACCAACAAATAAGATTCGCCCTTTGTTTGCAGCAAGGTTTTTTAGAAATTTTGAAGCTTCTTCAAAAAGAGGAAGTGTTTTTTCAAGATTGATAATATGGATCTTATTACGTTCACCAAAAATAAATGATTCCATTTTTGGGTTCCAGTAACGGGTTTGGTGACCGAAATGGACACCAGCCTCAAGCATTTGTCTCATTGTAACTGACATGATATTCTCCTATAGGTTATCACTTCACTCACGCCAAACTAGAGAACTAGCACCTTAGGTGGCATAAGTGCAAATTTTAAAAAAACGCAATTATAATACAATTTTGGTTGTAAGTATAGGAAATACATGTCAGTTACAATAAAAAATGAAGATGATATTCGCAAAATGCGAGTCGCCGGAAAATTGGCTGCGGAAGTCTTAGACTTTATAACTCCACATGTACAACCTGGTGTTACAACGGAAGAAATTGATCGTTTATGCCACGATTACATGGTTAACGTTCAAGATACAGTACCAGCCCCACTAAACTATGCACCTCCAGGTCATGCTCCTTACCCAAAATCAATTTGTACATCGATTAATAATCAAATATGTCATGGAATTCCAAGTGATAGAGTGCTCAAAAAGGGTGACGTTGTTAATATTGATATCACTGTAATTAAAGAAGGTTATCACGGTGACACCAGCCGAATGTTTTATGTTGGTGAACCCTCAATTCAGGCAAAAAGACTATGTGAAATTACATACCAAGCAATGTGGAAAGGTATTAGAGAAGTTGGGCCTGGTGCAAAATTAGGTGATATCGGCTTTTCAATACAACATTTTGCGGAAAGCCACGGATTTTCAATTGTACGAGAGTTTTGTGGGCATGGAATTGGGAAAGTTTTCCATGAAGAACCGCAAGTCCTCCACTATGGAAAAAAAGGAACAGGATTCGAATTAAAAGAAGGTATGACATTCACCATTGAACCAATGGTAAATGCAGGTAAAAAAGATATTCGTATGATGCCAGACGGTTGGACAGTTGTCACTAAGGATAGATCATTGTCAGCACAATGGGAACATACCATTTTAGTTACTAAAGACGGGTATGAAGTCTTAACTATATCCGAACATACACCCCCACCCTTTCTTGATTAATCGCATGGAATCAAAAAAAAAAGATTTTAAATTCATTAAAAAATCATATGACATTAGATTTGATCAAATAAAGTCTCAGTTTTTAAAAAAACATAATAGCTCAGGTTTCTTAAAGCAAAATACGAAACTCTGTGACGATGTTTTAAAAAAATTGTGGGTGATAGCTGATTTAAATGATTCATTTTGTCTTGTTGCAGTTGGTGGATATGGCAGAAAGGAACTCTATCCATCATCAGATATTGATATAACAATCATTACCAATAGCATAGATTCAATCAATATCAATAATGAGAAGTTAGAAAATTTTATTCAACTTTGTTGGGATTTTGGATTCAGGCTGGGTGTTAGTCAGAGGGTAATTGATGAGATATCAAAAGACATAAAAGACATTACAATTGCTACCAACCTTCTAGAGTCCAGGCTCATTTGTGGAAATAACCTTTTATATGAAAAATATAATGAAAAATTTAAAAAAATATTAAACGTTAAAAAATTTATCCTAGCAAAAGTCAAAGAGCAGGAATTAAGGCATCAGAAATTTAGTAAGTCTGGATATCTCTTAGAGCCAAATATTAAGGAATCCAGAGGGTGTTTACGTGACATCCATTTCATTCGATGGCTATGTGCAGCAAAGTATGGAGATCATAACCTCAAAACTTTGTTAGAAAGCAAGGTAATCACCAAAAAACAACTCAACCTAATAAACTTTCATTACAACAAGTTAATCAAAAGAAGAATTTATCTTCATATTGCAACCGACCACCAGGAAGATAGGATGCTCTTTGACTATCAATCAAAGATTGCAAAAGATTTAGGTTTTAAGAATTCATCAAATAAAAAAGCAAGTGAATTTGTAATGAATAGTTTATATAAATCAATACGTTATATAATACTATTCAATGAAATTATTACAAAAAAATTTACTGTTGAGTTTCAATCTAGCAAAGAAAAAGTTGAAGGTTTTAATGAGCTTTACATATCCGATGGACTATTGGAACTTAACAAAAATACAAAGAAAGATATTTCGAAGAAAATCTTTGCATACTTCCATATTTTTCAACGTAACCCATTAATACAGGGCTTTGGACCCAATTTAATTGACCACTTCATAACAACCGCAAACCTTCTTATTGATAAGACTTACAGGTCAGACAAAAATATCCAAAAAGATTTTTTGCAAGTATTTAAAGAAAAACAAAAAGTAAATCGATCATTAAGGTTACTCAACCGATATAACATTTTAGGGAAATTTTTACCTGTTTTTGGAAAGATAATTTCACAAATGCAGCATGACCTATTCCACATCTACACCGTAGACGAACATACACTCAATGTAATCGATAACTTGAGAAGATACAGCAAGGCTAAACTAAAACATGAATCACCCGAATCCCATGAGGCATTCAAAAGACTTAAAGACCCATCCATTCTATATCTAGCTGGTCTATTCCATGATATTGCCAAAGGAAGAGGAGGTGATCATTCAAGCTTAGGCGAAAAGGAAGTTAAGAGATTTGGTCGAATGTTTAACCTAAGCACACCTGATATTCAAACAATTTCGTGGTTAGTAAAAAATCACTTATTAATGTCAAATGTTGCCCAGAAGCTTGACCTTGCTGATCCTTCGGTGATTCGCTCCTTTGCAAATGAAGTTCAAAATCAGGATCGTCTTGATTTGCTATACCTGTTAACTACCGCAGATATTCGAGGCACAAGCCACAAGGTTTGGAATCAATGGAAATCAGTTCTAATTAATGGCCTTCACCAGACAGCGACAAAATACTTGCAAAACAAACTCACTAACGAGCAATTTATTGAGCAAAGAGTGAAGCAAATTCAAAATAATTTAATTAAATATTCAATTGAACCACACATGTATCAAAAAAACTGGTTGCTAATGGGCTCTGAATACTTTACCAAGTTTGAAGCCCTAGAAATATCATGGCACACACGGCTTCTTCTCTCACACGCAAACACACAAAAAACAATTACCAGAGTCAGGCATCAAAAAGGCGGGCAAGGTATTGAGGTGTTGATTTATACAAAAGATAAAAATGATATTTTTTACAAAACTTGCCATTTTTTCAATGAAATATCATGCGAAATCAGTCAAGCTAAAATTTTTACAACAAATCATAACTACGCATTAAATGTCTTTAATATTTCCTATGAAGATGAAAGCTCATTGAGGTTCAAGGACTTTTTTAAGTATATTGAAGAAAATCTCACGAATGTAATTGATCAGGATGTTAGCAAGAATAGCTTTAATACTTCTAACAACCTAATGAAAAAATCAAGACAGGCCAGCTTCCATCAAATTGAGGATTTTATTGAGCTAATAAATGACGATGGGCTATTTCACTTGCAGATCAAAACGGCCAATCGTAAAGCGTTATTATTATCCGTTGCCTCTCTACTAAAAAGATACAACATTAGCCTGTCTAATGCCAAAATTACGACCATGGGCGAGCGTGTTGAGGATCATTTTGATTTCAAAATCAGCAACGACTCACAGTTTGAGCCAAAAAACCTTGAGAATGATCTCTTAAACCTCCTTCAATAACTTCATGAAACACCCAAAATTACTTCGCACACTTTTTTTCACTGAAATGTGGGAGAGATTTAGTTTTTATGGCATGCGAGCCCTGCTGGTTCTTTATTTAGTAAATGCGATGGCTTATCCGGATACCGAAGCCCTTCATATTTATGGCATCTATACCGGATTAGTCTATTTAACACCACTTTTGGGTGGTTATCTTGCCGATAAATATATTAATAATGTAAATGCTATTTTGATTGGCGGGATCTTGATGATGATAGGACATGCCCTACTTGCATTTGAGTCCTTATTCTTCATTGGTCTTGGCTTCTTAGTTGCTGGGAATGGTTTCTTTAAACCAAATATTTCAAGCATGCTAGGTAACCTATACAAATCAAAACCAGAAAAATTAAGAGATGAGGGATTTAGTTATTTCTATATCGGAATTAATATCGGAGCTTTCTTAGCTCCTCTAATAATTGGTTTTATAGGTGAATTTTACAGCTGGCATTTAGGCTTTTTAATGGCTGCTTTTGGGATGCTTCTTGGCTTAATCGTATTTTGCTTAAAAATTAACCAAATTGAGATTTTAAAAAAACAAATTAATTATTCAAAAATTAAAATCTTTTTATTCATAAATGTGGCTTTAATTTGTTTTATCATCTATTCACCAATATGGTTTGTTCTTTTAATCATTCTCACGGTTATATTATTTTTTATTAAGCGATCATCCTTTCCGTTTAATAGAAAAGATTTAAAAAAAATATACTATATTTTTATCCTTGGTCTGTTTTCGGTCATTTTTTGGGTCGGTTTCGAGCAAGCCGGTGGGTCACTTACGCTTTTTACAGATTCAAAAGTGAATAAAAGTTTTTTTAATTTCACCATACCAACCACATTCTTTCTTGCCATTAATCCACTGATCATTATTTGTTTAGGTACGTTTATTGCTAAAATTTGGTTTCGTATAGATTCAAGATTTAGAACTGAAACGCCAGAAAAAATGAGTCTCGGACTATTATTGATGAGTTTGGGATTTATAATTTTGACACTCATCCAGGATATGGAAAATATTCACTTCGCTTGGATTGTCCTTATTTATTTTTTTCACACACTGGGTGAATTGTGTCTGTCGCCAACCAGCTTATCCATGGTAACTAAAGTGGCACCAAAAAAAATTCAATCTTTCATGATTGGTTTATGGTTTCTGACCTTTGCCATTGCTAGCTATCTCGCAGGACTCCTTCCTTCACTTGTTCAAAACTTGGACCTGAACTTATTTAAGTTCATAAGCATCATAACCATGTTAGGAGCCATTGCTCTAGTTATATCCAGACCTTATTTACGAAAGTTATTATGAAAAAAATAGTCCTTATAATATTTACACTAATTTCCGCCTGTGCAACAAACGGTCTTCCTAAGATTGAGCCCGTGGAGGAGGTTTCGTTGGATGATTTTATGGGAGATTGGTATGTGTTGGCCCATATCCCGGCGCTGATTGAAAAAAATGCTTTTAATGCAGTGGAAAGTTACTCTTTTAATTCAACAGACCAGGTGATTGAAACTACTTTTACCTTTAACAAAGGTTCCTTAGATGGCCCAGAAAAAATCTACAGACCAAAAGGGTTTGTTGTTCCTGGAACAAATAATGCTGTTTGGGGGATGCAGTTTATTTGGCCCATAAAGGCACAATATATCATCGCTTATATTGATGAAGGCTATGAGAACACAATTGTCGCTAGAGATAAGAGAGACTACCTGTGGTTCATGTCACGAACAATAGACTTACCTACCGAAAAAAAACAATGGATTTATAAAAAAACCACCGAACTGGGTTATGATAAGAATATGTTACGTTTTGTCCCTCACAACTAATGAAGCATTTCTTATTAAAAATTTTCGATAATAATTACGCTGAGAAATACTATCAAAAACAAAAAGGTGTTGATGGAGACACAATCGACTGGTTCAGGGTTATCCCCTTCATCCTGATCCACTTTGGAGCTTTGGCAGCCCTTTGGACCCATTTTGAATGGTATCTAGTGTGGGTGGCCCTGATTTTATTTGTAATTCGCATGTTTGCCATTACAGGCTTTTATCATCGCTACTTTGCACATAAAACCTTCAAAACATCTAGATTGATGCAATTCATCTTTGCCTTCATTGGATCAACAGCAGCACAACGAGGTCCGATTTGGTGGGCATCACATCACCGACGACATCATCTAAATTCAGATAGGCATAATGACCACCACTCACCACACACGCATCACTTTTTATGGAGCCATATGGGCTGGTTCCTCGCCAAGAAAAACTTTCTAACCGATCGCAAGGTTGTTCGCGACTTAATAAAGTTTAAAGAATTAGTCTTAATCGACCGTTTTGATTGGTTTCCCCCCGTCCTATTACTTTTATCTTTATTTGTGATTGGTGAGTACTTATCATTAACTTCAGGCATCAGCGGTTTGAATATGGTTATCTGGGGTTTCTGTGTATCAACAATTCTTGTTTATCATTGCACATTTGCCGTCAATTCCATTGCTCACTTATGGGGAACACAACGATACAACACAAAAGAAGAAAGTAAAAATAACTTTTTGGTTGCCCTGCTCACTTTTGGAGAGGGTTGGCACAATAATCACCATCATTACCCTGGATCTATCAGACAGGGATTCTATTGGTGGGAAGTTGACCTAACTTACTATGCACTTAAATTTCTGTCCTTTTTAGGGATTGTTTATAATTTAAGAACGGTTAGTAAGGCGATAAGACAAAAACATAACTGATGAAAATAGCAGTAGTAGGTTCGGGTATCTCAGGCCTCACTCTGGCCCACTATCTAGGAAAAAAACATCAAATCACACTCTTCGAAAAAGACAACCGTGTTGGTGGGCACACGCATACCCACTCTCTAACCATAGATAATAAAAAAATTAACGTTGATTCAGGTTTTATTGTTTTTAACAAAAAAACCTATCCCAATTTTTTAAAATTAATCAACGAACTTGATGTCCCTTTTCAAAAATCATCAATGAGCTTTAGTGTTCAATCTAAACTAAATGGTCTCGAATATAATGGAAACAATTTTAATACCCTATTCAGTCAAAGAAAAAATATTTTTAATGTTAGATTTTGGGTAATGATATGGGAGATATTGAAATTTAATCAATTAGGGAAAAAGTTACTCAAAACGCCTGCCTCTCAAATCAAAAATATCACTATCGAAGAGTTTTTATGCTCTTATAACTTTTCAAATTATTTTATGACCAACTACTTATTGCCGATGACCTCAGCCATTTGGTCTTCAAGCTTTAAAGATGTAAAAAAATTTTCATTACTATTTTTTTTAAGATTTTTAAATAATCATGGCATGATTAATATCAACGACCGCCCCCAATGGCTGACCATAAAAAATGGGTCTAAGACGTACGTGGATCAAATAATAAAAAAACTGAACGGTTCAATTATCCTAAACGCAAATATCCAATCTATTTATCAGAATGGAAAAAAATGTGTTGTGCAAACAAAACAGAGTAATTATTCATTCGACCACGTTTTTTTTGCCTGTCATGCCGACCAAGCGCTTAAATTAATTAAAAAGCCAACACCCACACAAAAAAAGATACTTGGGCAATTTGCCTATGCAAAAAATAGTGCCGTATTACATCGAGACTCATCACTCATGCCCAAAAGCAAAAGAGCATGGGCGGCATGGAATTATCATGTTGATAAGAAACTTATTAGTGATGTCACGGTGTCCTATAACATGAATATTTTGCAAAATATCAGAACAAAATCAGATTTACTGGTTAGCTTAAATATTGATAAAAAAATAAACAATAAAAAGATTTTAAAAAAAATAACGTATGAGCACCCCACATTTAACCTAAACACCTTTGCAGCTCAAAAGAAGCAGAAGTTATTATGTGATGGACACTTTGCCTTTGCGGGAGCCTACTGGGGAAATGGTTTCCATGAGGATGGAGTTGTCAGCGCGCTGAATGCCATAAAATTTAGCGGGGTAAATAATTGAATCAGGGAATTTACAGTGGCGTGGTCACTCACGATCGAATTGCACCCACAAAAAATAAATTCTCATACAGGTATTCGATGCTGATGCTTGACCTGGATGAGGTCAACCTAACTTTTCGGCGGTCTTTCCTCTGGAGTTTTGATCGTCCAAATATTGTCTGCTTTAGACAAAAAGATTATTTTCGTAAATCAAGGCACTTAAAAAAGGATTTAATTGACTTTTTGACCACTAAAAAAATTAAGGGGGTAAACAAAATTTTTATACTGACAACTCCTCGTGTTTTCGGGGTGTGCTACAACCCGGTCAGCTTTTATTATTGTTACCAGGACTCTACCCTAAGGGCCATAATATCTGACATCAATAACACGCCCTGGAATGAAAGATTCGCCTATGTTCATCATTGCAACCAAGAAGATATAACCCACACCTTTAACTTTGATAAAGAGTTTCATATATCCCCTTTTATGCCTATGCATATAAAATATAACTGGCAATTTACAAAACCAAATGATGTTATCGTTATAAGCATGAACAACAATCTTAATAGTGAAAAAGTATTTAATGCTACCCTTAAATTAAAGAGAAGATCGATTTCAGGACTTAGCTTATCTTCATATATATTTAAATATCCATTATCTCCTCTTGAGACTATTTTTAAGATATATTGGAATGCATTAAAACTCTGGTTTAAGAAAACTCCATTCTATTCACACCCATTAAAATAAATATGTTAAAAAAACTCCTTTTTTCAAACCTCAAACACTTGAAGCATGCTGATTTAGTGATTTATGATGGCGACAAAAAACATGTATTTGGATTAAAAAAAGAGCCTCTAAAGGCAGAAATCGTTGTAAAAGACCAAGCCTTTTATAAGTACATAATTTTTGGTGGCTCCATCGGTGCGAGTGAAGCTTACATGAATGGATACTGGAGTAGCCCAAATTTAACTAATGTCATTCGTGTCTTTGCTGTAAATCAACAATTAACAGAAAAATTAGAAACGAAATTTAACTTCTTTATCAAGCCGCTCTTCAAACTAATACATTATCTCAATAAAAACTCTATAAAAAATAGTGAGAGAAATATTTCAGCACATTATGATTTAAGTAATGATTTCTTTAAATTATTTTTAGATGAAACAATGATGTACTCATCAGCCATTTTTGAAAATAAATCCCAATCATTGCACCGCGCATCCTTAAACAAACTGGATATTATATGCAAAAAACTTCAACTCAAAAAAACCGATCATATCATCGAGATAGGAACTGGCTGGGGTGGTTTTGCGACATATGCAGCTGAAAAATATGGTTGTAAGGTAACTACAACAACCATATCAAGGCAGCAATATAATTTCGCCAAAGAGTTAATTAAGAAAAAAGGGTTAACAAAACAAATTAACTTACTCTTTAAAGACTATAGACACCTGAGTGGTCAGTTTGACAAATTGGTATCCATTGAGATGATAGAAGCAGTTGGCCATCATTATTACCCCGAATATTTTAAACAGGTAAGCTCTCTTCTAAAGCCGACTGGTATGGGATTAATTCAAGCAATTACCATTCGTGATCAAAGATACAAGCAAGCCATAAAGACTGTAGATTTCATCCAAAAATATATCTTCCCAGGGTCATGCATTCCGTCAATTGATACCATCCAGTCAACCATTACAAGACACACCGACCTGATCATCTCTGATCTAGAAAACATTAATGCGCATTATGCGAAAACGCTCACGCTCTGGCAAAAATCTTTTAACAAGAATAGTAAAAAGATTATGAGCCTTGGGTTTGACGAGAGATTTATGAAGATGTGGAACTACTATTTTTCTTATTGTGCTGGTGGCTTCCACGAAAGATCCATCAATGATTTCCATATTCTTTTATCAAAACCATTAAACCGCCTACCTCAAAATGAAAAAGATCTTCTTTAAAAATGATGCAGAATTTAATAAATTTGTTGAGAAAGCCGATGATTTAGGCCACCGAAAGACCTTTCATAAAAAAAACAAAATAATTAAAATTTTTAACGTAAGGGGATATATATCCAGTGGTTTTTTCAATACTTACGCCAGCCGCATCATTAAAAATTCTATTAGATTAAAGGAACATGAAATCCCATCAATTGAAATTACCAACGAAATAGCTTTTCAATACAACAACAGATTGTCCGGTGTTTCATACAAATACATTCCAGGCAAAACATACCGTGATTTAGGTAACAAAATCACAAAAGAAATGATAACCGACTTGGCTAAATATATTTCAATCGTCCATAAAAAAGGCATCTATTTTAGAGCGATGCATCTAGGTAACATTCTTCTCCATAATAAAAAATTGTTTCTCATAGATATCGCTAAGATTCACTTCTACCCATGGTCATTGTTCATCTTTACCAGAGCGCGTGCGTTTAGAAGAATGATTAAGTACAAAGATGACATTAAATATTTCGGCTTGATAAATTATAAAAATCTCATAAATGAATACATGAATATAAGCCAATTTAACTCTTTTGAGAGGTTTCGATTTCAGCTTTATTTGACAATATTTAGCAAAATTAAATATAAATATTTTAAAAAAACTCTTGGTGCCACAATATTGCTGGTGGTTTTGTTATGGCTGATTTGAGTGTTGGAATAATTGGTGGCGGTATTGCAGGAATTTGTTCTGCAGTTGCACTTAAAGAATCTGGATTTGGCGTTGCATTATATAGTGATGAAAAACAATACCAACAGAATTCTCCTCCCTACGCATCACTTAATCCAAAATATGGCATTGCCTCATATAATCACAACTTACTGCATTTTCATGCGATCAGGTATGCCAAAGAATTTTATACCAAACATTTAGACAGAACCTCCATCGCCTTTCCTGGACTCTATCGTTTTATTAGCAATGAAGACTTGAATGAAAGAGTGAAAAAAACAGTTCAAAATAACCCATTCCTTTCCGAAGAAATCAGTGTCGTCCGCCATAAGAGTGAGCAAAATGCAATTTTTTACAAGACAGCTGGCTGGATTAGTACTGATACCCTTTTGAACTTAGAAATAAACAAATCCCAAATTGAAATAAAACAAATCCAATCACAATCAACAGGACATCGGTTGATCGATGCCAATGGAAAAATCATTGCCAATCATGATGTCGTTATCTTATGTAACCCTCAAAGTATAAATACTTTATTAGGTCAAAAAATTATATGTGAGCACTACTCTGGATCAATCCTACAAGGAGATTATCAATCATCAGAAAAGGTTAATCTATCAAAAGACGGATATATAATTTTTGATGATAAAACTTTTGCATGCGGGTCAAGTTACCATAAAAATAAAGATATTAAGTATATAGACCAGAATGAGGAAGAAAAGTCACTTGAAAACAAGGTAGGCTGGTTCGATGATATATCAAAGATTCAAAATGCAAAAAAACAAATATGGACTGGGAGCCGTTATACAACAAAACAGAGAATCCCATACGTAGGTAAAGCGCTAAAAGAAGTAAAGCAAAGTCATAATAGAATGGAATTTATTTGGCGAGATAATATCTTAATAAATAGCTTTTATGGCTCCAAAGGTTTTACCTTAGCACCGCTTGCTTCAAGGATTATAGTTAAAATGCTGACTAACGATCTTGATGAGCTTGATGCTAAATTTTTAAATTATTTAAACCCATATCAAAACCTTATCAAAGGACATAATAAAAAAAATATAATTGGCTTTAACTATGCATGATCTCAACAAAACGCTTGCCGACCTAGAATCACAAAATAAATTCGATGAAGCCATACAGCTATTAAAAAAAGAACTCAAAAAAGCGCCCCGGGACCTTTCAATTCAAACTGAAATTGGTAACTACTATGCTATGGCTGGAGATTTTGAAGAGGCCCTGGGCTACTTTCGAAGGGTATATCATATCTTTCGCAACAATGACCATCTCGCTGAATCAATTTCATTTTGTCTCAATAAACTTGGGAATGATGCATTTCTAAAAAGAAATTATCAACAATCGAAGCTATATTTTGAAGAGCTAATAAACCATGAGAGTAATAATTGGCGGCATTTTTATAATTACGCCAATGTCTTGCAGGCCAATAATGAAATTAAAATCTCTGTCAGTCATTATTTAACTGCATTAAGCAAAGGAGGTAGAGGCGATGAAGACCTGTATAACAATTTAGCGAATGCCTATCTAAAACTTGATAACTTATATGAGGCAAAAAAATGCTATGAGAAATCATATCAGCTTAAAAAAAATGACAATGCCTTAGTCCAATTGCTTCATCTGAATCAAAAGATTAATGACTGGAATGAGTTTGATACCCTAATGAAAGATGTTCATAATCGACTAAAGGATGAGAATTTTTCTTTTCCACCCTTCCCTATGCTTACCCTACCAGGGATCTCGAATGAACAATACTTAAACATCGCCTGTCAGTGGAATAAAAAATTATCATTTGAACCAGAAATGCAATCCATGTCCACTAAAATAAATTACAGAAAAGCTAAAATTGCCTACATGTCCTCAGATCTAAGGAATCATCCCTTATATTATTTGGTGCATGATGCCCTGTCATTTCACGATGAGGAAAAATTTGAGGTAATTTTCCTATTTAATGGTGTTGAGGAGGAATCAAAAGAGCATTTATCTTTTAAAAAATTATCAACAAACTTTATTAACACTTTTAATATGTCCGATCATGAGCTTGTTCAAAAAATTAGTGATTTAGAGATTGATATTCTGGTCGATTTATCAGGGTTTACAAAAAATAGTAGGACAAATATCCTAAAATATCACCCCGCTCCAATTCAAGTTAACTGGCTCGGCTATCCTGGGACATTCGGAAGTTTCAATGATAAACCATTGAGTGATTTCATATTTGCGGATGAAATTGTTATTGATAAAAAAAATACAAAGTTCTTTTCTGAACAAATCATTAATTTAAAACCGACCTACCAACCCAATAATTTTAAAAGGCCTATAATAAAAGTATCAAGAGATACATGCCACCTCCCGGATGATCATTTTATCTTTGCCAGTTTTAATCAAAATTTAAAAATAACAAAAGATATCTTTGATGTCTGGATAAATATACTCCAAGAATGTCCAAAGTCATCCCTATGGATACTAATGCAAAACGATATTTCAAAAAGAAATATTAAAGAATATGCTAGGGAAAATGGTCTTGATGACAAAAGAATAATTATTGCAGAGTATGCTCCTATTGAGGAGCACATAGGCAGAATTGAGCATGCAGATCTATTTTTAGACTGTTATCCATACAATGCACATACCACCATAGCTGATGCAATTTACCAAAATAAGCCTACTATCACGCACATTGGTGAAGCAATGCAATCGAGAGTTGGGGCAAGCCTATTGCATGCCATCGATTGTTCTGAAGAGCTGGTATTTGATAATCTCCAAGATTACCAGAAACAAGCTATTTTCTTCTATAACAACCAAGAGTATTTAAAAGATTTAAATGAAAAAATCAATAACAAAAAGTATGTCTTATTTCAGCCTGACGTATATATAAAAAATATCGAAGAAATTTATTTAAAGCTTATTTCAAAGCAGAAAGAGAAATTGCAAGAATAATAAATGCGCCACCAACCAGGTCTTTAACGCCCAGTATTTCGTTCGCCAGCCAGTAAGATGACAAAGCAGCCACAACAATCTCAAAAGTAAAAATAGGGCTTGCTTTAACAGGATTAATTTTAGGTAATCCGTATTGGATAATCAGCGTCGAACAAAAAAGAAGTAAGCCTACGATGAGTAACAACAATAGACTTTTTGGATTTATCAAATTAATAACATTTAAATCATTAGTTATTAGTATTAATAATGCTCCACCAATCGCCACCCCTACCCAAATCGCAAAAGATTTTGATTGATAATGAATCTTGCTAAATTTTCTTGCCAGCACATTAGTGCAAGCAAAGAAAATTCCAGCTAATAGTGCAAAAAAATCGCTGAACCCAACATTCATTAAAAATGAATTAGGATCGAATAAAATAATAAATCCACCAACAATCGACAGTAAGGCAATATATGCATCTTTTTTTTGAAATGTATCGTTAGGTATTAAAAAATAGCTTAAAAATATCGTCCACAGAGGTGACATAAAGAAAAGTAACATCGACCTGACAACATTTCCATTAACAACAGCAATCACATATGAAATATTCGTGACACATCCCACCAAAGAAAAAATTAGCAAAGATTTCAGATTCAAAAGGATATCGTCATGTCTTTTTGGAAACACAAATACCAATGCGAGTATGCTGGCAACCATAAAGGTCAGGGAGCTAGCAGTTATCGGATAAATTTGATTCAGCTCAAGCAGCCTATAGGGATACCAAACCAGGCCCCAAAATACTGTCCCGTAAAGTAAGCAGCTTAAGCCTACAACCTCTTCCCTTTTCATCGGCATTTAATTGATAAATTGTTTGATCGCATCATTAATCTTTTGGTAGATGTCAATTTCGAAGGGATCGTAAATCTGGATATCCTGCATGGACCTGAGCCAGGTGATTTGTCGCTTTGCCAATTGTCTCGTGGCAAACAAGATTTTATCGAATAACTCCTCTTGCTTTATCTCCCCCCTTAAAAACATGCCAACCTGTCGGTATCCTATTGATCGCATAGAATTAGAATTCCAGCTTAATTCAGGGTATTTAACAAATAACCCTTCCACCTCCTCCACCAAGCCCTCCTCTAGCATGGTTTTAGTCCTAAGTGAGATTGCATCATGAAGCTTTTTTCGATCATTGGGTACCAGGGCAATTTTAAGGATATCTTTATCATGGGTGGAATCTTCCTTAGGATTTTTGTTATAAAAACTGGATAGAGGCTGATCAGATATTAAAAATACCTCATAAGATCTCATCAACCTCTGCTTGTCCGTATTGACAATTTTTGACAGAGGGTCGACCTCCATTACTTTTGCTGCAAGCCAATCTAAACCATTAACGTTAACTAATTCCTCTACATGCTTTCTAACGTCTGGAGTCGATCTTGGTATATCGTCAAGAGGGTTAAGGATGGCATTAAAATACATCATAGTTCCACCCACCAAAAGCGGGTTAATTCCCGTGCCATTTAATTGATTTAAAATTTGTTGATAGTGATTTAAAAAATGATCAACTGAAAAATTATCGCAGGGTGAAATAATACTTATCAACTCGTGAGGGTATTTTTTTAATTCATCTGCTGGCAGTTTAGCCGAGCCAATATTGCAATCAGAATAAATCTGTGTGGCATCGACATTTACAAGCTGAAGCTTTAATTCTTGAAATAGTTGTGTTGCAATCCGTGTTTTACCAGAGGCTGTAGGGCCCATTAAAAATACTTGTTTCACTGTTCAGACTCATAAAAGAAGGCAAGGTTGGCGCCTGTTTTAAGGTATGTTTTGATACCCTTTACCACACTTTCAGCTAGTTTAATTTGAAAGCTTTCTGACCTGAGGTTTTTTTCCTCCTTTGGATTACTTATAAATGCAGTCTCGACAAGTATAGATGGGATATCCGGAGCTTTTAGAACTGCAAAACCAGCTTGCTCCACATATTTTTTATGTAATGTATTCACCTTGCCCATCTCATCTAAAACATACCGTCCCAATTTCATTGAATCATTAATCGTCGCACTTAAAGACAAATCGAGTAAAGTTTGCGCCAAAACTGGATGCTTATCATCAATACTGACCCCGCCAATCAAATCTGACTCATTTTCTTTATTAGCTATAAATTTAGCAAATGCACTTGAAGCCCCTCTCTCGGACAAAGCAAATACGGAGGATCCTTTCACAGATTTCTTTGTAAAAGCATCCGCATGAATTGACACAAATAGATCAGCCTCAAGCTTTCTAGCTTTGGCAACTCTTTTTGCCAATGGGACAAAATAATCGCCATCACGAATTAAAACCCCTTGCAGGTTTGGCTCTTTATTAATCGCATCTCGTAATTTCTTCGCAATGGCCAGGGTGATGTCTTTTTCTTTTGTACCCGATGATCCTCTTGCACCAGGGTCCTCTCCGCCATGCCCAGCATCAATTGCCACAACGATTTTAACCTGTTCAGCCACTTTTGGCTGAGCATCCTTGGATTCTTCTTTAATGGTTAAGTTGGTTTTTTCATCTTTAACCTTTTGAGTATTATCTTTTTGATCATCACTTGCCTTAGCCTGCAATTGTTTTAATAAATGTGCAATTTCATCTTCCTCATGATAGACATCGACAACAAGACGATGGCCGTATGATTTGATAGGTTTTAAACTGAAGATTTTAATTTTAGACTCATGACGCAAATCGACCACAATACGCACTGTACTAGGGTCATACTGTGCTACACGCACCCCGGAAATAGATGAATTTTCCTTAAAATCTACCTTAGATAAATCTTTTAAATTATTGTTTATATTGATACTTTTCAAATCAATAACCACGCGATCTGGATTTTTTAAAATTGATTGATCATTTTTTATGTAGTCAGTGGATTCAATAGTAAATCTCGTATATTCATTGGATGGCCACACACGAGTTTGCACATCCGCAAACACATTTGTTATAAAAAAAGCTAACAGAATGCTAAAACAAACTCTAAATAACGGCATTACCAGCCTCTTCTTTGAAACAAATGTCCATTATTCTGAAATCAAGTTGCTCAGTTGAGATATTGATCTCTATATCAGGTTTAATATTCACACCCTTAATTTTTTCAGGCCACTCAATAATAGAAATCGTATTTTCTGTGATTAAGTAATCATCAAATCCACCACTAAACCATTCCTCAGGACATCCAAAACGGTATAGGTCAAAATGATGTACAGTCAGATTTTTTAATTGATGCGTTTCTACAAGATTGTAAGTTGGGCTCTTTACTTTATCCCGGTAACCCAAAGACTTTAGTAAATATCTCACTAATGTAGTTTTTCCAGCTCCAAGCTCACCCTTGAGGAAAATAACCATGCCCGCTTTGAGCTGGGGTGCGACAAGTTCGGCAACTTTTTTTGTATCTTCCTCAGATTTGCAGATATGATGTGTATGATCCATTACTTCATAGTTTATTATTTTTTTTCATGTTAGATAAGGCTTATTGGAAAGATATATCAAAAAAAATTATAGCCACTGGTAAAGAACTAGGATTTAATGATGTAGGAATATCTGATACCGTAATTAATCAAAACCAGGGGCTGTATAAAGAGTGGATTGACGCTAAAAATCATGGCGCCATGTCTTATCTCGAAGATCATCAAGACATTAAATTTGATCCTGAGAATATTTTGGCAAACACCAAAAGTATCATCAGTGTTAGGCTTGATTATCTTCCACTTAACGAAAATCTTATTAACTTAATTAATCAAAAAGATAAAGCCTACATAGCCCGCTATGCTCTTGGAAAGGATTATCACAAGACATTAAAGAAAAAACTTAATCACTTTGGCAGTTTGATTAAATCTATAATCTCAGAAAGTAATTTTGATTTTAAATACAGAGCGATAACTGATTCAGCACCAAGCCCAGAAATTGAGATTGCGACTCAGGCTGGCCTGGGTTGGCGTGGAAAAAATACATTATTACTCAACAAGAATAATGGCTCGTGGTTCTTTCTTGGTGAACTATATACGAACGCTCCATTAGTTTTCAATCAAACAAGTAGCACAAATCACTGCGGCTCTTGCTCAGCCTGTATTGACATTTGTCCCACCCAGGCCATTGAAAAACCTTACTATCTAAATGCATCTAAGTGTATCTCCTACTGGACAATTGAACATAAAGGCACAATTCCTATAAGCTTTAGGAGAAAAATTGGTAATCGAATATATGGCTGTGATGATTGTCAGATTATCTGTCCATGGAATAAATTTGCTAAGAAAAGTACTGAAATAGATTTTTTTGTAAGACATAAGTTAAATAACATTTCTCTTATGGACTGTTTTTTGATGGATAACCACCGTTTTAATGAATACTTCAATGGAAGCGCCATCAAGCGGATTGGTTATGAAAAATGGATTAGTAATGTCGCAATTGCTCTTGGTAACGCAGACCATGATCAAAATATTTTAGACGCTTTAATGAAACGAAGTGAGGATCCGTCAAATTTAATCAAAGAACATGTTTTATGGGCAATAAGCGAACAAGAAGCGAAGAAATAAAATATTTTTTTGCTATAATAGCGCTTTCAATTTTACTCACCTAAATTAACATTTATAAATGACGAAAATAATTGACTCTAACGAGTGGCAAGACCTAAAAAAACATTTTGACAATATCAAAAATGTTCAGATGCGCGACCTGTTTAAAGAAGACGAGCAGCGTTTTGAAAAATTTCATCTAGCATTGGATGATTTTTTATTTGATTTTTCAAAAAATAGAATAAATGACAAAACCTTAGACCTTCTTAACAAATTAGCTATTAAAGCTGATGTAGAAGGTTGGAGAGCTAGACAATTTAGTGGAGAGAAAATAAACACAACAGAAGATCGTGCCGTTCTTCATACAGCACTTCGTTCGCAAGACATTGATCCCATTGTCGTTGATGGTGTTGATGTTAAACCAGAAGTTATAAAAGTTTTAAAGCAGGTTGAGAACTTTAGTAATTCTATTAATGATGGATCCTGGAAAGGGTTTACTGGAAAAAAAATAAATACGATCGTAAATATCGGAATCGGTGGTTCTGACTTAGGTCCTGCAATGGTATGTAAAGCGTTAAAGCCATATTCACAAAAAAATTTACATATTCATTTTGTGTCAAATGTAGATGGTGCAGACTTAGCATTAACGCTTGAACAGTGTGACCCTGAAACCACCCTCTTTATAGTTGCCTCCAAAACTTTTACCACCCAAGAAACGATGACCAATGCTTTTTCTGCTCGACATTGGTTTTTAAATCATGCAAAAAATAATAATGCCATCAGTCAACATTTTGTTGCCGTATCTACTAATACCGAAAAAGTAAAAGAATTTGGCATAAACGAAGAAAATATGTTTATTTTTTGGGATTGGGTTGGTGGAAGATACTCTTTATGGTCATCAATTGGGTTGTCAATCTCCATTTACTTAGGTTTTGAAAATTTTAAAGATCTTCAAAGTGGTGCTTATGAGATGGATCAACATTTTCTTCATGCCCCAATAGAAAAAAATATGCCAATTCAGATGGCTTTAATTGGCATTTGGTATAACAATTTCTTTAAATTCAACACACAAGCTATTCTTCCTTATGATCAAGGGCTGTCCTTGCTGCCATCTTATTTGCAGCAAGCAGACATGGAAAGTAATGGTAAGTTTATTGATCGAGATGGCAACCGAGTATGCTTAGAGACAGGTCCAGTTATATGGGGTGAGTCAGGCACAAATGGACAACACGCCTTCTACCAATTGATTCATCAAGGAACGCAGTTTGTACCATGTGATTTTATTATGCCCATAAAATCTCACTACAACCCTGGAGATAAAAAGAATCTTCATCATAAAATCTTGATGTCCAATCTTCTTGCTCAATCACAGTCGTTAATGATGGGTAAAACTATTGATGAAGCTCGGTCTGAGCTCATTAATTCAGGATTAAGTGATCAAGAAATATCCTCTTTACTACCTCATCGATCGTTCGAAGGAAATAGACCAAGCAATACTATCCTGTTCGAAAAGCTTACGCCAAAAAATCTAGGTAAGCTAATAGCGCTCTATGAACACAAAATATTTGTTCAAGGCATCATATGGAATATTAATTCATTTGACCAATGGGGAGTTGAATATGGCAAGCAAATCGCCCGCCTCGTTTTACCTAAAATTCAAGGTGAAAAGACGACTAGCTGTTTTGATGCCTCAACGAATAATCTGATAGATTACATTAAAAAAAATTGCTAAATAATTAATTTAATTGATAATTTTTATTTATTACTTGACTGTGTAACACACTGCCAATGCCAGCCCCTAGTTTTTTTGCAAAGCGATCAGCAAAGGTTTCATAAGTCGTGAAATCAATCACTTTTTCATAACCAATTACATCTTTTGCAATTGATGATACCGTCCCAAAGCCATCAATCAATCCCAATTTGTATGCTGACTCACCATTCCAAAACAACCCTGAGAATATTGACTGGTCCTCAGATAATCGATCCCCTCTGCCCTCTTTGACTGCAGTGATAAATTGCTGATGTACTTCATCGAGAAGTTGTTGTACATGTTTTCTGTGAGTAGGGTCTATAGGCTGGAATGGATCAAGAATTCCTTTATTTTTTCCTGCTGTCATTAGTCGTCTTTCTATTCCTAACTTTTCAATGGCTTGATCAAAGCCAAAACCATTCATCAGGACCCCAATCGAGCCAACTATGCTTGATTTATTTGCATATATATCATCTGCAGCAACTGCGATGTAATATCCTCCTGAGGCACAAACATCTTCAACAACGACCTTAATAGGCTTTTCAGGGTAAATCAATTTAAGGCGTTTAATTTCATCGTTAATCATTGCAGACTGGACTGGGCTTCCACCTGGGCTATTAATACTAATAATGAGTCCTTTTGTGCCATCATTTTTCATTGCCTTTTGTAAGCTTTTTATTGCATCCTCTGCATTAATCTCAGACTCAGAGGAGATTATGCCATTTAGTTTGACTAAGGCTGTAAAATCTCCAGACGTATTTATCTGATCGCCAGGTTTACTAAGGAATATAAAAAGAAGGATGAAAAGGTATAAGAAGGTAACAATTTTAAAAAAGTTACTCCATCTGCGACTCCTTCTATTTTCAAGGAAGATATTGTTTAATAACGTATTCAGCGCCTGGTCTTTAACTTCTTGGTCTTTATTTTTTACTGTCATCGTAAATTACCTCAATTTTATAATTTCTCTCAATAACCTCTAATTTTTTTAGGTATTTTGACTTGCACGGGCCGGAAAGGCAATGGCCGGTTTTTGGATCGTATACGGCGCCATGGGTTGCGCATATCAAAAATTTTTCTGTTTCATCGAAAAAATGTACCTCATCCCAGTCAAGCTCAACTGGTAGATGTTGACATTGGTTAATGTAGGCATGAAATTCGCCTTCATAATAAACAACAAATATTGATGTTTCATTGGATACATATGATTTAACAGCCTTTGTAACTGAATTTATTATTTCATTTTTTTCAAAAATAATTGACTTAGGCATTATTTAATAACCAGTCAAATAAAGCCACGGGAGAGTCAGCAAAGAAATTTCCATAATCATCGAAATCTCCCGGTGAGCTTGCACCATAATTTACTCCAACAAAGCTAACATGGGCATTCTTTGCCATATTTTGGTCCATTAGTGAATCTCCCACCATTGTCACGGATGTGTGATCAAACATTAGATTTGTGTATATCTCTTCAATCATCTGGGGATGGGGTTTAGAAAAACATTCATCAGCAGTTTTTGAGTCGCTAAAATACTTCCCCAAATCATAAGCTGTAAAATCATTATCTAGTCCACGTCGACTTTTCCCGGTAGCAACAGCCAGAGTAAAATTATTTTTTTTTAAGCGATCAAAACCTAGAACCACGCCATCAAATGGTCTTGGCCGCTCAATGATATAAAGTTTTTTGTATAAGTCAGCAAACTCATTAAATTCTGCTTGAGATTCCAAACCCGTTAGATTTTTAAAAGCAAAAGGAAGACTTAACCCAATAACTGACTTAATCTGTTTTTCCTCAAAAGTTTGTTTGTATAATGTGGAGCACGCCTTATTAATCGATTCAACGATATGTGAAGTGCTATCAACGATTGTTCCATCCCAATCAAAAATAATTAATCTATTCATCAAAAAATTTCCCAAGCTCTAGTGGTAAATCTGCAGTAAGCTCCACTTTTTCGTTAGTAAATGGATGAAAAAAGGATAACTTATGAGCATGAAGAAACATTCTTTTTAAGCCACTTGAGTGTAATTTTTTATTAAGTGCAAAGTCACCGTACTTGTCATCACCAAGCACTGGGAAGCCCAAGAAAGCAAGCTGAACTCGAATTTGATGTGTTCTACCAGTTATTATTTGTGCAGACAATAATGATTTGTTCTGTATTTGTTTAACAAGATAAAAAATTGATTTGGATAATTTTCCCTTCAGAGGATCTTCTACCACATTTACATGATGACCCTCAGGTGTTTGTTTTTTTTCCAATCGAAGACTTACTTCTTTCTTTTTGGAATCCCAATTACCTTTGACTGCCACAAGATAATTTTTTTTAATTTTTTTATTTCGAAAAAGTTCTTGCATTGACCTTAGAGCGGATCTTTTTTTTGCTATAACAATAACACCGGAGGTATTTTTATCTATGCGATGCACTAACTCTAGAAATTTATATTCAGACTTTAAATGTCTCATGCGTTCAATTAAGCCAAAATCAATCCCGCTCCCTCCATGCACAGCCAGGCCGCTTGGCTTATCAACCACCAACAGCCATTCGTCTTCAAAAATAATATGTGGTTTAAATTTGCTAGAAGGTTTTCTTTCTTTTTTTTCAATAAATTCAATCGGAGGGATTCTGACGACATCATGAATTTTTAACTTATAAAGAGTTTTTATTCTTTTCTTATTTACCCTTACCTCCCCATTGCGAATAATTTTGAATATGTGGTTTTTTGGAACATCTTTAAATGTTTTAAATAAAAAATTATCAATCCGTTGGTCTTCAGATGACTCATCTATATCTATATATTGAATTTGCTTATTCTGCATCTAATTGTTTTCTTTTTATCCGTTTTACCCTATACTCTTAGTGTAGTCTTTAAATCAAAATAGTTGATTTTAAAGAATTTTTTTGAACATGAACATGAAAGATTGTAACCCCATTTACGAATAGATGTTAAGAGTTGCAATTTTTAAATAAGATTTTTGATATTAGAATTTTAATTAAGCTTTTCAATAAAAATTTAAAAAGCTTAAAAATATTCCTATCTGAATCTTCTTAATCTATAAGGAGATATGATAATGAAGAGGATGCTATTTAATGCAACTCAATCTGAAGAAATACGTGTAGCAATCATTAACAACTCTACCATTGAAGACCTAGACTATGAAAGAAGCACTAGGGAGCAAAGAAAGAGTAATATCTATAAGGGCACAATTACAAGGGTTGAGCCTTCACTTGAAGCAGCTTTCGTAAATTATGGTGTCGATCGACACGGTTTCCTTCCTTTTAAAGAAATCGCAAAAGAATTTTATTCGAAAAAATCCCGCAAAAAAAACTTGTCCATTGCCGATGTAATCAATGAAGGACAAGAAGTAATTGTGCAGGTTTCTAAAGAGGAGCGCGGCAACAAAGGAGCTGCCCTGACAACCTTTCTATCCCTAGCCGGCAGATATATTGTTTTAATGCCAAATAGTTCTGACAGCGGAGGAATTTCTAGAAGGATTGAAGGAGATGAAAGACTCAACTTCAAGGAAGTGCTTTCCCAATTAAAAGTAAAAAAAGGTATGAGCGTTATTGGTCGCACCGCTGGTATCGGTGTCAATGTTGAAGAAATTCAATGGGATCTTGATTACCTAACACAATTATCTGAAGCCATTCAAGAAGCGTCTGGTCAGCAAGAGGGTCCCTTCCTGATTTATCAAGAAAGCAATCTTGTCATAAGGGCTATTAGAGATTACTTCAATACGGATATTGAAGAAATCTTAATAGATAATCAAGATATCTATGATCAAGCATCTCAATTCATGAACCATGTGATGCCTGATTATGCAGATCGTATCCAACTGTATGAAGAAAGCACTGCCCTCTTTTCAAAATTTAATATTGAAAATCAAATTGAATCTGCATTCCTAAGAGAAGTTCAGCTTCCATCAGGCGGAGTGATCGTCATTGATCATACGGAAGCATTAGTATCTATTGATGTTAACTCGAGTAGATCAACCAAGGGTAGAGATATAGAAAATACAGCTTTCAATACCAACCTTGAAGCTGCAAAAGAGGTTGCCAAACAATTAAGACTCCGAGACATTGGTGGTTTGATTGTTGTTGACTTTATCGATATGGAAAATCCAAAACATCAAAGAGAGGTTGAAGAGTGCCTCAGGGATGCTCTTAAGCATGATAAAGCGAGAATTCAAATTGGTCGAATATCAAGATTTGGATTAATGGAACTCTCTAGACAACGCTTAAGGCCAAGCATTGGTGAAACGAGCAACGGAGAATGTCCAAAGTGTAATGGGACAGGTCGGATTCGTGACTTCCAGTCATCTGCCTTACATGTAATCAGAATGATTCAGGAACAATCTAACAAAAAACAAGGGCAAAAAATTTCAGTTCAGGTTCCTGTTGATGTTGCAACCTTCCTCTTAAACGAAAAGAGAGAAATCATTATTCAAACTGAATCAGAGGGAAATAATAAAATATTTATTATTGCTAACAAATACTTTGATGTTCCTCAATTCAAGATTACGTCATCAGATTTAGGCAACAAAAAAGAGTTAAGTTATCAAGAAGTGGACATTCCTGATGTTGAGAACCTTGATGACAACGATCATGAAACAAAAGATAAGCAGATTCCTGCTGTTAAAGGTGTGATGCCGGAAAAAAGATCTAGAAAGTCTAAAAATAAATCACTTTTTGGATTTATAAAGGGATTGATTGCTAGCGACGATACCACCGAAGAGTCTTCAGAAACTGCTTCAGATAGCAATAAAGAACCATCAAAGGATCTAGAGGAGAGCGAAGGCAATAAAAAACCATACAGAAATAACAGAAGAAGGAGAAATAATCGCTCACGAAACTACAGATCAAATCAACAAAATCAGGAAAATGTAAACAAAAAACCAGAAATGGTTATGGTTGAAACTCCTATCGATGTTGAAAAAAATAGTGATAAAAATTCAGATTCTGTTAATAAACCGAAAGTTAAGCCTAAGGGAAATCAGTCTAAGAAAAAAGCTGAGGAGCTAAAAGATGTAAATCTTGCGGATGTTGGGTTAAAGTTAGTCGAAACAGAGAAAAAGTCTAATCAGGATGCCCCTCTAGATGGTCAAGTAAAAAAACCTGCTCGCAGGAAAAAGGCTTCTTGGGCCAAGAGTGAAAAGACAGCGCCTAAAAAAACTGAAAAGTTGGTAATGGTTGAGACGAAAGATGCTCCAAAGAAATCAACCAAAACAGCTAAGGCAAAGACATCGGCTCCAAAGAAATCAACTAAAAAAACGGCTGAGAAGTAAACTCATTAACCAGTATCCTAGATAAATAGATACTAGAGACAAAAAAACCGTGATAGAAACATGAAGAAAAGCTTTTAAAAAAAGCTTTTCTTCAACAAAACTAAAAAACTGAGCTCCAAAGCTTGAAAATGTTGTCAAACTGCCCAAGAATCCAACTACAATCCCAAGCTTTATAGCTTGGCTCATAATCTGATATTGTGAATCAAGATACAAAACGATCCCTATTAAAAAACAACCCACGATATTGGCGATCAGAACACCATTCATAATAAAAAAATTAAACGGGAATAGTAAAACTAAAAAATACCGTAGCATGGCTCCAAAGGAAGCAAATAAACCAATGATAAAAAATTGATAAAGGTTATTCACTATCAAGCCTTAGGAAATGTTCACGATAAAATTTTAATTCTTCAATTGATTCTTTGATATCCGCTAACGCTTCATGCTTGGCCGACTTTTTAAATTGTCCAAGAAGGCTTGTTTTCCATCTTTTAGCGAGTTCTTTAAAAACGCTGACATCTAAGTTTCTGTAATGGAAGTATGACTCCAGTTGAGGCATATAATTTGCCATAAATCGTCTATCTTGGCATATCGAATTTCCACACATTGGTGATTTATTTTTATCTATGTAATGGCTTAAAAAATTAATTAGCTCACGCTCAGCCACATCTTCTGTAATATCAGATTGCTTTACTTTATCTATTAATCCAGACTTTGAGTGTGTATTTATGTTCCATGCGTCCATAGAATCCAATAGCTCATTAGATTGTTTTATGACATAAACTGGGGCTTCAGCAATCACTTCTAAATGAGGGTCGGTAACGATAACTGCAACCTCTATGATCTTATCTGTTGCTGGATTTAATCCTGTCATTTCCATATCAATCCATATTAGGTTGTTGTTATGTTTTGTCATGATTTCCATTAAAATTTAAACAATTGAATACATATATAACTTTAACATTTCTTTTACTTTAAAATGCTGATTTTAGATACCGAATACAATAATGACTTTTACATATATTTTTTTATTTTTACTGATTCTCTCTACATTGACAGAGATCTACCTATCAATCAGACAAAATGCTAGTGCCCTGAAGAATCAAAATGCAGTTCCAAATGACTTCAAAAAAATCGTAAAACCAAAAGATCACAAAAAAGCAGCATTGTACACTTCTGCTAAAGCAAAAATTAATATACTCGGTTTTATAGTTCAAGGGGTTTTCTTATACATACTTACCCTTGGTGGTTTAATCAATTGCATCAATGAACTTGCTTTGCAATTTTCTGATAATGAAATTTTACAAGGGGTAGTATTGATCTTTTCAGTAATTATTCTATCCAGCATCATTGAAGCTCCCTTAGGCCTAATCAAAACATTTGTGATTGACGAAAAATTTGGGTTCAATAAAATGACCTTCTCCTTATATTTGTCTGATTTAATTAAACAAAGTCTGGTGTCAATTGTCATTATGTTGCCAGTTATTTTTGTCGCACTTTGGATTTTTGGTAACCTTGGAGATTATTGGTGGTTCTGGTTGTGGATTTTTCTATCAATTTTCAACGTAACCATGTTGGCAATATACCCCCTGTACATAGCGCCTATTTTTAATAAGTTTAAACCTATGGAAGATAAAAAACTAAAAGCAAAAATTGAACAACTCCTAAAAAAATGCGGCTTTGAATCTGATGGCTTATTTGTAATGAACGGATCATTAAGAAGCACCCATGGAAATGCTTATTTCACTGGATTTGGCAAAGCAAAAAGGATTGTATTTTTTGATACACTGCTTGAGAAACTTTCACCCAATGAAATCTTGGCAGTTTTAGCTCATGAGTTAGGTCATTTTGCACATAACCATGTGAAGAAGAGAATCGTTTTTCTCTTTGTCCTGTCGTTCATAGGCCTTTATTTTTTAGATTTTCTCAAGTCAAATGATTGGTTTTACTTAGGGCTGGGTGTTGAAAGCCAAACAAACGCAATTGCGCTCCTTCTGTTTTTTCTTATTTCACCTTTATTTTTATTTTTTGTGAGGCCTTTTATGGCGCATTACTCTAGAAAAAATGAATATGAAGCGGATGCCTATGCATGTAAATTTACACCTGCTAAAGATTTAAAGGAGTCACTTATTAAGCTTTATAGGGATAATGCTTCAACATTGACCCCAGACAAACTTTACTCTAACTTTTATGATAGTCACCCACCTGCAATGGCTAGAATTAAAGCTTTGGTTGCAAAATGATAATTACTTCAAGAATGGAATTTGATGCGGGTCATAGGATTCCAAACCATAAATCGACATGTAGAAATTTACATGGTCACCGATACGCTATTGAAGTTTCGTTGAGTGGAGAAATTATTCAACAAGAGAATCTATCAGACTTTGGCATGGTTTTAGATTTTAAGGATGCAAAAGAATTAATAAGGTCTACCATCGTAGATCCCTGGGATCATGCATTTATTGTGTATAAGAAAGATGTAGAAGTTCTCAATTTTTTAAATCAAATTAAAGATCACAAAACAGTGATCTTAGACAGAGTCCCTACTGCTGAAAATATGGCATTGATTGCATTTCAAATGCTTGAGGCAGCTTTTAAGGATAAGTTTGATGGAAAAATTAAGCCAAGTCTCGTTCGTCTCTATGAGACGCCAAACAACTGGGCTGATGCATCATCATCAACTTAGTGTTTAATTTTTTTTAAGTACTCTCGATGCAGCTCAGCCTCTTCTTGACTGGCATTAACTATTTTTAATTTATTTAGGATATCTTTATCAAAGTCGATCGATAATTTCTCTTGATTATTAAAATCAATTTCTAAAGCTTCTTGCCCCCTGGTCATGCCAATAAAGACCTCTGCGAGCAAAAGTGAATCAAGCAATGCACCGTGCAAATTTCTTTCCGAATTATCAACGCCATAATGCCTGCATAAGGCATCTAAGTTATTTCTTTGCCCAGGTCTCAACTCTCTAGCCATAACCAATGAATCGGTAATGACCTCAGCATAATCTTCAACAACTCCTTTTTTTATTCTTCCCAACTCCATATTTAAAAAGCCAATATCGAATGGAGCGTTGTGAATGATCAATTCAGCATCAGCAATAAAGTTAATAAATTTTTCAGAAATAGATTCAAAACTGGGCTTATCAGAAAGAAATTCCAGTGTAAGTCCATGCACTTCCTGTGCAGCCTCATCAATCTCTCTTTCTGGATTGATATATACATGAAATTGATTGTTCGTGACCTGACGATTGATCATTTCAACAGCAGCAATCTCGATAATGCGATGTCCCTGAGCGGGATCAAGACCTGTCGTTTCGGTATCAAGAAATATCTGTCTCACAGTAAACAATCTCCAACTGTTGCATTATTAGCCAAAAGGTCTACCTTTTCATTAAAAACATCCCCGCTATGGCCTTTAACCCAATTCCAACTTACTATCAATCTTGAATTTAATTCATCTAAGGTCTTCCATAGTTCTTCATTTTTAACTGGTTTTTTTGTGGATGTTATCCAATTATTTTTCTTCCATCCATGGATCCAAGAATTAATCCCATCAATTACGTACTTAGAATCAGTAAATAACTCAACTTCTTTTGATTCAATATGTTCATTAAAGTAAAAAAGTCCTTCGATCGCTGCAGATAATTCCATTTGATTATTTGTGGTTTTTTCCATGGAGCCGGACTTTTCTTTTACAACCTCATCATTCGCAACAACTATAAATGCCCAACCTCCTGGTCCAGGGTTGCCATGGCAAGATCCATCAGTATAAATTTTAAAGCTCATAGGTTTCTTTTACTTTGACTTGATTTCTTTGAATTTTACCATTCCACGATGGTTTAATTGGGGTCATAGTAAATATTTTTTTGCGCACAACGATTAAATAAATATTTGCAAACAAAGGAAACCAACGGTCGCCAATTTTATCCCACCTTGACTTATTTGATGCTGACTTAAAACGTGGGTGATATCCAAAAAATTTACCATTCACAATTTCAAAGTCTTGTTTTAATAATTTATTTTGAAAAGAGGTGAAACTTTCAAGATTATGATTCCACGGCTCCTCTGAGCTCATTGAAAAAAAAGTTCTTAATCCTATTGGGCTCCATGGATTAAAGTTTATAAATATTGCATGGCCATGAGGCATCAATGTACGATACACTTCAGACAATATTCTCTCGTCCTCTGTATTTTGATGAGGCAGAACAATGCAATCAATAGTGTCAGATTCAAATGGTATTTGTTCAGCATCAAATTGAATTTGCTTGCGTGTGTATTTATTCTTAAATCGAGAATTTTCAATCAGTGATCGATGATTTCCAATTTGGACGATGTTATATCCAAACAGATGATCGAATAATTGATCGAGAATTTTTTGCTCTAACAACAATAAATCTGAGCCTCTTTTTGTTTCAAACCAACTCATTTTTAAGTTTATAATTAATTAATGTTAAATGTTGTTCCTATCCCTATTCTAAATGATAACTACATTTGGACAATCATTCATGACAAAAAGACTGTAGTGATTGATCCTGGGTTATCTGATCCGGTTTTAAATTACCACCAAAAGAATAATCTTGATTTAACAGCAATACTCATAACGCATCATCACCATGATCATATCGGTGGTATAAATGGGATTATTAATCAATTTAACGTGCCAATATATGCTCCATATCATGAAAAATTTAATTTCAAATACCATCTAGTCCAGGAAGGTTGCAAAATTCAGCTTTTCAACAACACATTAGAATTTTCTGTGATGGAAGTTCCAGGACACACCTTGGAGCACATCATTTATCATGGCAATAAACTTTTATTTTGCGGTGATACTTTGTTTAGTTTTGGATGTGGAAGAATTTTTGAAGGGACTTTTAGGCAAATGTATGACAGCCTAAAAAAATTCAAGCTAATTGATCCTGAATCAAAGGTATATTGCACCCATGAATACACCCTAAAAAATCTTGAATTTTTAAAAAATTATTTTAAATATAATGCGTTTTATGAAAATAAATACCAAAATCTATCAAAATCAATGATTACTTTACCCTCTTTACTGAAGGATGAGTTAGAATCTAATCCTTTCCTAAACTCTTCATATGAAGAATTTAAAAAATTAAGAGAAGCAAAAGACCTATTTTAATGAAATATATATTACTGTTTTTTTCACTACTCACAAGCCCTTCTCTTTTCTCAAACTCTTTTGAATTCCCATCCACAATTGAAAATGCTGAGGGTGTAACTCTTGAATTGTTTGACGATCCAGTCCCAGGTAATGAGGAAACTATCCACTATATTGAGGGAGATAAAAATCTCTGGGAAAGAATACAAAATGGATTTGCTATTAAAGATATTGATAACAGAAGAGTTAAAAATTATATCAAATGGTACCAATCTAGGCCCGAGTATGTTGAGAGGATGGTCGAAAGATCATCCCGCTATTTATTTCATGTGGTTGAAGAGGTCGAAAAAAGAAATATGCCAATGGAAATAGCGCTCCTGCCTATGATTGAAAGCGCTTACAATCCAGTTGCCAAATCTAGGCAAAAAGCAGTAGGAGTGTGGCAGTTTATTCCTTCAACTGGAAAATTATTCGGGCTTGAGCAGGACTGGTGGAGAGATAAGCGGAGGAATATTATTGACTCAACTAATGCTGCCTTAGATTACCTTGAACAACTTCACAATCTTTTTGGGTCCTGGGAACTAGCTTTGGCAGCTTATAACGCAGGTGAAGGTCGAGTAAAAAGAGCTATCCTAAGAAATAAAAAAAGGAAAAAACCAACAGATTATTATTCTTTGAGGCTTCCCAAAGAAACAAAAAATTATGTACCAAAATTGTTAGCGGTAAAAAAAATTATTCAAGACCCTGAAAGATTTCAACTGTATATTAAAGATATTCCAGATAAACCTTATTTCCAAGTCGTTAATGTTCCTGATGAAATGGATACGCATATAGCAGCTGAGTTAGCTGATATTCCCTATGAAGAGTTCCAACTATTGAATGCTGAGCATAATCGACCCTTAATGAAAGCACACTTTGGTGCTCAAGATATACTTTTACCTGTTGACAGCGTTGATACATTTTTGAAAAATTTGGAAGATCATAAGGATCCACTTACCAACTGGATTACCTACACGCCAATCAAAGGAGAAAAGGTAAACCATGTGGCTAAAAAATTTAATATTGATATAAAAGAATTAATTAAGATTAATCAATTAAGGAGCAATCAAACTCTTAAAAATAAAATTATTTTAATTCCGGCGTCACCTGATGTTTTAAAAAAATACCCAATCAACACAGATAATTTATACTCCTACTCAACAATTATTACCCACAAGATTAAACCTGGAGATACGCTGGGTGGAATAGCTAGAAAATATAAGATCTCAATCAAAGATTTAATGGAGTTTAATGAACTCAAAAGCACAAAAATAATCGTAGGTAAGTACATCGATATTCCTCAATAAGGATATATGCATAAGTTTTTAGCTCTACTAATTATAAGTCTTGTCGTTGGTTGTAATAATAATCAAAATATAGACAAGAATAACTATGACGATCCCACCCTTCCAGAATCTGGAGGTGCATTGACCAATGCAATGATTGGTGAACCTAACAACCTGATTGCGATGATAGCTGGTGACTCCGCCTCATCTGCGATTGCCGGGCAAATTTTTAACTCTCTATTAAAATATGATGAAAATCTAGGTTTTGAGGGAGACCTGGCCGACAGCTGGACAATTTCTGACGATTATAAAAAAATTACATTTAATTTAAAGCAAGATATTAAATGGGCTGATGACGAACCGTTTACATGTGAAGATGTCTTATTTACCTGGAAGAAAGTCACTGACCCAGATACTAGAACTCCTTACGGTTCTGATTATCAGCTGGTCAATTCAGCCTCATGTGCAAACAATCACATATTTATTGCTGAGTATGACGAACCTTATGCACCTGCCCTTGAAACATGGGCATCCTTACACATACTCCCAGAACATTTACTAAAAGATGAAAATATTAACGACACCTATTTCTCATTAAATCCTACAGGAAGCAACTACTATGCTCTAGATGAATGGACAACCGGTCAGCAGGTAAAGCTCAAAACTAACCCTAACTCCATCCATGGTCGACCGCTTCTAGAAAAAAAGATAACCAGGATCATTCCTGACCTGTCATCCCAATTTATGGAATTGATTGCAGGAAATATTGATCTTATGAACATAAACCCAATTCAATACTCAAGAGTCTTCCCCAGCCGGTCTGAGTTGAACGATAAAATTAATCTCTATAAAGAAATGGGTAATGGGTATACCTACTTTGGTTTTAATTTAAAGAAAAAGCCTTTTAATGACGTCAATATCAGAAAAGCGATTAGTTATGCTATCGATAAAGAAGAAATTATCAATGGTGTTTTGCTGGGATTAGGAGAAGAAATCACCAGTCCATATAAGCCTGGTACATACTGGGAAAATAAGTCGATCAATAAAATTTCTTTTGATGTGAGTAAATCCAGAGAATTGCTTGAAAAATCTGGTTACCTACTCAATGCAAACAATATCTATGAAAAAGATGGCAAGCCTCTTGCTTTTGAAATTCTGACAAACCAAAACAAGCAACGAGAAATGACTGCAGTACTAATACAACGACGTCTTCAGGATATAGGCATTGATGTTAGTATCAGAGTTATTGAATGGGCAAGTTTTGTGAACAGGTTTATCAAAACAGGTGAGTTTGAGGCTGTTGTGTTAGGTTGGAGTCTTTCACTCGATCCAGATCAGTATAGCATCTGGCACTCTTCGCAACAGGGGCCAGGTCAATTCAATTTTATTGGATACAACAATCCTAGAGTTGATACCCTTCTTGAAAATGGGAGGAAAGAATTAGACAATGAAAAAAGAAAACAAATCTATGACGAGTTTTCTAAAATTATTTATGATGAACAACCTATTATTTACCTTTATGCCGGATACGGCTTAACGGCCATTCATAAAAAAATAAAAGGGGTAAAGAGGATTACTCCACCGGCAGGTGTCTTTCATAACGATTATGAGTGGTATATCCCGAAGAAATTCAGAAGAAACGAGATGAGCCTCTAAATGTTAAATTATTTGATCAAAAGAATTCTCTGGATGATTCCTATGTTAATTGGAATCAGCTTGATATCTTTTTTTATAATGCATTTAGCTCCTGGTGACATAACATCCAATGAGAGTGCATTTAACCCAAAGGCCAGTGAGGAATCACGACAGAAACTTAGAGAGTTGTACAATCTTGATAAACCTATTATTGTCCAATACGGTTTATGGTTAAAGAGAATTGTTCAGCTAGACTTTGGTTCGTCATTTGCATCACATCAAAGACCTGTATTATGGGAAAAAAAAGATGAAAATGGCAACATAAAGCCAGGCTTGATTCAAAAAGCACTCCCGATAACCCTATTAATTAATCTTTTAACCATACTCCTTATTTTCTCTATTTCTATACTGCTCGGAACAATTGCCGCTATAAAGAAAAATAAGATCCCTGATCGCATGATAACTTTGTTTGTCTTTATTGGTTTTGCTATCCCCGGATTTTGGTTAGCATTGATTCTAATGTACTCATTGGGGGTTGTTAATCAGGTATTGCCAATCTCAGGATTGCATTCCATTGGATACGAGCAAATGAGTAAGTTAGGCCAAATACTTGATCTTTTAAAACATCTAGCATTGCCTGTATTTATCTCTTGTCTGAGCGGATTGGCAGGAATTTCACTTTATGTTCGAAACGGGATGATAGAAATTCTTAATCAAGATTTCATTAAAACAGCTCGGGCAAAAGGCCTGTATGAAAAAAAAGTGATTTTTGTACATACTTTAAAAAACGCCCTACTTCCATTAATTACAATCTTGGGGTTGTCTATTCCCGGTATAATTGGTGGCTCAGTAATTGCTGAGTCAATCTTTGCTATCCCTGGAATGGGTAAGTTATTTTATGACGCCGTCCTGATGCGTGACTTTCCTGTCGTGATGGGGATACTGACTATTGGTTCGATCTTAACCTTGCTAGGTAATCTCATTGCAGATTTAGCTTACGCATGGGCAGATCCAAGAATTCGACGAGGGCTTGCCAAATGAAAAAGATTATAAAGAACCCAATGTCTCTAGCTGGGTTAATTATTATCTCAATAATAGGGATACTTGCTATTTTTGCAGGCTATCTCAGCCCGTTTGATCCAAATTATATTAATATCAATGCGATCCTTTTACCCCCTGACGGCACCCACTGGATGGGTACTGATGCGCTTGGTCGCGATGTCTTCTCCCGAATGTTGCATGGGGCTCAAATATCACTTCTTGTTGGAATTGTCGCGGTTGGAATATCAACCATCATTGGAATTATTCTAGGCTCTGTAGCAGGATATTATCGTGGCATTGCTGATACCATTATTATGCGATTGGTGGATGTCATGTTATCGATACCCTCATTTTTTCTTATTCTCGCCGTCATTGCTTTCCTTACTCCCTCCATTTGGAATATCATGATCGTCATCGGCTTAACTTCCTGGATGGGTGTCACTCGACTGGTAAGGGCGGAATTCTTGAGTTTAAAGGAACGTGATTTTGTGCTCGCAGCTCATACGTTGGGGGCTAGTGACTTTAGAATTATTCTTACTCACCTATTACCTAACAGCCTAGGTCCAATTATTGTGAGCACCGTCCTGGGTGTTGCCAGTGCTGTATTGGTTGAATCTGGTCTAAGCTTCCTCGGGCTTGGAGTTCAGGCACCTACAGCCTCATGGGGAAACATATTGACTGACGGAAAGGAGTACATCCAATTTGCTTGGTGGCTGTCATTGTTTCCTGGACTTGCTATATTAATTACCGTATTGGGTTATAATCTACTCGGGGAGGGTCTTAGAGATAACTTCGACCAGAATACGTAACAGATATATACGAGGTATCCATGTCTTTTTTAAAAAACAAACGTGCGCTTATTTTAGGTTTATTGAGTGATCGATCCATCGCTTACGGTATTGCTAATGCAATGCACCAACAAGGGGCTGAGTTAGCCTTCACGCATCAAATAGATAAACATGAACAACGAGTCCAGAAATTAGCAGCAAATTTTAATTCAAATATTGTATTACCCTGTGACGTGTCAGATGATGATCAAATCAATAATCTATTTGATCTATTAAAAAAACATTGGGATCATTTTGATATCCTAGTTCACTCCATTGCATTTGTTCCAAAGGATGCATTGCAGGGAGACTTTGTTGAAAACACATCAAGAGAAAATTTTCGCATAGCTCACGATGTTAGCTCATATAGCTTTACCGCCCTAGCTAAGGCAGCTTTACCGATGCTGTCAAGCGATGCGAGCTTACTCACAATAAGTTATCTTGGTGCTGAAAGAACAATGCCTAACTATAATGTGATGGGTTTAGCAAAAGCCAGTTTAGAAGCTAACGTACGCTATATGTCTCAAAGTCTAGGTCCAAAAGGGATTCGGGTGAATGCTGTGTCAGCAGGTCCGATAAAAACTTTAGCCGCGTCCGGTATTTCTGACTTTGACAAAATGTATTCATTTAACGAGAAACATGCCTCGTTAAGAAGAAATGTGACCATAGATGAAGTGGGTAATGCGGCAGCATTTCTCTGCAGTGACCTCGCAAGCGGAATCACTGGTGAGGTAACTTATGTGGATGGTGGTATGAATATCACTGCCGCTGGGGCAATCGAATAGATTCTACTGAGCAAATTGAAGAAACTTAGAGTTGATTTTCACTTTTGATTCAGCTCTTAAATCTTCAACATAAGATTTCTCAATCTCTTTTTCAATGGCAGCCATAAACTCTTCATTGAAGAACTCAACATCTTCTTCTAAGATACTTTCTGAGTCGACTTTATCTAACTTAATAACCATAAATTCGCCTTTGGGGTCGTAGATTCCAGAGTAAATTGGTAAATTAGAAGAATTCATTTTAAATATCTCTTCAGCAATCACATCAGACAAACCTTGCTTATCAGACCTATCAATGGTTAATTCGTCAATCCATTTTGGCTCTTTCGCAGAACCATCTTGAAGTCCTTCAACCAATTTATTACCATCATTAATTAAATTTTCTTGTGAGTTTCTTTTCGTTAAGAAAGTTTTGATCTCGTCTTTAACATCGTCCAATGCCTGAGCCTCAGACTCTCTAAAGTCTACAACCCTAGCCGAAACGAGATTGTTGGGTGAGACTTCAATAGCTGGAGTATTAAATTTGCTGTCAATGATGGTTTGATCAAAAACGGCCTCAGCAAAGACAGGGTTATTGAAGAAGTTTTCAGCATCAGCCTTTGACATCCATGGGCTTTGTTGAACATCAAGGTTATATTTTTTTATAACTGGATCTAAGGACTCTTTCTGTTCGTATACGATATTACTAAAATCTTCAGCATTGGTATTGTAAATTTCCAGGGCTTTCCCGTATAGCAGCTCACCTTTTACTTGAGCTTTAACATCTTTGTATGATACTTGATCACCTTTGACATCATCAAGACGAATGATATGAAAACCAAAATCTGTTCTAACTAAATCAGAAATCTCGCCTTTATTTAATGTAAAAGCAGACTCTTCAAACTCCTTGACCATCACCCCTCTTTTAAAGAACCCAAGCGATCCACCATTTTTGGCTGACTCAGGATCTTGTGATAAATCTTTAGCGTACTCCTCAAACTTCTTCGGATCTTTCTTTAAATCCTTTAATACATCTGAAGCTTTTTGCCTGACTTTCTCGACCTCTTCATCAGACTGAGATGCGTCAGCCATAAAAAGGATGTGGCTTGCAGAACGCTCTTCGTCGCCTTCATAGTTTTGCTTATTAAACTCATAAAACTCTTTTACTTCTTCATCTGTCACATTCACATTAGGAACAATATTAGCAACGGAATAAACAACAAATTCGATTTTGACTTGATCAGGTCGGATAAATGAATCGGTGTTGGCTTCATAAAACTCTTTAATCTCATCATCCGATACTTTAATTTTATCTTCATAGTCAAGCAGTAACATATCATAGAGCTTGACATGTCTTTTTTGATAGGCAATCTTAGCTATCTCTTCAATATTTTTTTTAGGGAAATAAGTCAAATTAGCTAAAGTACCTTGTATCTGCTGTGTTGCCATATCGCCACGAATTTGTTGCTCTAATTTCTTTGGTGTCAGACCATTATATTGAACAATTTGATCATACCTATCCTGTGAAAACTTGCCATTTTCTTGGAAGTCAGGCATTCCTACGATATACGTCGAGAGTTGGTCGTCAGAAATACGGAAATTATATTTATCGACTGCTGACTTGATTAGTTGACTATCAACCAAAGAGTCAATCACACTTTTTCTAAATTCTGGCGATTCAAGTATTGAGCGATCCTGACCTTCAGCATCAAGCCTTTCTTGAAGAACCATCATGGAGCGCTGAAAATCCTGTGCCGTAATCTCAAAATTGTTTACTGAGGCTACTGTAACATTTGAGCCCATTGAGTTGAGGTAAGAGTCAATACCAAAAAGAGCAAAAGGAACAACAATGATAGCCAATACCACCTTAGCCCATTTTTTTTCTAAACCATTTCTAATAGTTTCTAACATGATTTTTATGACCTTCTTGCTTCAAAAAGTTCTAAAAAGTTGGCGGAGTGGACGGGACTCGAACCCGCGACCCCCGGCGTGACAGGCCGGTATTCTAACCAACTGAACTACCACTCCTTATTTTGGTGGGTGCTGACGGGGTCGAACCGCCGACATTCGCCTTGTAAGGGCGACGCTCTACCAGCTGAGCTAAGCACCCAAAATAATATCGAGGACGCCATTCTACAATAAGAAATAAGGAAATGCTAGCTTAAATTTAATGTGCGATAGATTTATCGATTTTATCTAAATGATTCTTTGAGGCTGTCTTTTTTGCCACTCTTGTTTTGTTTACTTTTACGTTTTCAGGGTCTTTAGTTAAAGCAATTTTCAACACTTCATCGATTGTTTTTACAGGTATAACTTCAACTTTTTTTAACACCTCTTGAGAAATATCAGTAAGATCCTTTGTATTGAGGTGTGGGATAATCACCTTTTTGATTCCACCGCGGTGGGCTGCTAATAATTTTTCTTTTAAACCACCAATAGGAAGAACTTCTCCTCTTAAAGTAATTTCACCTGTCATTGCGACATCTGCTCGTACAGGAATACCAGTTAAAGATGAAATGATTCCTGTGGTCATACCAATACCTGCGCTAGGTCCATCTTTTGGCGTAGCAGCTTCTGGTAAGTGGATATGAAAATCATTCTTCTCATAGAACTCTTCAGAGATATGGAGCTTCTTAGATCGACTACGAACAACGCTTAGTGCCGCATGAATGGATTCTTTCATTACATCGCCGAGCTTACCAGTAAGGTTTATTTTTCCTTTACCTGGCATAATTACTGACTCGATTGTTAATAACTCTCCGCCCACTTGTGTCCAAGCTAAACCTGTAACCTGACCAACCTGACTTTTTTTCGAGGCCAATCCGATGTCATAAATTTTAACACCTAAGAAATCATGAACATTTTTTGCCGTCACTGATATTTTTTTCAGTTTTCTCTTAGTAAGTAACTGTCTAACAGATTTTCTACAGATTTTTGCGATTTCCTGCTCCAACCTTCTTACTCCAGCTTCGCGAGTGTAAAACTGAATGATGCTTTTTACAGCTGACTGAGCAATATTCAATTCACTTCTTTTTAAGCCATGTGCCTTAAGTTGTTTAGGCACTAAATGCGTGAGTGCGATATCAATTTTTTCTTGCTCTGTGTAACCAGGTAATCGAATAATCTCCATACGATCCAGAAGCGGTTCAGGAATATTTAATGTATTGGCAGTAGCCACAAACATGACGTCTGATAGGTCATATTCTACTTCTGCATAGTGATCAATAAAGGTATGGTTTTGTTCTGGATCTAAAACTTCAAGTAGAGCTGATGATGGATCTCCTCTAAAATCCTGACCCATTTTATCCACTTCATCCAGAAGAAATAGTGGATTATTAACAGCAACTTTGGTCATATTTTGCAATACTTTTCCAGGCATCGATCCGATATATGTTTTTCGGTGGCCTCGAATTTCTGATTCATCACGAACTCCACCTAAAGCCATTCTTATAAATTTTCTATTTACTGCTTTAGCAATGCTTTGACCAAGCGAGGTTTTACCAACACCAGGGGGACCAACAAGACAAAGGATTGGGGATTTGACCTTATCAACTCGTTGTTGTACTGCTAAATACTCAATAATTCTTTCTTTCACTTTATCAAGGCCATGATGATCGGTATCTAGAATTGTTTCTGCATCCTTTAGACTTGAATTGATTTTTGTTTTACTCGACCATGGAAGGTTGATCAAGGTCTCTATATAGGTTCTCACCACTGATGCCTCTGCAGACATTGGAGACATCATTTTCAACTTTCTTAGCTCACCCAATGCTTTATCCTGTGCTTCTTTGGACATTCCAACGGTGTTAATTTTTTTCTCTAATTCATCGAATTCAGCTGTTTCATCTTGTTCGCCAAGCTCTTTTTGAATCGCTTTGACTTGCTCATTAAGGTAGTACTCCCTTTGAGATTTTTCCATCTGACGTTTAACACGCCCTCTGATTCTTTTCTCCACCTGAAGGATGTCAAGCTCAGCCTCAAGGAGTGACAATAAAAGATCAAGCCTTTCGCGAACATTTATCGTCTCAAGTAATTTTTGTTTATCTTGCAACTTGAGGTTTAAATTTGCTGCAATTGAATCAGCCATACGTCCAGGCTCTTCAATTGATGATAAGGTTGTCAGCAACTCAGGTGGGATCTTCTTATTAAGCTTCACATATTGATCAAACTGAGAATACAACGTCCGCATCAATGCGATCGATTTCTTATCCTTCACTTCACGAGATTTAATCACCTTAGACTCAGCAGACCAAAATTCACCAGAATCGTAAAACTTAGTTAATTGAATTCTCTCAACACCTTCCACAAGAACTTTAACCGTTCCATCAGGAAGCTTTAACATTTGTAAGATCGTTGCCAAGGTTCCGATTTCAAATAAATCTTTAACATCTGGGTCATCCTTGTTAGCTGATTTTTGAGCGACTAGCAATATCTGCTTATCTCCATTATTTGCTTTTTCAATCGCTTTAATTGATTTATCGCGCCCAACGAACAAGGGAATGACAAGCTGAGGATAAACAACAACATCTCTTAAGGGTAACAAGGGGGTTATAGGATTGATTTTTTCTTGAGCCATATTCGATCTATTAAATAATTTATTCTTAATATTTATTATGAGGGCTAATCAGAATAATTCAAGGAATTAATAGAATTATTGATTAATTTTCTTTTGATCTGAGTAGATTAAAATTGGTTTGTTGTTTTCAGTGATCGTTTTTTCGTCAATGATTACTTTTTCAATTGTTTTATCAGATGGAATATCAAACATAACATCCTGAAGAGTTTCTTCTAAAATCGATCTAAGTCCACGAGCCCCAGTGTTTCGGTCTAGGGCTTTTTTTGCAATGTGAATTAATGCCTGGTCTCTGAATTCTAGCTCCACCCCTTCAATTTCAAAGAGTTTCTTATACTGTTTAATCAGTGCATTTTTAGGCTCTATGAGAATTTTTGTTAACACATCAATATCAAGTGGCTCTAGTGCAGAGATAACCGGTAAACGTCCGATAAACTCTGGAATTAGACCAAATTTAACCAAGTCTTCAGATTCAGTTTCTTTTAAAAGTTGGTATGTGGTTCTGCTGTCATTCTTTGAGGCTACATTTGCTCCAAAACCTATACTATTGCTTTCCAATCTTCTTTGAATGACTTTTTCAAGACCGTCAAATGCTCCACCACAGATAAACAGAATGTTAGATGTATCAATTTGCACAAATTCTTGATTAGGATGCTTTCTACCGCCCTGAGGAGGAACGGAGGCTACAGTACCCTCAATTAATTTTAATAAAGCTTGCTGCACACCTTCACCTGAAACATCTCGAGTTATCGAAGGATTGTCTGATTTTCTGGATATCTTATCAACCTCATCAATATAAATGATTCCCTTTTGAGCCTTGCTGACATCGTAATCACATTTTTGCAATAATTTTTGCATAATGTTTTCAACGTCTTCGCCAACATAGCCCGCTTCAGTTAATGTTGTTGCATCAGCGATGACAAAAGGAACATTCAGGAATGAGGCTAAGGATTGTGCTAATAATGTCTTACCAGATCCAGTCGGTCCAATTAAGAGAATATTGCTTTTAGCAATTTTTATATCATCATCACTGTGATTACCGAGTCTTTTATAATGATTGTAGACAGCGACTGACAATGATTTTTTCGCATGGTTTTGACCGATAATATGATGATTTAGTTGATCAAAGATTTCTTGAGGCTTAGGAATGTAGTCAGTATCAACAGATTGTTTTGAGTCAGCAGCTTTTATTTCTTCTTTAATAATGTCGGTGCAAAGATCAATACACTCATCACAAATAAAAACTGATGGGCCAGCTATTAGTTTTTTTACCTCGTGCTGATTTTTTCCGCAGAAGGAACAAAACAATGACTTATCTTTATCCTGGTCACTCATATCTGAATATACCTAAATAAATTATCTTTCGTTAATGACTTTGTCCACAAGACCGTATTTTACCGCATCCTCAGAACTCATAAAGTTATCTCTGTCTGTATCTTTCGAAATCGTCTTGATGTCTTGACCCGTATGATGAGATAAGATTCTATTTAACTTATCTTTAAGGTAAAGAATTTCTTTTGCATGTATTTCAATATCTGAAGCCTGACCTTGAAATCCACCTAATGGCTGATGAATCATGACTCTTGAATTTGGAAGACAGAAACGCTTGTCTTTTGCTCCAGCCGTTAATAAAAGTGCTCCCATGCTGGCAGCTTGTCCAATACATAAAGTGCTCACATCAGGCTTGATAAATTGCATGGTGTCATAGATTGCCATGCCAGCGGTCACTGAACCCCCTGGAGAATTAATATATAAGGAAATGTCTTTATCTGGATTCTCAGCCTCTAAAAAAAGTAACTGAGCCACAACAAGGTTGGCAGTCATATCATCAACCGGTCCAACCAAAAAGACTACTCTTTCTTTTAATAATCTTGAGTAGATGTCATAGGATCTCTCCCCTCTGCCGCTTTGCTCAACGACCATTGGAATATATCCTAGTCCCACAGGTGAATTGGATGTTGAGAATTTATCAGATGCCATTATTGATTGTTACCCATTAGTTCGTCGAATGAAACTTTTTCTTTTTTGATTTTACAAGCCTTTATGACAAAGTTCACTACATTATCTTCAGTAGCCAAGGCTGCAGGCTCGTTCAAACGTTCTTGTTTTTCATAGAACCATTGAACAGCTTTTTCAGGCTCGTCATATGATTTTGAAAATTCTTCGATCTTTGATTTAACCTGTTCTTCGGTGGCGTGCAGTTTTTCTTTCTCGACCAAATGCGCTAAGACAATTCTAAGACGTGCTGTTTGTTCAGCTCTTTCATTAAACATGGATGGTTCTAATTTCAAATCTTTTGCTTTCGCGCCCTGTCTTTCCATATTCTCTATCATCTGTTGCATTAGTCGATATGACTCATTGTCGATAATAGATTTTGGTAATTCAAACTTTGCATGTTTAACGAGCTCAACAAAGACTTGATCTTTTTCTTTCAGTCTAACGCGTTTTTCGACCTCTTCAGCTAAAGATTCTTCAATTTGCTTTTTCATTTCATCAACATCACCGCTGTCGACTCCGAGAGATTTAGCAAAATTTGCATCAATCTTAGGAAGCTCCATTTCATTCACTTCATTAACAACAACGCTATATTTAACCTGTTTATCTGCTAGTTGAGCTGGTTCATGATCTTTAGGATAATAAATTTCAAAATCTTTCATATCCGAAGCTTTTAATCCAACTAATTCTTTATCAAAAACTTCTAATCGATTTTTGTCGCCAAGTATAAAATTTAAAGTTTGGGAACCGGTTGACTCAGCAGACTTTCCATCAATAAAGGATTCTAATTTGACACCTACGCGGTCACCTAACTTAGAAGCTCGATCTACTTTTTTGAATGTTGCTCTTTGCTTTAACATTACATCGATGGTTGCGTCGACATCTTTATTTGTTAATTTAACTTCAGGTTGTGAAATCTCGATTTTTTTATAATCGATATCTTTAACGTCAGGGACAACCTCAAATGTTGCGGTAAATTCAAAATCATCTTTAATCTCTGGAAGTGGATCATGATTGATTTGAGGCATGCCAACAATGTTTAATTTATTTTCCTGCACGATCTGACCAAACTGATTTTCTATAGCTCTTGAATATACTTCAGATCGGATATCTGGGCCGTATTGTTTTTCAATGATGCTCATCGGAGCTTTACCTGGTCGGAAACCCTGAATCTTTGCATTTTTTGATACTTGAATGAATCTTTGTTTAATTTCATTCTCAAGCGGAGCAATAATAATTTTGCCTTTAACTTTTCTTTCGATATCGCTAATTTTTTCAACAGCCTGTGTCATGTTTAATCCTAAATAAATCTTTGCAAATAACTAAATTGTAATTAAGCTTTAATGTTTTTTAAATGGTGCGAGAGGAGAGACTCGAACTCTCACGCTTTAAGGCGCTGGAACCTAAATCCAGTGCGTCTACCAATTCCGCCACTCTCGCATGTACCAGAGAACCGCAGATTATACCATTTTGGATAAATTTTTGATAAATAAATTCCATAAAATTTCATAGATAAATTTGTTAGAATCTACTAATACATAAACCTATCCAAAATACAGTATTTGCTTTGATTTTGTCGAATTTTTTTAGTTCTAAAATTATTATTCCATTAGTAATTATTTTTATTGCTGGATGCCAATTCATTCCCTATTTTAAGGAAGAGATTGATCTTGATGCGAACAATGTTGAAATTAACAATCAACATTCAGAAACAGAAAGCTTTACCCAGTTTATCGATTCCCTAGAACAAAATATTTCCCTTCCTAATGAGGGTTGGAATACCGATAACTTGTTAGCTACGCTGTATTTTTTCAATACAAAGATCAAAACTGCAGAAAAACAGTACCAAACTGTAAAAAATGATGAAGTCATTGCAAAATTCCGACCTCAATCGTCAATAGGAGTTGAAGTGGGATCAGGCGATGGTGCCAACGATGACTTGTCCACAGACATCGAGGGTTTAGGAGTTATGTTCCCGCTTGAAACAGCCAATAAAAGGTTAATTCGCTACGAAATAGCGCTTAACACATCTCAATCAGCCTATGAAGACTATAGATTACTTTCTTGGAATGAGCGGCTAATGCTTATAAATGCACTTATTCAATATTCTTTTAACATAAAAAAAATAAACACCATTAAAAATGAATTATTCTCTCGTCAGTCTATTTATTTAATGACAAAGAAAAGATTTGAGAAAGGTATCGAAGATAATATCCGGCTGCAGCAGTCAAAAATTGCACTCCAGCTAGTTGAAAATAAATTGAAGAGTTTTCAAATCAATCAACTAAGTATTCGAAAACAAATCGCACAAAAAGCAGGAATAAAATTACACCACCTAGAAAAAAATCCCCTCCTTGCTGATAACATCATCAATAGCTTATTAAATATTATGCAAACAATTGATGATGAAAAAATCTCTTATTTAAGGGAAAATGCAATCCAAACACGTATTGACCTTAGACGAGATCTTGCAAATTATGCAAGAGCTGAGGCCTCACTCAAGCTGGAAGTTGCCAAACAGTATCCTGATATAAAATTTAGTCCTGCCTATTTGTATGACTTTGGAGATAAAATTTGGACCTTAGGCATATCTACCCTTATTCCTAATTTAGAAAAAAATAAAGCTTTGATTGCTAAAGCAGAAAGTTTTAGAGATTCAGAATCATCCAAAATTATGGACATACAGCTAGCGATTGCTAACGACATTGACTCTTTATTGTTGTATTTAAATGACTCATCTGAAAAATATAACAATGCCAAGACTTTAAATGCTGATAAAGAATTATTACTCGTTAATTTAGAAAAGAAATTTAAAAATGGAATTCTTAGTCGTTTTGAACTAGAACAAGAAAAAATAAAATTATACGAAATTGATTATATTTACTTGGATAGCTTATATAATTTAATTCAGGGAGGTTATGAAATTGAAAAAACATTTCATGTTCCTTTTGTTAGTCAACTGCATCTAGAAAAAGAACCTAATGAATAAAAAGAGTCTCATGATTATTATTTGTCAATCGTTTGTGATCATTTTGCTCATTTGGGTTGTTATTTTAATGGGTAGAGATGAGCTTATTGACGACGACCTCTTTGACGAGGAAGAAACCTTGTCCTTTATTGAGGTTAATGACGAGGGACTTAATCAAGTAAGGCTGACTGAGACAATAGTAAAAAATAGCGGTATCGAAACTGCAAGAATAACAAGCTCAAATAAGCAATCTTCATTTTCTAATTATGGAATAGTGCAAGCAACAGACACATTAATTGACCTGAAAAATATTTTTGATCAATTGATGCAAGAAATAAATACCCTTCAAAATCAATTAGCAACAGAAGAAAAAAAATACCTTGCCTTTGCAGAACTTAATGAAGATGAAAAAAATATATCTGATCAAGTACTTCTTGATCAGCAGACCATTGTGAGCAATTTAAAAGTTGCAATTGAAAAGAAAACGGCACTAAAGAAAAATCTTCAACAAAAGGTTTTAACCCAATGGGGGAAAAAATTCTATAACATAGTAACGGGAAAGTCGAAAGACAGAAATCTAGCTGCCCTAATCGATGGAAATGCAAGATTAGTTAAGATCACTATCCCCTCAAGTGAGAGCGGAAGGAAAATTCCAGATAAAATTGTATTCTCGCCTATCAATGGCAGCGATGAAATCGACGGCATATATATTGACCAAGCTCCCACAATTGAGCCAAGCATTCTTGGCCAGACCTACTATTATCTAATTCAGTCCACAGAAATCAGAATTGGGTCAAAGTTAATAGGTTTTTATTTTCAAGATGACGCAGAAAAGACCAACCTTTACGAAGTGCCGAACACTTCCATAGTATGGAGCAATGGACTGTCATGGGTGTATATTGAACAAGAGCCTCATTTATTTATCAAAAAGCCTATTGTCCTAGAAAATGAACTTAATAGAGGGTGGTTGATTTCAGCAGAATTAATTTCACCAAGGGACTCAATTGTCACCAAAGGTGCTCAACTTCTTTTATCTGAAGAGTTTAAGTATCAAATTAAAAATGAAAATGAGGATTAGGTGTCATCATTAATTAAATTCTCAATCAAATATGCAGGAGTGATAATAGGTCTTGCATTAATTATTGTAGTTTATGGTATCGTCCAAATCAAAAATAGTCCTCTTAATGTTTTTCCAGAGTTTTCTCCAACGCAGGTAGTTATTCAGACTGAATCACCAGGATTTTCATCAGACCTGGTAGAAAAATTGGTAACGCGACCGATCGAGGTAATGGTTTCAGGCACGATCGGAATAAAGCAAATTAGATCCCAATCCATTCCAGGGCTCTCAGTCGTCACAGTAATTTTTGATGAAGATACAGATGTTTACAGAAACAGGCAGTCAATTACAGAAAAATTATCAACCCTTACCAACATCTTACCGACCAACATTATTCCAAAAATAACTCCCCTCACCTCATCCGCATCAAGCGTTCTTGGAATAGGATTAACTTCTGACACTAAGAATGAAATTCAACTGAGAACTTTTGCTGACAATGTTGTTATTCCGCACTTAATGGCAGTAGAAGGCGTTGCGGATGTAAATCGATTTGGCGGCAAGGTTAGGCAGCTGCAAATCAAGACTATTCCAAAAAAATTGCTAGAAAATGATCTAAGTTTACAAGATATATTTACTGCTGCCAAAAAATCTTCCGCTGTCCGCGGTGGAGGTTTTATTCAAAATGAAAATCAAAGAATCATTATTAATACAGAAGGACAAACGCTTACAGCAAGAGAATTAGAACAAACGACTCTATTCAATAAGCAAGGAAAATTACTCAGACTTAAGGATGTGGCTGTCATTGAGGATGGATATACCCCCTCCATCAGTAGCGCCTCCATTAACGGTCAGATTGGTGTGTATTTATCGATCCAGGGGCAGCTTGGTTCAGATACATACGAATTGACTGAAAATCTTGAGACAGCAATCGAATCTCTTCTTTCGGTTGCCAACAAGGAAGAAATAACCATTCACCCAGAACTTTTCAAGCCGGCTAATTTTATTGATGCATCAATCAAAGGGTTAAGGGTGGATATCATCATTGGTGCAATTTTAGTGATTGGAATTTTGTACCTATTTTTATTTAATTTTCGAACGGCTTTTATCTCTGCTATCGCCATCCCGCTATCGCTTCTATCAGCGATTGCGGTCATGAGTCATATGAACCTGGGGCTAAATGTCATGGTACTCAGTGGTCTTGCTATCGCTCTTGGTGAGGTCGTTGATGACGCAATTATTGATGTGGAAAATATTTTTCGTCGATTAAGAGAGAACAAAACATTGAAAAATAAAAAACCCTTATATCAGGTCGTTTTTGAATCCTCAATGGAAGTTAGAAAATCAGTAGTCTATGCAACTTTGATTATTGTTATTGTTTTTTTACCTTTGCTTTCATTAACCGGAGTTGCCGGAAAATTATTTGGCCCGTTAGGGATTGCCTATATCCTTTCCATTCTAGCGTCTCTAGCAGTAGCCCTTACAGTTACACCTGCTATGAGTTATTTGCTTCTTGGTCAAAATGAAAATCTGAACACTGAAGACTCACCTGTAATCAAATCATTAAAAAAAAATTACCGCAATATATTGCTTCGCATTGAATCTCACTCCAAAGTCGTTTTAATTATCTCTTTATTTGTGATTGCGTTTGGTCTCTCATTCATTCCTTTATTTAAAACTCATTTTATTCCGCCATTAAACGAAGGACATTACATTATGCACATGGCAGCATACCCAGGAACCTCGGAAAAAGAGTCTTTAAGGATTGGTAACTTAGTGACGGAACAAATTTTAAAAATTGACGGCGTGCGGTCAGTCGCCCAATGGGTTGGCCGCTCGCCTCTTGGTGCAGATACATTTGGTACACACTACAGTGAATTTGAGATTGAATTATCAAAAAAATCTGGAGACGACCAAAGAAGAATCCTGAGCTCAATTCAGGATATTGTCTATGATAAAGATAATGGTTTTGTGGGAGTTAATTTTGCAATTAATACTTTTTTAACAGAACGGATTGAAGAAACAATATCTGGCTACAATGCTGCCGTTGTGATTAATTTGTATGGAAATAACTTAGACACCCTTGATCAAGATGCCATTAAAGTTGCTCAAATGTTAGAAACCCTTCCAGGATCTAAAGACATCATGCTGCAATCCCCTCCTGGAAATCCCCAGGTAAATATCAAACTACTTCCAGAGCAGCTAACAAATTTTGGAATCAGTCGAGCGGATGCTCTAGATGTTATTAGAGCTGCATATGAAAACTTACCTGTAGCACAGATATACGAAAGAATGATTCCAGTTGACATCGCCGTTACCATAGATTCAGAATTTAAGGATGGTATTGAAGATATTAAAAAATTACCCCTTAGCTCATCATTGGGCCAAATAGTTGAGCTGGGAGACATCGCCCAAATATCACAAGTTAGTGGTCGTTCTAAGATTCTTCATCAGGGTGGTAAGCGAGTACAAACCATCACATCTAATATTGATGATTATGATTTAAATGATTACGTAATTAATGTAAAAAAAGGGCTTGAGAGAATTCAATTAGGTTCGGGGAACTATTTTGAGATCACAGGCGAAGCTCAAGAAAATGCACAATCACGTGAAGACTTGATTGCACATTCGACTATTGCAATTGCTGGCGTTCTTTTAATGCTCTATATAGCGTTTGGTACTTTAAAAAATCTCAGCCTTACACTACTTAATTTACCCTTTGCACTCATTGGCGGTGTCATCGCAGCATCAATTCATGGGGGTTGGATATCGATCGGATCATTAGTCGGATTTGTCACGCTGTTCGGAATTACGTTAAGGAATTCAATAATGCTGATATCTCACTATCAGCACCTCGTGGATTATGAGGGTCATACGTGGAATTTAGAAACATGCATCCTCGGCGCATCGGAAAGATTGCCATCCATTCTGATGACTGCCTTAGTAGCTGGTCTAGCCCTTCTTCCGATTGCCATTGGATCTGGAGAGCCAGGAAAAGAAATCGAAGGTCCTATGGCCATGATCATTATTGGAGGTTTATTCACCTCTACCATTTTAAATCTATTGATATTACCTACCGTCTTACTGAATTATGGTGATTTCAAAAAAACGAAATTTTTAAACTTCTAGAGATTCAATTTCTTTTGCAAGTGAATAATCTTTTTCTGAAATTTCCCCGAGATCATGGGTGATTAATGAGATTTTCACCTTATTGTAAGAAATGAAAATATCAGGGTGATGATCGGCTTCATCTGCAATTTTTGCAACTGCATTAACAAAATTAATGGCATCTTGAAAAGTTGAGAACACAAATTCTTTGACTAATAATTCATTGTGGATCATCCATTCATTTAAATCTGATTTAATTTTATTCATTAATTCTTTATTCATTTGATAACCTCATAAAGTATGAAATGGCTTTTTCAATATTTGCAGCTTTATTAAATATTTCATTGTACTCGCTCTTTACCGACGAGCTTTTTGTAATGCCACCACCTGAAAAATATTCTAATCTACCACCAGAGGCAATCAAAGATCTTATTGCAATATTGGAATTCATGGTCTTATTGAAAGATAAATAAAAAATTGATCCACAATAAATCTCTCTTGAAAAACTTTCCAGCTCATCAATAATTTCTAATGATCTTTTCTTTGGGGCACCAGTTATTGAACCTCCTGGAAAAGCGTCACAAAATGCGGTCCATGGCGATATCTCTTGCTTGAGTTGACCCTCAATAGAACTTACAAGATGATGAACGTTGGGATAACTCTCAATGTTAAATAGATTTTTTACATTAACAGTACCCGTGTCACAATTCTTTCCTAGGTCATTTCGGATTAAGTCCACTATCATTAAATTTTCTGCCTTATCTTTCTCACTGGAACTCAGTTTTTCATAATTAATGCTATCGGACTTTAAATTATCCCCTCTTGGCATTGTGCCCTTTATTGGTCGTGAAGTTATAGTTTGCCCATTGACTGAAATAAACTGTTCTGGTGAGCCTGAGATAATGGAATAATCTTCAAACTTTAAATACGCCATGTATGGTGACTTATTAATGTCGCGAAATTTTTTATAAAAGACCCAAGGATCTCCAGAGTATTTGGTGGAAAATTTTGTGGCTAAATTTACCTGATAAACATCACCATCGGTAATGTATTGCTGAATCTTATTAAACTTATCTTTATACTCCTCAAAAGATTCAATATTTACTATTGGCTCTGTGATAACAAAGTCGTCACTAATTTCATTTTGATGATTCAAACATTGATCATAAGTTGCTACTGCATCTTTTTTTTCATTAAAGCTAATAAAATGTGTTTTCTTTTCAAGATGGTCCACAAGAATAGTATTTTTATAGGCATTTGCTCTTGCTTGAGGTAAAACTATATCTTTTGTGCTTTTCTGACCAAACTCATACGAGAGGTAGCCAATCAAGCCGCCTGTGAATGGCAGTAAAGAATTATTTCCGTAACTATCTAATAATCCGGAGTAGATAACGTCTACGGTCTCTGTAAATGATTCATCAGATAAAAATGATGTACCCTCCTTTATGATTAAAGTCTTGGATCCTTTTTGAATTATTTCTATAAACGGATCCCAGCAGATTAGGTCATATCGATTATAATCATTGAGATGACCATTACCTTGAAAACAGCTATCAAGAAATATCGGAGAGTGACTGGAAGCGAATTTATCAAACCAGATGGATGAGTTTTCTTGATGAGGAAGATCAAAGGTATGCATTATAAAATTTTAAACAAAAAAGGGAGCTAATGCTCCCTTTTTTATTATAAAAACTGATTTTACTCTAAGTTAGCATGAATCGCTCTCATACCATCCTCAGTTAAACCTTTGTCAAAAATAATTTCTGCAATCACTGCTTCTAAGTACACTAATGTTGATAACTCAAATACTGTGCCCATTGGCATACCTTCTGTGTAATTAGAATAGCTGTCATCATTACCAACTTGAACTACCAAATCAGCAATCTCTGCCATTGCTGAACTTGTTTTCTGAGAAATAACCGCAATCTTACCGCCCTTTGATTTTGCAGTTTCAAGAATGGGTAATAGAGTCTTTGTTCCACCGGATCCAGAAATTACAACAAGTAAGTCACCATCCTTCATTGCTGGTGTTACAACCTCACCTACCATGTTCACTTGATAACCTGAATGAACAAGACGCATTGCAAAAAAACGTGAAACAAGTCCAGAACGACCTGCCCCGCCAACGAAAATTCTTCCAGCACCGTCAACAAGTGCTTTTAACTTTGCTGCGTTACTTTTGTCAGTTTCTGAAAGTACCGTGGTTAATCTATCTAAAATAAGTTTTTGTGTATCCATTCAGCATCCCTTAAATTAATGAATTCATAAATAAAACAAAATAATACCAAAAAAAATCCCGACCTGAGTCGGGATTTTAAAAAATACTAGATTTTTACTCGATTAGTGAGCAATATCTGTAATTTCTTTAGCCGCAGCAGCTGGATCAGCAGCGCCGTAGATAGCAGCACCAGCAACAATAATTGCAGCACCAGCGTCTTTAACTTGCTGAGTTGTAGCAGCTTTAACGCCACCAGCAACTGAGATTTTAGCGCCTGTATCAAGAGCAGCAATAGCAGCTAAATCTTCAAATGGTGTGTGACCAGCAGCTTGAGCATCAAGACCAGTGTGAACACCGATGATTTGTGCACCAGCAGCAACAGCTTCTTTAGCTAAAGATGCTTTATCGTCAACGTTGATCATATCAACTTGAACTTCTTTACCGTATTTTTTAGCAGCTGCGATAACACCTTTAATTGTAGCGATACCAGAAGCGCCGAGAACTGTACAAATGTCAGCACCAGCTTTATAGAATGGCTCAGCTTCATATTCGCCAGCGTCCATTGTTTTAAGGTCAACTAAGATTAAGTTGTTTGGGAACTTAGCTCTTAAAGTTTCTAATAATTTGATACCGTTGTGCTTAATGCATGGAGTACCAATTTCTAAAATATCAACATTTGCTGCAACTTTTTCAGCTAAAGCAACTGTTGCGTCAAAATCTAATGAGTCTAATGCGACTTGAGTTAATGCCATCGTTTATATCTCCCGATAAAAATTTATAAAAAATAGAATATCTACCTATTTCCTGTTAGAACGGGAATATTATAGGTAGATAGTTTCCTTGTCAATTCAAAAAAGCTTACAGTTTCTCAGCAAGAGCTTTTTCAAGTTTATTTTGATCGATAACAAAGTTTCTGATACCTTCAGCAAGCTTCTCAGTCGCCATAGCGTCTTCATTATGATCAAATCTGAATTGTTCTTCAGTAAGTTTTGCAGGTTTTTCAGTTTTCGCGCCATTGTCAACTAGCTTCTTATCTAAAGTACCTTCAGTGTTCTCTAGTTCAGTAAGTAGCGCAGGGGCAACAGTTAATCGATCACATCCAGCTAATTCAGTAATCTCACCGATGTTTCTAAAAGAAGCACCCATAACAACTGTATTGAAACCATGCTCTTTATACCAGTTGTAAATTCTAGTTACTGACTGCACGCCTGGATCATCAGCTGGTGCATACTCTTGACCAGTTTTAGCCTTATACCAGTCCATGATTCTTCCAACAAATGGAGAGATAAGGAAAACACCTGCTTCAGCACAAGCTCTGGCCTGAGCAAAACTGAATAAAAGGGTTAAGTTACAATTAATGCCCTCTTTTTCGAGGATTTCACCTGCTTTAATACCTTCCCAAGTAGACGCTAACTTAATGAGTACGCGATCATTAGATACGCCGGCATCGTTGTAGAGCTTAATAAGCTTCTTACCTTTTGCAACCATTTTATCTATATTGAATGATAAACTTGCATCAACCTCTGTCGAAATACGACCTGGAATATGGTTTAAAATCTCAAGGCCAACAGCCACAGCTAATTTATCCGCTGCATTCTCAACCTGCTCCTCAGTAGAACCTCCTTGAGCCTTTGCATATGCAATAGCCTCTTCAATCATTGATTCACATTGCGGTAGTTGACTAGCTTTTAATAGTAGTGATGGGTTTGTTGTTGCATCAACAGGCTTAAGCGTTTTAATTGCATCAACTTCACCAGTGTCTGCAACAATAGTGGTCATTGATTTTAATTGTTCTAATAAAGATGCCATTTTTTTCTCCGTTTTGACTTTATTATTAAGATTCAAACTTCTCTGATTTTAAATCTTATTTATGAAATAACTCTAAATTTTGAGGAAATATCCAAAGAACTAGATTTTAACAATATCAATTAAAGACTGCAATTATTATTAAACCTAAGAAAGATAGGACATGAAACATTGATGAACTTCATGCGGTAGATTCTCCATAAGCCCCCTATCAACCAATGAATTAGTTTGATTGTTTAATGCCAATTTATGAATTTCTTGCCTATATAAAAGATATGCTTTTTTAAGAAGTGTTGACTCCTCACTTTTAATCAACTGGTAACCTTCTAAAGCATTAATTAAAGCCAAGTTACCCGTGTTAGACAATAAATTTTGATGTTTGGTTGAATACATCAACACAAAGAACTGAACTAAAAATTCAATATCAATGAGCCCACCTTTATCGTTTTTTAAGTCAAAGCTATCTTCTTTGGGGTTATGTTGACTATACATTTTTTGACGCATTTTAAATATTTCATCTTTTAATTCTTGAATTCTTCTCGGTTTTGTTAGGACTTTGTTTCGTATTTCGTTAAACCTTTTTGTTAAAGCCTCGTTTCCATAACAACATCTTGCCTTGGATAAGGCTTGGTGTTCCCATAACCATGCCTGCTCCATTTGGTATTTTTCAAACGCATCAAATGAGCTGACCAACAAGCCGTTATTTCCATTTGGTCTGAGAGCCAAATCTAAATCATATAAAACCCCAGCATTGGTGTAACTGGAAAACCATGTACTTAACTTCTTGGCAATGTTGATAAATTCTGACTTATCATGCCCAGCATATTTATATAAAAATACAATATCCAAGTCAGATGCGTAACTCATTTCCTTAGCACCATATTTGCCGTAAGCGACAATAGCAAATGATTCAAAAAGTTTGTCATTACTAAACTTATGTTTAAGAAAGCCGATGGTAATGTTGATAAAAAAATCAGCAATATCTGATAGCTCATCAGAGACCGTTTCTAGTTTAATTTCACCTTTAATTTCTAAAACCGCAAGTTGGAAAATTAATTTGTGTTTAAGGTCCCTTAAATAATCTAGCTGTTCATCTAAGCTTTTAAGTTTTAATAAAATATCCAGTGTTCGATCATGAAGCAGGCTGTAGTCCACTTCATAATCTCCATGGTTAATTAAAAGATCATCAATCAAAATTGGATGTTTTTTAATATACTCAATAATCCAAGAGCTGTTAGATGCAAACCTAATGATTGATTTAAAACAATCTGCATATTCAATAAAAAATGCAATGTAATTAGATCTTGAAGATATGGTCTCTATGAGGTCGTAAACTTTTAAAAAAACTTTTTGATCTTTCTTGTATTTATTAACATAAATCTCTTCATCTAATAATTTAAAAAGCGTAATAATTCTTTCTTGATTTGCAATAGATAATTTATTCCAACGTTTTGATTTTGTTAAATTATCCACCAACTCCTTATTTTCACTGTCATGGAAATGGTCGATTGCTCCTTCGTGCTCATTTTCAGTTTTGAAAAAGTTAACAAATTGAAAATTAATAGATTCTCTGAATTTATCAAGCTGAGTTATGAATTCTTTGGAATTTAGATTATAACTTTGTGATAAAAGATCTAAGTCACCATTTGCTGGAATCAAATGAGTTTGTTTATTATCAAGATATTGGATTCTGTGTTCAGTATTTCTAAGAAAGATATAGGCCGCTTTTAAATTAGTAAATTCTTCCTTATCTAAGGCCTTTTCATAAAAAATTTGTTGTAATGATGCAAGTGTATTTTTTAATCTTAAATGTGGATTTTTTCCACCCCTTATGAGCTGGATTGCCTGGACAATAAACTCAATCTCCCTAATCCCACCGACACCTAACTTAATGTCATTTAACTTATTTTTTTCATTTAAGTCTTTTTTAATTAATTTTTTTAAGTTTCTAATCTCAGAAATCGTTTTATAGTCTAGGTATTTTCTATAAACAAAAGGGGTAATCAGGTTAGAAATTTTATCTTCATCACCAACAATTACTCTATGTTTAATCCACGCATAGCGCTCCCATTCTCTTCCATAATTCAGATAATAGTCTTCAAGAAAATTTAATGATGGTACCAATCTTCCTTCACTACCATGAGGTCTCAATCTAATATCAACATGAAATACAAAACCATTCTCATCATTATTCTCGAGTGCATAGATAATTTTTTTTGCAAGTTCTGAGCCTTGTTGATTATCCAAAGTGTCATTGTCATGTGCAAATATCAAATCAATGTCTGAAGCCACATTAAGCTCCTGACCTCCTAATTTTCCCATTGCAATGATATAGAAATTTTCTTTTTTGCAATTAAAACTTTCGGCATAGAAAGCAAATGTCTTTTGGATAACTAAATCGGCAAAGTATGAGTAAATATCAACAACATCCTCATACTGGATCATTTGTTTTAAATCACAAAAAATTAATCGCATTAAGATTTTATTTTTTGCGACTCTGATAGATTTTAGAAAGTTTTTTTCGTCATCGACCTTAAAGGATAAGGTTTCCTCAACATCAATTTTACCAAAGAGTTTTGAATATGATGTGCGCATGTATTCAAGGTACTCTTCATTTTTAATAAGTCTTGCAAAGTATCGACTTATACTTGAAATACATGCAATATCTTTATCAAAATCTTTCATATTACGGATCAGTGTTTTTAAACTAATGTTACATTATTTAATGACATTTGATTGTGAATTTGGCAGAATTACAAGTTTTGGTAAGCAGCATTCATACAGATATTAATTAAGAGTAAAAACAGCATGACAGATTACGTTATCCCTTTTGAAAATTTGAGAAACACTGACGTTGGTTCGGTTGGTGGAAAAAACGCATCACTTGGTGAAATGATTTCTCAATTAACACAAAAAGAAATTCGCGTTCCAACCGGATTTGCAACTACCGCTTGTGCATTCCAAGAATTTTTAAAACACGATGATCTTGGTAATCAAATTTCACAAGAGTTAGATGGATTAGACATTAATGATGTTCAACAGCTTGCTGCGTCTGGCAAAAAGATCCGTAATTGGATTATGGAAACCCCTTTTCCAAAAGAATTAGATAGCTCAATTGAGGAGGAATATTCTAATTTAACTCAAAGATCATCTGACGGAATGACTTTTGCTGTTCGATCATCAGCTACTGCGGAAGACCTTCCTGATGCATCCTTTGCAGGTCAACAGGAAAGTTTTTTAAATATTCAAGGCATTGAAAATATCAAAAAAGCCATTAAAGAAGTCTTTGCATCCTTGTATAACGATCGCGCAATTTCTTATCGTGTGCATAAAGGTTTTATTCATGCGGACGTATCTATATCTGCGGGCGTGCAACAGATGGTGAGAAGTGATATTGGATGTGCTGGTGTGATGTTTTCTATTGACACAGAGTCTGGTTTTAATGATGTTGTTTTTATTACGTCTTCATATGGTCTTGGTGAGACTGTTGTTCAAGGTGCTGTAAACCCTGATGAATTTTACGTCCATAAACCGTTATTAAAAAAGAATTTTCCTGCCATTGTGAAAAAAACAATCGGTTCAAAAAAAATTAAGATGGTTTTTTCAAATTTGAATGAAGCTGGAAAAAGTACAGAGACTGTAGATGTGGATAATAAAGAATCTGATCGATTCAGTCTCTCGAATGATGAAGTTTTAGAGCTAGCTAAATATGCAATAACTATTGAGGAGCATTATGGGTGCCCTATGGATATTGAATGGGGTAAGAATGGTATCGACAATAAACTGTATATCCTTCAAGCAAGGCCTGAAACAGTGAAATCACAAAAGAAAAATGTCACTGAAACTTTCAAGCTTAATGAAACCAGTAAGGCAATTGTTGCAGGACGAGCTGTCACTCAAAAAATTGGTGTTGGACCGGTGCGAGTTGTAACAGACCCTAATGAAATGCACACTGTTCAACCTGGAGATGTTTTGGTTGCAGACATGACAGATCCAAATTGGGAACCTGTTATGAAAAGAGCCTCTGCCCTAGTAACTAATAGAGGTGGTAGAACTTGTCACGCTGCAATTATCGCGCGTGAACTTGGTATTCCTGCTATTGTTGGCAGTGTGAATGCAACTGAATTACTAAAAGATGGCGATATTGTTACTGTGTCATGCGCTGAAGGTGAAACTGGAATAGTTTATCAAGGTAAGCTGGATTTTGATGTTGAGATTCAAGAAGATGGGGAATTGCCTTCTCCGCCTGTTAAGGTGATGATGAATGTTGGTAATCCCGATATGGCATTTACCTTTGCCCAAATACCAAACCATGGTGTTGGATTAGCGCGATTAGAATTCGTTATCAACAATATTATTGGCATTCATCCAAAAGCCATCATAAATTATGATGCCATGCCAAGTGATATTAAAGAAGTGATTGACCATAAGTCAAAAGGTTATTCGAATCCGGAAAATTACTACATTAATAAGGTTGCTGAAGGAGTAGCTACTTTGGGTTCTGCTTTCTATCCAAATCCAGTTATTTTAAGAACGTCAGACTTTAAGTCTAACGAGTATAAAAAATTGGTTGCTGGAGATATTTATGAGCCTGATGAGGAAAATCCAATGATTGGATTTAGGGGTGCTGCAAGATATCAATCCGAAGAATTCAAAGACTGTTTCGCTTTGGAGTGCAAAGCATTGAAAAAAGTGAGGGATGAATTAGGGCTTACCAATATCCAAATCATGATTCCATTTGTTAGAACTCTAAACGAAGCTAAATCAGTACTTCAAATTTTAGAGAGTCATGGCCTTAAAAGAGGTGAAAATGATCTAAAAATTATTATGATGTGTGAGGTTCCATCGAATGCCATTCTGGCTGATGAATTCCTAGAATTATTTGATGGTTTTTCAATCGGGTCAAATGATTTGACACAATTAACTCTAGGTACTGATCGTGATTCTGGTATTTTGGCTGATGGGTTTGATGAAAGAGATCCTGCAGTAATGAAGCTCATTGAACAAGCAATTACTTCTGCTAAAAAGAAGAAGAAGTATGTAGGTATATGTGGGCAAGGACCGTCAGATCATGATGACTTGGCTCAATGGTTGGTGGACAAAGGAATATCATCTGTCTCATTAAATCCTGATACCGTTATTTCTACCTGGAAAAAAATTTCGAAGTAATGTCTTCTGACAATAAAAGAAGAGCTTTTTTTATATCTGATGGAACAGGTATTACAGCCGGCTCCCTCGGTGGTTTGTTAGCGCATTTCCCGGATACAGAATTTGAGCAAATTAGGATTCCCTTCACTGACTCTCATCAAAAAATTGAAGATGCTCAAAAAAGAATCGTCAATGCAAAATTAATTAACGGGATAAGGCCGATTGTGATTATGTCTATTGGTAATAATATCCTTCGCAGCGAACTGAAACAGGTAGATGCATACTATATTGACTTGTTTGAATCCTTTATATATCCACTTGGAGAAGAATTAAATCAGGAACCACTGACCAGGCCTGGGGTGGCTCACAGCATGAAGGGTGCCAATTATGGCAACCGTATTGAGGCCATAAATTTTGCTCTAGGCCATGATGACGGGATGACGCATAATGGATTAAACCAAGCTCACGTGATTTTGGTTGGTGTCTCAAGAAGTGGAAAAACACCAACAAGTATTTATCTGGCCATGCAATTTGGCATAAAAGCAGCAAATTACCCTTTAATTCCTGAAGATTTCGAGAGAGGTACGATTCCTCCTATTCTTGAAGGATATATGGATAAAATTTTTGGTCTCACAATTCAAGCAAACAGGTTAAGCTCACTGAGAAGTGAACGACGTCCCGATAGTCATTACGCAAGCCTTGAAAATTGTAAAGATGAAATCAAAAAAGCTGAAAGATTAATGCAAAAGCTAGGGGTTCCAATTGCTGACTCAACCAGTCGCTCTGTTGAAGAGCTATCAGCAATCATTATTCAGCATATCAACAAAAATTAATTAATATTAAATGGTTGCAGTATCTTTTTAATATCCTTAGATTCGGGATTTGTCATACTGGAAAACACGTGCACTTTTTCAAAATTAGGCATCACAACGAACTTATAGAAGTTCCACATTGGAGCCTTGCCTGTAACATCGCTCAATTTTTGATAAATTGGGTTTGCCTTAGGGCCAACGACACTTGATTTCTCCATCATTGGAAATTCAACAGCGTATGTTAGTTTGCAAAATTTTTGTATTTCTTCATTAGAACCAGGTTCTTGATTAAAATCGTTAGATGGAAAACCTACTATTAAAAGCTTATCTTTGTTATCAGAGTAAAGTCTCTCGAGATCCTCAAATTGGGAGGTGAAACCACATTTGCTGGCGGTGTTGACAAAGATAATAGGTTTATCTTTATGTTCACATAGATTAAATTTATCCCCCTGGAGGGTTGTTAAAGGTGTGTCATAAAAATCACCACAAGCACCAAGACCTACTGCTGGAAAGAGAAAAAGCGAAAGCACTGATAATATTTTTTTCATTAATAACTCCCTAGTTTTTTGTATTGATAAGTAATAAGAAAAATTGTTCAATTCTTTTTTCTCCAAACCCATGGAGCTTCTGCCTCTTGGTTGTTAAAAAGTCCTTTTTTATTTTCAATAGCAAAAATTTCAGCTTGATCATACATAACCTGATCATCTTTATCTAAAGTATTTTTATATCTTCTATAAAACCAAGCGCAGCCATTTTTAATCATAGCAAGATTGATATCAATTTTTTCAATGAGTATTTTTGCCAAGGTTCTTTTGTAACGATCTTCTCCAAACGAAATGATTTGAACCAGCTTGTTGTTAATTAGATTAGCCAAACATTGCTTCGATTGATTGCCAAAAGCTTGTTTCATTTCTGGAGCATCAATACCCACAAGTCTTAGTTTTTTGTAGCCATCGTCATTGTTAGCCTGAAAATAGACCGTGTCGCCATCAATAATCTTAATTATTTTGCCATCTAAAGTTGAACTTAAAGCTATTCCCGATAGACTAGTACATATGATGAAAATGAATGCAAGTATCGTTTTTTTTTTATTAGTTATTAACTTTATTTTCATGCCTTCATTAATAGCAAGTGAAGAGCTTGATGTCCAATACTTTTTTGATGACCGATATAATTATTACTCCGACTCTGACAGAGTATCATTTAGAGTAAATAAAAGATTTTTTTATAAGCACTCTGATATTTTTAGAAATGCTTTATTGGTTTATAGAAAAAGTCATCAACAAATAAAATATGAAGACTGTGACTCCAACAAATATTCACATTATATTATCAAACTTGAACCTAATTTTTTTTATAATCCATTAATGAAAACGATGTATGCCGAATTAAAATTTAATATATATGAAGAACCTTCAAACCAGATAAAGCAGGGAACGCTATCTATACAAAAAATACAATATCTTCAGGTCAGGCAAGACATACAGCTCACGAATTTATATAAAGAATTTATAAAACAATTGTCAGACATTATTCCGAAACCTAGTTCAGAAAGTAAAATTAACGGTAGTTTTTGCTCACTTTTATAAATAAGAATATCTATAAAACGTTTAACGTTACTCTGTTGCTCTTATCATTAATAATAAGAGTTCCTTTGTCATAATTACATGATAAGCCACCTACCCTGGTGTAAACAGAACCTTTTCCGTCAATTTGGGATAAAAGATTGCCTTCATTGCACAATAATTTTTTTGGTGGGTTTGGTTTTGATACATGATATTGGATAAAGATACCAAACATCAAGAAACTCATTATAGGTATTACCAGGTATTTCAAGACATCTTTCGTCATCTATGAAATCTCCCAAAATAGTAAAAACACTTCATAGAGTGTTTGGTATACAAAAAAATTCAATTCATTGTTGTTTTAATTTTAAATGACACAAGAAATTAATGGCGGAAGGGGCGGGATTCGAACCCGCGTCAGGCTATTCAACCTGAACACGCTTTCCAGGCGTGCGATTTAAACCACTCATCCACCCTTCCTGATGAATTTTAGACGTGGATTATACATAAAATGTTATCAGGTATGTTGACTTGATTTAAACGCAAAATCCCATTAATGTATTGCATAGGCATCTAATACACTTAGCATCACAGCTAATTTTATTTTTGGGAGGAAAGAGAAAATGGCGTTTGATACACTAAAAAACCTTGGGATAGATAGTCCTTACAAGGAAAGATACGACAATTACATTGGCGGAAAATGGGTAAAACCTGTTGATGGAAAGTATTTTGAAAATATTACCCCTTTAACTGGTAAACCATTCTGTGAAGTAGCTAGATCGACAGAGGCGGATGTTAACTTAGCTCTAGACGCTGCGCATGCCGCAAAAGATGCCTGGGGTAAAACAAGCCCTACAGAAAGAGCTAATATTCTTAATAAAATTGCAGATGTAATGGAGCAGAATCTTGAAAAGATCGCTCTTGCAGAGACTATCGATAATGGTAAGCCTATTCGCGAAACCATGGCAGCTGACATTCCTCTAGCAATTGATCATTTTAGGTACTTTGCTGGAGCAATTAGAGCGCAAGAAGGGTCGGTTTGTGAAATAGACCATGAGACTGTTGCTTACCATTTCCATGAACCATTAGGGGTTGTTGGACAAATTATTCCTTGGAACTTCCCTATCTTAATGGCGGCTTGGAAATTAGCACCTGCTATTGGTGCAGGTAATTGTGTAGTTATGAAGCCTGCGGAACAAACTCCAGTTTCAATTATGGTGGTCGCAGAAATTATTGGTGATCTTCTTCCGCCGGGTGTATTAAACTTAGTCAATGGCTTTGGATTAGAAGCAGGAAAACCACTTGCTAGCTCAGACCGTATAGCGAAAATTGCATTTACTGGAGAAACAACAACTGGTCGACTGATTATGCAATACGCTTCTCAAAATATCATCCCTGTCACTCTTGAATTAGGTGGAAAATCTCCAAATATCTTCTTCGAAGATGTGATGGAAAAAGATGATGCTTATTTTGATAAATGTCTTGAGGGATTCACAATGTTTGCCTTAAACCAAGGTGAGGTATGTACATGCCCTTCTCGTGCATTAATTCAAGAATCAATTTATGATGCATTCATTGAAAGAGCGATTGAAAGAACAAAAGCTGTTAAAGGTGGATCCCCTCTTGATGCGGCTACAATGATCGGCGCACAAGCATCTAGCGAGCAAAAAGAAAAAATCATGTCTTACATCAAGCTTGGGCAAGAAGAAGGTGCTGAACTTCTTACAGGCGGAAACTTACGCTCATTAGATGGTGAGCTTTCTGATGGTTACTATATCGAACCTACAATCCTCAAAGGACATAACAAGATGAGAGTTTTCCAAGAGGAAATTTTCGGTCCAGTCGTTTCAGTGACAACATTTAAAGACGAAGCCGAAGCTCTTGAAATTGCTAACGACACACTCTACGGTCTAGGTGCCGGTGTTTGGTCAAGAAATGGAAATATTGCTCACCGTATGGGGCGTGCGATACAAGCCGGTCGTGTATGGACAAACTGTTATCATGCCTACCCTGCTCACGCAGCGTTTGGTGGTTACAAGCAGTCTGGTATCGGTAGAGAAACACATAAAATGATGCTTGATCATTACCAACAAACTAAGAACTTACTTGTAAGTTACAGTGAAAATAAATTAGGCTTCTTTTAAGTCGTTATTTTGTTATAAAATAAGGGTTACACAATGTAACCCTTTTTTTATGATTACTAGAATTTCATCCACAGATGCTGCAAATGAATTAATTGAAAAGTTAAGAAATGAGCATGGTCCTATCATGTTTCATCAGTCTGGCGGGTGCTGTGACGGAAGTTCTCCGATGTGCTATCCGGATGGTGAGTTTTATCTAGGGTCAAGTGATGTATGCTTGGGAGAAGTCAATGGTGTATCTTTCTATATGAGCGCATCACAATTTGAATACTGGGAACACACACATATCACCCTAGATGCGATTCCTGGTACAGGTGGCCAGTTTTCTTTGGAGCGCCCAACGGGTTTAAGATTTTTTATTAGATCAAGACTCTACACCGATGAAGAGTGGGATTATCTTTCAAAACAGCCCGTAAAAAAATGTGGTTAACACAACAACCAACATCAAGTTAATGTAAAATAATAGCTGGCGGGTCACCTCGCATTGTAAGTTAGCCAACCTGGTCAGGTGCGGAAGCAAGCAGCCACAACTAATGAAACAAGTGCCGAGACCATGGCTCGCCTTAATTAATTAAAATTATGAAAAATCTAGCTCTTGCAAGAAAATGGCGTCCAAAAAATTTTGAGACCATAGTCGGTCAAGAATTTATTGTTGAGGCCTTAAAAAATTCGATCCTAGGTGATCGTTTACATCATGCGTATCTATTGTCAGGTACGAGAGGTGTGGGAAAAACGACCATTGCCAGGATTTTTGCAAAGTGCTTAAATTGTCACACTGGTTCTAACCCAACGCCTTGTTGTGAATGTTCTTCATGTCTTGAAATTGACCAATCTAAGTCTATTGACGTTATCGAGCTTGATGCAGCATCCAATACACAGGTTGATAACATGCGTGAGCTGCTTGAAAATGCCAACTACCAGCCAACCTCATCCAAATATAAAATATTTATTATCGATGAAGTTCACATGCTTTCAAAAAGCTCTTTCAATGCAATGTTAAAGACACTTGAAGAGCCGCCAGAACATGTGATCTTTATCTTGGCCACCACGGATCCAGAAAAAATACCAGTGACAGTCATATCCCGATGCCTTCATTTTAATTTGATGCAGATGACAAATGATGAAATCTGTGGTCAATTAAAAAATATCTTCCATGAGGAAAAAATAGCCTATGAAGATGAAGCAATAAATATGATGTCCAAACATGCTGATGGCAGTATGAGAGATGCATTGTCGCTTGCGGATAGAGTTATAAATTACACAAATGGCAATGTCAGTCTAGAAAAATTATCTCAAATTCTTGGGGTCACCTCTGACGGCGTGATTGATGAATTACTTACAAACATTTTAGATAACAACAAACAAAAGGTCTTTGATTTGCTGAACAAGCTTAGAGAGCACCACATCTCTTATGAAAACGCACTAAAAGTATTATCGGAAAAAATTTTTATGATCTCAGAGGAACAAACATTTGGCGGTGGAAATAAATCAATAGAGCGTGGTGAACAATTTAGTCTTCAACTCTTACAGACGCTTTATCAGATTTCTATCAATGGGTTGAAAGATTTACCTTTTTCTCCGAGTCAGCATATCGGATTTAGAATGACCATCATTAGGCTGTTGAACTTCATACCGATAAACAATGGTAATGCAATACGGTTAGAAACAAAACAAATTAACCATAACAAAAAAATTGAGAACCAAGAACCCAAAAAGAAAAACTCAGCAGAGAATATTCGAATTGATAATTGGGATCATGTTGTAGATCAAATTAAACCTGGCATGGCAAAAACCTTAGCGCAAAATTGTTTAGTTAAGTCACAAGAGGATAATTTTTTATATCTAATCGTTGATGAAAGATTCAAGCATTTAAATAATGATAAATATATTAAAATTTTAGAAGAATCGCTCTATACGATTTATGGAGAAAAAATAAAAATCGAAATAAATGAAGAGACAGTGACATCAACGCCGGCTCAAAAAAAACAAATAGAAAAAGATGATGCTCTGAAGGTTGCCACAGACTCAATAAAAACAGACTCAAAAATTGAAAATATCTTAAATGAATTTGATGCTCAAATTATTGAGAGCACTATCAAATCGACCAAAATTAATTAGGAGAAAATAATGGCAAAAGGCGGAATGGGTAACCTAATGAAACAAGCTCAGATGATGCAGGCCAATCTGCAAAAGGCACAAAATGAACTTGGTAATATTGAAGTTGAAGGATCTGCAAGTAATGGGCAGGTAAAAATTACAATGTCTTGTAAAAATGAAGTAAAAAAAGTGTTGATTGATGAATCATTGCTGAGTGATAAAGAATTGCTTGAAGATTTAATTTTAGTTGCACTTAAAGATGTACAAGCAAAAATTGAGTCCACCACCAGCCAAAAAATGTCCGGCTTAGTTCCCCCCGGCATGAATCTTCCCTTTTGATTAAATTATGTCAAAAGTACTAAGTGATTTAATTGAAAGTTTAAAATGCCTGCCCGGAGTCGGGCCTAAATCTGCAACAAGAATGGCGTACTACCTTCTTCAACGCGATCCCGATGGGGCTAAAAACTTAGCAAACTCTATACTTAACAGCTTTAAGCACTTAGGCAAATGTAAATCATGCAATAATTTTTGTGAGACGACTATTTGTGACCTATGTTCTGATAGCGGTCGAAATAACTCAGTTTTATGCGTTATTGAAATGCCAACTGATCTATTAATGTTCGAACAAACGCACTCATACAATGGGCTGTACTATATTTTAATGGGGCGATTATCACCTCTTGATGGGGTAGGACCCAAAGAGCTCGCTATGAATTCATTGTACGAACGGTGCAAAGATGAAAATATTAAAGAAGTCATCATTGCAACCAACTTCACAAAAGAAGGTGATGCTACATCAACCTTTATCACTGAGCTCATTAAGGACTTGGGTAAGAAAATCTCAAGAATTGCTAGAGGAATGCCTTCTGGATCTGAGATCGAATATACTGATACCGGAACATTAGCTCAAGCAATTTCTGAGCGAAAAAATATCAATTAACTTCTTTAAATCATCGGTTGAATTGATTAACAGATCATAACCCCATATCTCAGTATTTTCTGACGGATCGATGTAGCCATAACTAGCAAATACAGAAATAATATTGGACGCATTGGCTGCAATAATATCCCTCTCACCATCACCAACATAAATAACCTGACTATGGCCTACGTTAAGCTTGTCAAATACCTCTAAAAACATCTGATTATCTGGTTTAGGTTTAAATCCATCATCCGGACAAAGCACAACATCAAACATTGAATCGATACCTAAATGACTAAGAATCAAATCGGTAAAAATTCGTGGTTTGTTTGTCACAATACCGATCTTGAATCCCCTTTTTTTTAAATCTTTTAATAAATCTTGAAATCCTGGAAAAAGAGAAGCATTGAGATAACAATTATTTTTATAAATCTCAACAAACTCATCAAACAAGGGGTTGTTATTAATTTCACCCGAGGTAAACCTCTTTTTTAGAAACGCGTTGATTCCATTTGAGGAACAGCCTAATCCCTCCTGGAAGCTAATTTCTTTGTGGTTGTACTTTGAATATATTTGATTAGCAGTATTAATAAGATCGGGGGCGGTATCAACAAGCGTGCCGTCAAAATCAAACAAAATTGTATTAATCATTATTGAATCGTAACTCTAAAATATAATTTACCGACACATCCGAGCCCAGCGAATATTTTTTTAAAAATGGGTTGTAGGTCATACCGGTAATATTAGAGATATTCATGTCTAAACTGTTTGCCCAAGACTTCACTTCACTGGGTTTAATGAATTTATCGTAATGATGCGTTCCCTTAGGAAGTAAATTAAGAATATACTCCGCCCCAACTATCGCAAATAAAAAGGCTTTCAAGTTCCGATTAATTGTGGAAACATATAGGCGTCCATTTTTCTTCAGTTTTTTTGAACAAGACTTAATAATGGAAGCTGGATCAGGTACATGCTCGATCATTTCAAGACATGTAATAACATCAAATTTGTTTGAATCTTTTTTTAAAAAGTCTTCTATATTCAATAATTTATAATTAATACTTAAATTATTTTCTTTTGCATGAAGTTTAGCAATTTTGATAGCAATGTCACTTTGATCAATACCGGTCACATTCCCACCAAGCTTTGCCATTGACTCAGCTAAAATACCGCCACCACATCCCACATCTAAAATATTTTTTTCATTTAACGGGAATAAATCGTTGATGTAATTAACCCTCAATGGATTGATGTCGTGAAGTGGTTTAAATTCTGATGATGGATCCCACCATTTGTGAGCAATTTTGTTAAATTTCTCTACCTCATTGAGATCTACGTTGATATTTTGTTTTTCCATAATTTAATCTTATTTATACAACTTTCGACATCAACATCATTAATAAATTCTTTATTTGAATACTTTAAATTACCATTAACCCATACATTTTGAACATTATCCCTACCCCCAGAATATATTAACGTCGAGAGAGGGTCGTATATTGGTTGCAGATGAATATCTGATAAATTAAAAGAGACTAGATCGGCTTTTTTGTTTTTTTCAATAGAACCAATTTGATCCTGCATATTAAGGGTATTTGCAGCATTAATTGTCGCCATATCGAATAAATTTTTTGAGTTTAAAAATTCTTTTACACCTATCTCACTGCGCTGCAACAATGCTGAAAGTTTTAAATCATCGAATAAGCTTAGTTTGTTATTACTTGCTGACCCGTCAGTCCCAATTGCTACATTCTGGGCGTTATTGAGCATGGTGTTAATTTTTGGCATTCCGCTTGCCAATTTCATATTAGATACAGGGCAAGACACAATATTAATTTGTTTTTTTTTAATTATTTCTAAATCAGATGAATCGAGATGAACGCAATGAACAGCAATAAAATCAGGACCTAATAAGCCTAGCGAGTCCAGACGAGTCAGTGGGCGAACGTTATGTTGTTCTATGCTGTTTTTTATTTCCCACTCGGTTTCATGCATATGACAGTGAATATTCATTCCTAACTGGTCAGCATAAGTTCTAATTTTTAAAAATGAATCATCAGATACAGTGTAAGGTGCGTGAGGTGCTAATGCAGTTGTTATACTCTCCTCACCCCTAAAGTCATCCCTAAATTTCAAGCCTTTGTCTAGATAATCGGTAAAATCATTCGCGTACCCACTCTTAAATTCAATAAAGACTAAGCCTATATTTGCCCTCATCCCGACCACCGTTGCTGCTTTTGCAGTTGCATCAGGAAAAAAATACATGTCATTAAATGTGGTAATGCCTGAACTCAGCATTTCTAAGCACGCCAACTGGGATGCATCGAAAACAAGGTCATGGCTGAGCAACTTCGCCTCACTTGGCCAGATCGATTTTTCTAACCAATCATTTAGTCTTTGATCATCAGATATCCCTTTTAAAAAGGTCATTGCTGAATGTGTATGCGCATTAATTAATCCTGGGGTTATGAGTGATTCACCCAGATTCAATATATTCAGATCTTCATCATTACTAAAGCTCTTAAATGGAACGATTTCATCTATAAAACCATCCTTAATGAGAAGAATATGGTCTTCAAGGAGTTCTTGTTTGGAATTTGCGGTATAAATCCATTTAGCATGAATACCAAAATGGTTTTCGCTTTTATCTGACATTAATTTATCTCAAACGGGTGTTCAATGAGAATTGTCTCATCTCTTTCGGGACCTGTAGATACAATATGAATAGGAATTCCTGTCACCTCTTCAATTTTTTGTAGGTAATTCTGAGCCTCTGTTGGTAGCTCCTCCCATTTTTTTACCCTAAAGGTAGTTCCATTCCATCCATCCATGGTAATGAATTGTGGCTTGCAGCGTGACACATCTTCCGCTCCAAGTGGTGGAATATCTGTAGCTTTTCCATCAAGCTCGTAGTGTGTACAAATCTTTATTTCATCCAACCCATCAAGAACATCCAATTTTGTTATGCATAATCCAGATAAACCATTAACCATTGCGGATCTTTTCAAAGCCACTGCATCAAACCACCCGCAACGTCTCTTTCTTTTAGTCACTGTGCCATATTCTTTACCAATGTCTGACATTTGATAACCAGGAGTACCAGGCTGATCAATATCCAACTCACTTGGGAAAGGGCCGCCACCAACACGTGTTGTATAAGCCTTGGTAATGCCAAGTATATAATCGAGTTGATTAGGGCCAATACCTGAACCGGCAGATGCTTGTCCAGCGACACAATTAGAAGATGTAACAAAGGGATAGGTCCCGTGATCAATATCTAATAAAGCGCCCTGAGCACCTTCAAATAAAACATTTGCATCAGCTTGATTAAGATCATAAATCTTTTTAGATATATCCATCACAAGAGGTTTAATGACCTCTGCGCACTCAACTAAATTATTATAGATTTCATCTACATTCACCGGTGAAGCATTCAGTTGTTGTTCTAAAATAAAATTATGGTGAGATAACAAATCGGTTAGCTTTTCTTTTAAAGCTTCAGGATTGAAGAGATCATAAACTCTAATGGATCTTCTAGCCACCTTATCCTCATAGGCTGGACCAATTCCTTTCCCAGTTGTACCTATTTTTTTCTCAGTAGATCGTGCCTCTTCCCTTGCTTGATCAATCAATACATGTGATTTTAAGATCAATGGGCAACCTGGGCTGATGAATAGACGATTACGTACATCTAGGTTGTCTTTTTCTAATGTTTGAATCTCTGAAATCAAATGGTTAATATCTAAGACCACGCCATTTCCAATTAAACACTCAACACCCTCACGGACGATCCCTGATGGAATTAGATTCAACTTATATTCTTTTTGGACACCATTAGTCTCTATTACAAGAGTGTGTCCAGCATTATGTCCCCCTTGAAAGCGAACAACAGCTGAGGCATGATCAGTTAACCAATCAACAATTTTTCCTTTTCCCTCATCACCCCATTGAGTGCCAATAACTACTAAATTCTTTTTCATAAACTATCCAACAAATAAAAGACTTCTTAAATCAAAAGTAAACCCAACAGCTGGTCTTTTTTTCCCAAAGTTAGTTGTTAGATTTTCAAACCGTCCTCCTTTAGCAATTGGGGAGGTAAACTTAGAGGAATAAGCACTAAAAATAAATCCTGAATGATATTCATAAAAATCAACGTCAGACAAATCAATGATAATTTTTACTGAAGATGGCAAAGCACTCATTATTTTTTTTAAGTTTTTTAATCGATTCTGTATTACTTTATTGCCAACGAAAAATTCTTGGATTTTTTTGAGAGATTTATCATCTCCAAACATATCCATGAATAATTCAATTTTACTAATCTTGTAAAAATTTAAATTTTTTCCAAGTAAATTTTTAATTGATACCAAGTCTTTCTTTGCAAAATAGGATCTCAATTGTTTTGAATCATGTGCAGATAATGCCAATGATTTTAAAAATTCAGTGTAGATAGATATATCGTTAAATGATAATAAAATATCTTTTATTTTCAATAGTTTAAAAGATTTTATTAATGTAGATACTACACTAATATCTGCTTCAATTTTTTCATTACCATAAATCTCAACACCGACTTGCAGCTCTTCTCTAGACTGATTAAAGGAACTGGTATCGGCTTTAAGGACAGGTCCACAATAACAATAGCTCTTGATATCATTCGACGAAGATGCTAAATAATTATCAATGCGAGCCGTTTGAATGGTTAAATCTGGAGTAACCCCTATCAGTCTTCCTGATAGTGGATCTGATAGCTTAAACATATCGCTATCAACCGACTTCCCATTAAAAGATATGTTATCCGCATACTCAATCATTGCAGGACTAATCA